>CAZNHN010000300.1:5485-7264 GCA_964572415.1 uncultured Phaeodactylibacter sp.
CTGAAAAGGCAGCTGTGTTTTTCTTACGAAGCCCACCAGTCGCTATTTTATCATTCAGCAATTCCCCGGTGACCGCATCCCATATGACGACTTTGTTTTCGCCTACCGCAGCCAGAAGTTTGACTTGCGAATTGTAATGAATTTGATAAACCCCATCGATAGTTGAATTGAAAACCATAGGGGCTTCGCCTGATGCTCCCCAGCGCTCTACACTCCTGCCGTCACTTGAGAAAAAGCCACCTTCTTCCGGTAAACCCTTAAGGGCCCTAAGGAAAAATCCATCATAAGGCCGGGTGCTCAGCAACTGCCCGGTAATAACATCCCATTGCTCGATAGCACCTCCATCCAGCCTGGCCACTATCGCCGCCTCCCCGTTATTCGTCAGCGAACTTATCATTTTACCCCCAAAGGCTTCCTTGTCTTTTAGTAATTGCACCATCATGCGGTCGAGGGCGTAGACCCGGGCTGTACCAAACAAGTCCTGACTAGCCGTCAATAACGCCGAGTTAGTGGCTTCGAGATGGGATACTATTTCTGCGTGTTTTGTGAATTCCCGGACTTTCTCCCCATTGGATACCTGCTGCATGGCAATTTCGCCCGTATTGATTCGTCCACTCAACAGGTACTGGCTATCAGGAGTGAATGCGAGCGCATAATCCGTCATACCTACGTCAAGTGGCCGCTCAAGCTGCGGACCACGGCTCTCCATTCGCCACAACCTGGCAGTAATCTTTTGTATCATGGATCCGGACTCAGCCTGATAGGCTGTCGCTAACCAAAGCCCGTCCGGGCTCATCGCAATGGATTCCAGAGGGTACTCCGCCCCAATATCCCAATCATTGGTCACAGCTCCATTGTCTGCCCTCATCCTGATCAAATGGCTATCTTTGCTCGCCGCAAAAACGGCAGTACCATCGCTGGAATATTGAAGCCAGAGCACCTCCTTTTGCAGCGCTTTACTACACTTCGTTGATTCCTGCGTATCGAGGTTGAGACGAATACAATCCCCGGATGCCTTGCCCAAAAAAACGAATGGCGAGCCCGGGCGGGCCGACAGAGCAGTAATGGCCGCCCCTCCGGTTTCCTTCCGCCACAGCTCTGCCCCGTCTGACAACCGGTACCCTATCAGGAGGTTGCCTTGTGCGCTCAAAACCATACTATCAACAATAGCTAGCGCCCTGGCGGGTACCCCAACTGATATTTTCCAGCGCTGCACACCGGAGAAGGTTTGATGCGCCACAATAGTCCCCTCACCGCCCCCTGCGACCACCCAACGGTTGTCTGATGATGAGGTAATGGAAAGGATATCCTCTTGTTCCTGGTGTCCGGCGTAAGTGTAAAACTCCCGGCCGGTGGCGGTTTCCCAAAGCTTTACAACGCCTTTGCTGTCTCCAATTAGAAAAAACTGACCACCGGGCAGAAAATGTATCGTCTTCACAATTCCGTCATGGCCTGTAGGTAAGATTAACCGGGGTTCCTGTGCTTGTAGAACCAGGGTAGTACATAATAACAAGAAGAGTGTTACTTGACGCATGGATTTTAGCATTTGGTTTAGCCTGCGGGGGGTGAAATGGCGGCTTCCTGCCTGCACAGGCCTCCCCTTCCAGCCTAATGGTCATACATTGGAGCAGCCTTGAACCTGATGATTGCAAACAAGGGGGATGCACTGTTTCCTTCGGAAGAAGCGTACGTTAAAGTACCGGCAACAAATACCGCAACCGTTTCCCCATCGGACGCGCGCCTACTGAGAAACCACCCTGAATTCAGTACGCCGGTTTT
>CAZNHN010000301.1:0-405 GCA_964572415.1 uncultured Phaeodactylibacter sp.
GGCCGGTGGCGAGCATCCTGGCCGAGCGGCTGCCGGCGACGCTGCGGCTCACCGCCGCAGCCCTCGGCATCGCCATCGCGATCGCATTGCCCCTGGGCGTGCTTGCCGCCCGCTATCGCGGCAGCGCACTCGATGCGAGCGCCATGAGCTTGTCGCTGCTCGGGATCTCGATCCCCAACTTCTGGCTCGGGCCGTTGCTGATTCTGGTGTTTTCGCTCTGGCTCGGCTGGACCCCGGTCAGCGGTGCCGATGCCCCGGGGGCGATCATTCTGCCTGCACTGACCTTGGGCACGGCGCTTGCCGCCATGGCGCTGCCCCTCGGTGCGGCAGCGTGGTCGCCGGGCGACAGCGTCTCGCTGCGCATGGCGGCCTCGCAGCCGGTGCATGCGATCTATCCGATCTCCG
>CAZNHN010000301.1:415-7242 GCA_964572415.1 uncultured Phaeodactylibacter sp.
CCGCCATCTTGGCGCGTATGGTGCGTGCGAGCATGTTGGAGGTGCTGGGCGAGGACTACGTGCGCACGGCCCGCGCCAAGGGCCTCGGCGAGGCGGCGGTGCTTTGGCGACATGCGCTGCGCAATGCCTGGCTGCCGGTGCTGACCGTGATCGGTCTGCAGCTCGGCGGCCTGCTCGGCGGTGCTGTCATCACCGAGACGGTCTTCGCCTGGCCCGGCGTCGGCAGCCTCGTGGTGGAGTCCATCAAGGCGCGGGATTTCCCGGTGGTGCAGGGTTGCGTGCTGCTGATCAGCGTCACCTACGTGCTGGTCAACACGCTCACGGACATGGCCTATGCTTGGGTCGATCCGCGCATTGGCGCGCGCTGAGGTGCGGGCTGCTTCGCGCCTGCGCTGGCCGGTCGGGCGCTTGCCGTCGCTGCTGCTGCTGTGCTGGGTCGCGGCGGCGTTGCTGGGTCTGCTGGTTGGTGCGCAAGGCAACGCCATCGATCTGCCGCAGATCCTCGCACCACCGTCGTTGGCGCTGCCCCTGGGGGCGGATGATCTCGGCCGGCCAGTGCTGGCGCGACTGCTGGCGGGGGCCGGGACCTCGCTTCTCGTCGGCGTCGGGGTGGTGCTCGTCTCCGCCGGCATCGGTGCCGTGGTGGGTGGGGTCGCGGGCTTTGCGGGTGGCTGGATCGATCTGCTCATCGTGCGTGTGATCGATGTGTTCTTGGCCTTTCCCGGTATCCTGCTCGCGATCACGCTCGCAGGTATCCTCGGCCCTGGCCTCGGCAACGTCGTCATCGCGCTGGCGGCCGTGAGCTGGGTGGGCTATGCGCGCCTCGCGCGCAACCAGGTGCTGGCCATGCCGGTGGCCGAGCAGCCGGCGGAATGGCTGGCGCTGTTCCGGCGCTGCGCCGCCGAGGACGAGATTGATCTCGCGCCCGCCGTGTCGCAGCCGGAAGGCGAGACCACGCTGTTCCCGGCCCTGGACGAGGAGCAGATGGCTACTGTCACCATGATTGGCCGGACTATTGACCCTTCCAACCGTACCTTTGATGTGGAGGCGCGTATTTCGGCATCCAGCCCTCTGATTAAGCCGAATTTGCTGGCAACGATGTTCATCAAGGACAAAGAAGCCGAAGATGTCGTAACCATCCCACTGGAAATGGTGCAGCAGGAAGTAGGTGGAAAAGATTATGTCTATATTCTGGAAGACGGTAAATCCGGTGCCTTTGCCCGTAAGGTATATGTGAAGACCGGCGATGCTTACGATGGGCAGATTGTCATTAAATCCGGGCTTAAGGGTGGAGAAACCCTGATTATGGAAGGGGCACGTGGCCTGGCTAATAATGAGCCCGTTGAAGTAAAGCAGGAAGGTTAAGCACTCACTAAAAACAGTACTTCAGCAGGGGGGGGCTGCCCGCATTGCTGAACACTGGCACAAAATCACGCACATGGCTGAAGAAAATAAGCAAAAAGATAAATTACGGCAGTTTAGCCTGTCTTCACTAGCTGTAGATAACGGGACAAGCGTGTTCATACTCACGCTTATGATCCTGATTTTCGGGATTCAGTCCTATCAGGACATGCCTAAAGAGCAGTTCCCGGAAGTTGACTGGCCCACGGTGTACATCAATACCCCTTACTTCGGTAACTCTGCCGCAGATATTGAGAACCTGGTAACCCGGCCTATCGAAAAAGAGCTGCAGTCCATTACTGGTATTAAGGATATCAAGTCCACCTCGATTCAGGACTATTCTGTCATTACAGCGGAATTCTCCGCCGATATGGATCTGGATGACGCCGTCCGGAAGGTAAAGGACGCCGTCGATAAGGCTAAGGGCGAATTGCCCAACGATCTGGATCAGGACCCTACTGTTTTGGATATCAACTTATCTGAAATTCCGATTGTCACAGTAAATATTTCCGGTGACTATACCAACGATGAACTGCGTAGCTATGCCGAGTTCCTGCAGGATGAGATTGAAACCCTGGATGAAATCTCGGAGGTAGAGCTTAAAGGAGCCCGGGAGCGGGAAGTCAAAGTGGATATCGATCTGCCGAAGATGGAGTCTATGCAAGTCACCTTCCGGGATATTGAGAATGCAATCACTTCAGAGAATATTACCATGTCCGGAGGGGAACTGCTCAACGATGATTTTCGCCGGGCGATCCGCGTGAAGGGAGAGTTTGAGGATGTTTCTGAACTGGAGGAGATGATCGTGAAGAGCGAGAATCAGCGCCCTATCTATCTGCGGGAAATTGCCGAGGTTACCTTTGGCTACAAAGACCCTACAAGTATCGCCCGCTCAGATGGCTTCCCGGTTATCTCTCTGGATGTCATCAAGCGTCAGGGGGAAAATCTGCTGGACGCTTCCGATAAGATTAAGGTAATTGTAGAGGAGGCGCGTGAGGAACTGCCGGAGGAACTGAAAATCAGCCTGTTCAATGATCAGTCCGTCAATACCCGGGATCAGGTGAGCAACCTGGAAAACAGCATCATATCTGGTGTCATTTTGGTAGTGGTAGTGCTACTGTTCTTTTTAGGCTTGCGCAATGCCCTTTTTGTCGGGCTTGCTATACCGCTTTCTATGCTCATGGGTATTTTGTTCCTGTCACTCACCGGTGTGACCATGAATATTGTGGTGCTTTTTGCGCTCATTCTGGCACTGGGGCTTTTGGTGGATAATGCCATCGTGGTGGTGGAAAATATTTACCGGTATATGCAGGACGGCTACAACGGCTGGGACGCTGCGAAGTTCGGAGCCGGTGAGGTAGCCTTGCCGATCATCGCTTCTACGGCGACCACGCTGGCAGCTTTTCTGCCCCTGGCGTTTTGGCCGGGGATTATGGGCGAATTCCTGAAGTACCTGCCCATCACACTGATTATTGTACTGACGTCCTCTCTAATTGTGGCATTGGTGATTAATACGGTATTTACCAGCCGGTTTATGAAGGTGGATGAACGGGCAGAAGATCCTGCGGTTCGGAAGCGCCGGCAAACAAATATCCTCATTGGTACAGGTGCTATGCTTGTGCTGGCGGTGATTTTCCATTTCACGGGCTTTGCGGCAGGGCGAAACCTGCTGGGCATTGCCCTTATTGTAACCCTGGTTAACTGGTTCCTGCTCCGGCCGGCCGCATTTAAGTTTCAGAACAACTTCCTGCCGGTACTGGAGAATGGCTATGACAAGTTTATCCGTGGTGCCCTGCGCGTGCCGGGAGTAATCTTTGGAGGTACCTTCGTACTGTTGTTTGCAGCCCTTGCGCTGCTGGCCGTGAATATGCCGAAAGTCGAGTTTTTCCCTTCCGCTGATCCATTGTATGTCAATGTCTTTGTGGATATGCCGCTTGGTACAGATATCAATGCTACCTACGAATCGGTTCAGGAAGTCGAGGCCCGGGTTAGCGAAGCCATTGAGCCTTATCAGGGCATTGTAGAGGCTGTGCTTACTCAGATTGGTGAAAACACGGCTGACCCTAACGGTCCGCCGGAGCCCGGTGCGTCCCCGCAGAAGGCTCGCCTGACCGTCTCCTTTGTGCCTTCCAAAGACCGGGGAGAACTCTCCACCTTTGATGCTATGGAGGACATCCGTGAAGCCGTCCGCGGTATACCGGGTGTGAAAATCACTGTTGACAAGAACGCTGACGGACCAAATGCCGGCAAGCCGATCAACCTGGAAATTCAGGGAGAGGATATTGATAAGCTGGCGATCCTGTCAGAGGATGTGATCAACTACATCAACTCCAAAAACATCCCGGGCATCGAAGAACTACAGGCTGATATCAAAATCGGTAAGCCTGAATTAATTGTGAATGTCGATCGGGAAGCCGCCCGCCGGTACGGGGTGTCTACTTTTGATATTGCGAATGCAGTGCGTACCGCTGTCTTCGGTAAAGAAGTCTCCAAGTTTAAGGAAGGGGAGGATGAGTATCCCATCTTTATCCGTTTGGACGAAAAGTACCGCTACGACATCGATGACCTGCTCAATCAGCGAATTACTTTCCGCAGCCCGGCCACGGGGCAGATCTCTCAGGTGCCGATTTCTGCAGTTGCAGACATTAAGTTCACGTCCACCTACAGCTCGATTAAGCGGAAAAACCTGGACCGGGTCATCACCATTTACTCGAATGTGCTGGAGGGCTATTATCCCAACGAGATCATTCCTGAGATAGACCGCTGGATGGCTGCCTATGATCTGCCGGAAGGATTTACCTATGAGTTTACAGGGGAGCAGCAGCAGCAGGCAGAAGATATGGACTTCCTTTATACGGCTTTCGGTATTGCGCTATTCTCCATATTCCTGATTATCGTAGCGCAGTTTAACTCTGTTGCTTCGCCTTTCATTATTATCCTGTCAGTGCTCTTCAGCACGATTGGGGTATTTCTGGGGTATGCCTTCGGCGGGCGTGATATTTCTGTGATTTTTACCGGAGTGGGGATTATTTCCCTGGCAGGGGTTGTGGTAAATAATGCCATCGTGTTGATTGATTTCACCAATATACTGGTGGATCGAAAGCAGAAGTCCCTGGGCTATGCAAAGAATCAGTTCCTGGAGTCTGAGGATATGAAGGAAGCGATTATACAGGGCGGTGCCACCCGTTTGAGGCCAGTTTTGCTTACGGCGATTACTACGGTTCTTGGACTGGTACCGTTGGCAGTTGGTTTTAACTTTAACTTCTTTACCCTAATTACAGACCTGGATCCGCAGATATTTATCGGAGGCGATAATACTGCCATCTGGGGCCCTATGGCCTGGACCGTGATCTACGGGTTGGTATTTGCTACCTTCCTTACATTGATTGTGGTACCGGTAATGTATTATTTAGCATACCGCCTGAAGGTGGGCGTGTTGAAAGTCTTTGGAAAAGAGGCTGCACCTTCGGCAGTTTAGACAGAGCTGAGTAGATTCGAAATAAAACCGAGCCCGCTACCACACTTTATGGTGTTGCAGCGGGCTTGTTTTTCTGGTTACTGATATATTTTAACCCCTGAGGTATACGGTTTGGCACCAAAGGTGCGTTTCCTGGATGGGCTGTTTGATATTGGGGGTAATTTCATTTTGGGCCGGACAGAAAATACATTCATCAGGCAATACAAGTTGAAAAGAAGAAAAATTGGTGCTTTTTCTTAAAAAATGAGCTTCGAACCTACTGTATAAGGCTTGGAATTTTGTTACCTATTATTGATTGAAAATTAATCCTACTACAGTCAGTCCCCCTTTTAAATTCAGAAATCCGTGAAAAAGCAAGTGCTAATTGGCTGAATAGTGTGTTTTTTCTATGTCACATTTTTTAGATATTTTTATTCTAAGGGTCTTTGAAAACTTTCATATTTGTAATGTAATCGTTAGGGAAAGAACCTGACAAACCTGAAAAAAGAGATTTACGCATTACTGCGTTACAGATATTTGAGTCGGGTGAGTGTTTGTTCATAGTTTTTGTAATCGTATCCCCCGAGTGTTCGGGGGCTTTTTTACCTCACTCACCTGACTCTTAAGAACTTAGTGTTGTTCATAGTGTTTGTTTATCGTTAGACCCCTGTCATCTTGTATGACAGGGTTTTTTTTGTCCCGCCTTTACATACCATGCAAAGGGCTTACAACACTTACCCCAATTCCTTGTTCTCCCTCTAAAAAAATTCATGCCAGCCAACAGACAGATCGAACAACTCCGTAAGGATTATTCCGCGCACACACTGGGGATGGAAGAAGTTAGCCCTAATCCGGTGGAACAATTTCAGGTATGGTTTGACGAAGCGCTGAATGCTCAGGTGCCGGAACCGAATGCCATGACACTCTCCACCGCAACGACCAATGGAGTACCTTCTGCCCGTATCGTCCTGTTAAAAGGTGTCACAGATGACAGCTTCCTGTTTTATACCAATTACAATAGCCGTAAAGGCCAGGAGCTTCGTGCCAATCCGCGTGCTGCCCTTACTTTTCTGTGGCACGAGCTGCAGCGTCAGGTGCGTATAGAGGGTAGGGTAGAGGTGTTGTCAGCAGAAGAATCCACCCGCTATTTTCAGTCCCGCCCGAAGGGAAGCCAAATTGGTGCCTGGGCATCCCCTCAAAGTACGCAGATCGAATCTCGGGAAGTCCTTGAAGAAAAGGTGAAGCGATTAGAAGAAGATTACCATTCAGCAGAAGCCCTGCCCAGGCCGGAACACTGGGGCGGCTACCGGGTCGTTCCGCACCGGATCGAATTTTGGCAGGGCCGCAGCAGCCGCCTGCACGACCGCATTGAGTATACTTTGACAGAGGATGGGACCTGGTCGATAGCCCGTCTGGCACCGTAACGTCTTCAAAAATTGAAAAGCCCCGAAGCATTACGCTTCAGGGCTTTTTTCGCATCAATAATTCCGATGATTACTTTTTAGCAGTAGCGGTCGAATGCCAGCTTTAGGTTTTCCGCAATGATTTCCGCAGAACGGCCCTCAATGTGGTGGCGTTCCAGGAAATGGACGAGCTTGCCATCCTTAAACAAAGCAATAGAAGGCGAAGAGGGTGGATAAGGCGCCATATACTCCCGTGCTTTAGCCGTCGCTTCTTTATCGACACCAGCAAAAACAGTTACCATATGGTCTGGTTTTTTGTCATGCTGTGCCGCTAATTTGGCGCCCGGGCGGGCGTTAGCGGCTGCACAACCGCATACGGAGTTCACTACAACGAGCGCAGTGCCCTCTTTTTTGTCAAGCACTTCACTGACGGCTTCTGCGGTTTGCAAGCCATTGAAACCATATTCGGTCAGATCCTTGGCCATCGGCGCTGTAAGTTCTGCAGGATACATATTGCTGTTTTATTTTTCTGATTTAAGTTAATTAGACTTAATACACTTAAGGGC
>CAZNHN010000302.1:0-1723 GCA_964572415.1 uncultured Phaeodactylibacter sp.
CAAACGACTCATAACGGGACTCCCGTTTTGTGGACTTTATCCGAGCCATATGGTTCCAGGGACTGGTGGCCCTGCAAGCAGGATCTGAGCGACAAAATCGACAGTATTGATGTGCTGGTGCGCACCCCGTTTGCCTACAAGGTGGCCAGCAACGGTTTGTTGCAAGAAATTATCGAAGATGGCAATGAGCACATCTATCACTGGAAGCACCGCTATCCCATACCTGCTTACCTCATAGCCATTGCGGTGACCAACTACGCCGAGTACTCGGACTTTGTACCGGTGGAAAATGGGGAACCGATTGAGGTGCTCAACTACGTCTTCCCTGAAAACCTGGCAGATGCTCAACAGGCCACCACAGCTACAGTGGAAATCATGCAGCTCTTCAACGAGCTCTTCGGGCTGTACCCGTTCTCCGAAGAAAAATACGGGCATGCCCAATTTGGCTGGGGCGGTGGCATGGAGCACCAAACGATGAGCTTTATGGGCGGCTTTTCCCACCTTTTGCAGGCGCACGAGCTGGCCCACCAATGGTTTGGAAACAAAGTCACCTGTGGCAGTTGGCAAGATATCTGGCTCAACGAAGGCTTCGCTACTTACCTGGAAGGACTGACTTATCAGTACGACCTGGGGCCCAATACCTGGAATAACTGGCTGTCCGGTAAAATCAACCATGTGACAAGCGCACCCGACGGCTCTGTTTTTGTGTATGATACGAGCAGCGTAAGCCGCATTTTCAGCAGCCGCCTGTCGTACTCTAAGGGTGCAATGCTCCTACATATGCTGCGCTGGAAACTCGGCGACGATGCTTTCTTCCAGGGCGTACGCAACTACGTGGATGCACCCGAGCTGGCCTTTGGCTACGCCAAATCTGATGACCTCAAAGGCTATCTGGAAGCAGAAAGCGGGCAGGACCTTACTGAGTTTTTTGATGACTGGCTCTACGGGCAGGGGTACCCGTCCTATCAGGTAAGATGGTTTCAGGAAGGGAGCACGCTATACGTCCGTTTGAATCAGCAAACCTCCCATGCTTCGGTCGACTTTTTCGAAATGCCGGTACCGGTACGCTTCCTGATTAGTGGGGGTATTGACACGACCATCGTCTTCGACCATACTTATGACGGGCAGCAATTTGCCATTGAGGTGCCCGGGAATGTAGGGATCGTATACTTTGACCCTCAACAGCGTATTGTCAGCCGTAATAATAGTGTGACCAAAGGGTCGTTTACAAATACCGAAGCCGCACTGCTGGAAGGGGTACGGGTGTTTCCCAATCCGGTACAGGATGAGCTCAATCTAAGCCTCCCTGCCGGCACAATACTCGAACAAGCCCGCCTTTACCATGCTAATGGCCAGTTGCTGGGGCAGTGGGCAGGTGCTGTACGGCAGCTGGAGGTAGGGCAGTGGCCTAATGGTGCCTATACGGTGGAGCTGCAGACGAATTATGGTGTTGTGCGGAGGTTGGTGGTGAAGCAGTAGGGTGTGGCTGGGGGTTAGGCGCTAAGATTCTCTCTGCGGTTGCAGGTGGCCTGGTGTTATGGCTTTTCCCCTCCTTCGCCTGAAAGCTTCGGTGGGCAGAGGGTGTTTTGGTTTTTCCGACCCGGTGTCTAAGCTTGCTTCGCCGATCGCAGCTTCGCCCCTGCCGGGTAGCTTTCTCCCGGTGTTTTATCTGGGGCCGTCGGACTAAGCTGGAGCAGAGCCCTGTGAAGTGCTTGGGCTCAAG
>CAZNHN010000302.1:1750-5303 GCA_964572415.1 uncultured Phaeodactylibacter sp.
TGGCAAGTGCCGGGCATTCATCCAGTGTGCTTTATGTCAAAGTCAGTACCTGCGCCGAATGCCCCTGGCTATTCCCATTCCACCCCCTCATAAACAGCTGACAATGGGATTTCAAGGTTTAGGGCCTCAATAGCGAGGGTTTTGTTTAATCCGGTGGTGCGGGTAATTTTCCAAAGGTCGCCGATGCGGTTATAGGTTTCGATGCTTGGTGAATACTGGTCGATGAGAATGTAAGCCTTCAAGGTGGGGATTTGGCGGTAGAAGAAGAATTTATCCCCCCGGTCATAGCGCTCTGTGGATGCAGACAGGACTTCCACAATAATGGTTGGATTAATAATGGCATCTTGATGTTGCGGTGCACGCTGCAGTGGTCCGCAAATGACCATGGCATTCGGATATAAATACTTATTGAAACTGGCAATGTGAAGTTTGACCTCGCCGTTGATGGCTCTGCAGGGCTTTTGATGACCGCGGAGTCCCAATTTGAGTTCACCAAAAATATTGCCGCTAATCAATCCGTGTTCAATGGTGCCGCCTGCCATAGCGACTACAGTACCATCGTGGTACTCATACTTTATCCCGGATTCCTGCTCTAAAGACAAATAAGCTTCTAACGAAAAGTCTTTAAGGGGCTCTGCTTCCATGGCGTAGCTTTAAGTGTTCAGTAAAAATACATAAATCCATAGCCAAAGCCGCGTTTTTCCCCGGCCTTTCGTTTTAACCTTGCAATCAAAAGCTTTGCCATGAAAATCACCCTTTGGGCTGGCTTGCTGCTGGCCGTAACGTTTTTAGCTGGCTGCTACACCGAGCCGGTAGAGATTCCGGAAGAAACGGTAGGGCTGGCGCCTGTCTATTCTGATGGCGACTGGAAGACCATTGAGAGCCAGCCCCCTCAGCCTATCATAGCGCTCAACAAAATCTATTACAAAGACAGCCTCATCTTCGTAGGCGAAGCCCAAGAAGGTATCCATATCATTGATAACCGCAACCCGGCAGAACCGGAGCGCATTGCTTTCATTAGCATTCAGGGTAACTCTGATATTTCCATCAAGGGCAATCTGCTGTACGCGAACAACCTTACTGATTTGGTGGTCCTCAACATTAGTGACATCAACAACGTGGAACTGGTGAGCCGGGTGGAAGGGGCTTTCCCGCAGAGCGGTGCAACCCTGCCCCAGGGCTATTTTGGCTTTTTTGAATGTCCGGACCCTGCTATGGGTACCATCGTAGGCTGGACCGAAAAAACGCTCCAATCGCCGGAATGCTGGCGCTAATCTCCAAACTGAATACGACCATGACTAAGCTATCCACTTTTTTCCTCGCCTTGTTAGCCTTCTTTGCCCTCAGTTGCGCAGAGAATAGCGCCGATATTAGTGCGGCTGCTTCCAGCGGGACGGGCGTTGGCGGTTCACTGGCCCGCTTTACCATCCTTGGCGATTACCTGTACACGGTAGACAATACGACACTGGCTACTTTCGATATCAGTACGCCGGAAGCACCCGAAAAGATAGACGAAACTGTCGTCACCCAGGGCGTTGAGACCATCTTCCCGCTCAAAGACCACTTGCTGCTGGGTACGCAAAACGGGATGTATATCTACCGCGTGAGTGACAATGGCTTACCTGCTTATGTGTCTGAATATCGGCATGTGGTCAGTTGCGACCCGGTAGTAGCCAATCAAAATTACGCTTATGTAACCCTGCGCGTATCTGAGTGCCGGGAGGCAGCTGCGGGGGCGGCCAATACACTGGACGTGATCGACATCAGTAATATTGAGTCGCCTAATCTGGTGAACTCTTTGTCTATGGATGGCCCTTATGGGCTAGGCCTGGACGGGAACGTCCTCTTTGTATGCGAAGGCTCGAACGGGCTGCGCGTTTTCAATCTGGATAACCCTGAAGCGCCGGAGCAGATTCAATACTTTAGGGATATTAACGCCGTTGATGTGATTCCATTAGAGGGAACATTGCTGGTGGTAGGGCCGGATGCGCTTATTCAGTTGGATTACACGGATATCAACAATATTCAAGTGATTTCCGAAATGTCAATTGGAGCATAAATGAAGCGCACGATCCGGACAATTTTCCTGCTTTGCGCCACTGCTTTTCTGCTTCAGGCTCAGCCTGTTGACCCTGCGCCTAAACTAACCGCTAAAATCGGAGCCTTCAGCCTGATAGATCCGGTTTTGCCTTCTTTGAATATTATGGGAGAATTCCAGATCAAAGGGCGCTGGTACGGACAACTGGAAGCAGGGGTGATTCTGGATTTTGAGGATCGGCTGGAAGGCCTCAGTACTGAAAACAGAAGCGGCCTCAGGTTGCGGCCAGCGATACGGTACTACTACCAGGAGCAGCGTAATCGCTACTTTATGGAGCTGTTATTGGTTTATCGTCAGGTGTCTATGGATATAGACGGGCAGTTTTTTATCATTCCGGAAACCGGGCCAACCTACAATCAACTGATTACCTATGGGGTGGATAGCCGGAAGTTCTCTGCCTTCTTTAATCTCGGCCTGTTTGACTACGCCCTCAATGACCGCCTGGTGCTGGAAATGGGCATGGGGCTTGGGGCTACGGTTCAGGAAAATGACTTCAGCGACATCCCCGACAATGCCTCCATCATCAGTACGAGTATCATCAGTGCCTACGAACCGGATTTTGCAACAACCGTAGCTGATATCAGAGCAACTGCGATGTTGTATTTCAATATTGGTTACGTATTATTTTAGTTATTCACATTGTCTGCCCACTCGGCTTTTCGCTCCTGAATCGCCTTTCCATATTGTTTAAGGAAATCTTTGTCTGCGATTCTCAGCGCATTGTCGGCTGCTTCGATAGCAGCCTGGTGTGCTTCCTGTTTGGCATTAATACGAGCCAGCAGCCAATACCCCTGAGCCGTTGGCGTCCCGTCGATTGCTTTCTGAGCATAAGTCCGGGCAGGGTTGATTGCTCCTGACCAAAAGAGGAAATCAGCTGCCTGCAGGTAAATTTTCCATTCTCCTTCTTCAGGTGTGGCAGCCAGGGCTTCTTCTATTTCCGCAATCGCCCGGTCCATAGTTTCCACCTTGATAGGCAAATATAGCCGGAGTTTTTCCCAGCTAAGGAGAATGTAGCCGTTCTCAATATTCTGGCGGACGATCTCGTAATTCAGGATTTCCTGGTGCCGGGTACGGGCAAACTTAGGGCGGATGTCTACTCTTAGGGCGTCTTGCTCAGGTTCGTAGCCATTGGTGCCACGAAGTTCGGTATTCTTATTAAAAATCACAGTCCAGGTGCTGTCCGCTCTGGGCAGTATCAGGAGAGCATATTTTCCCGCTTTCAGCAATTGCCGGTTAACTTTTACG
Source organism: uncultured Phaeodactylibacter sp. (assembly GCA_964572415.1). Lineage (GTDB taxonomy): Bacteria > Bacteroidota > Bacteroidia > Chitinophagales > Saprospiraceae > Phaeodactylibacter. The sequence continues at coordinate 5,094 of CAZNHN010000302.1, forward strand.
TCGGTACTGAAGCTAACGGTAGTTGCTGCATTAGCTCCGGCGCGCCAAAGAGTATCATAAGGGACAAGACCACCCCAGATTTCCCGTTCGAGCACAGAAGGGGCACTATAGTCAACAGCAATTTTGGTGTAGCCAATAGTGAGGGCTGTGCCAGCTGACGGGCTCCGGGCGGGCAGGTCTGCGGTTTGAGCATAAGAGAGGGGCTGCAAA
>CAZNHN010000302.1:5313-7233 GCA_964572415.1 uncultured Phaeodactylibacter sp.
CAAAGCCAGAATGGAAAAAGTAATTCGCATGTGGACGGGGTTTTGAATCATGAAGATAGCTAAGTATGCAATGTATAATTTAGAAAACGAAGCAGAGAAAGGGTTTGTTTTACCAGTTTCAGATTGAAAACATTATAAAAAAAACTATTAGTTTTGGGGCGAATTCTACAGCAACACCTGTTGCAAAGCTCAAAAACTGATTTAACATGGCACGTTTCTTTCTCGGACTGCTTTTTATGTGCTGTTCTCTCCCGTTTTCCGCTCAGGTGAGTCCTCCGGGTGATGCCATAGACTACTACAAGGCCGGGGAAGAAGCGCTGCTGGCAGGAAAGGAAGATCAAGCCTTTCGTTTTTTTAACAAGGCGGTCAAAGCTAAGCCGGATTTTAATGCAGCAAGACGAGGCCTTGCACTATGCCTTGAGCTCCGGCGCGACTACCAGAGTGCTGCACAGGAATACGAGCGGATTCTCAGCCAGGATTCCCTGTTCTCGAGGGTGATGTACTTTCAGGCTGGAGAAGCCTACTACAAATCGGGGCAACCAGAAAAGGCCCTTGCTTTTTTCTCGAGATATGAGGACCTGCAGGAATGGGGCGTGGATACTTTTAGCCTGAACACCGAGCGGGAGGCTGAATTGGAGGAGGAATATCTCAGGCGCTTACCGGGCAGCCTGAGAGCTTGTCAGGTATCGCTGGATTCTGTGAAATTTATCAATATCACCACTGTTGAGCCCCTGGGAGGGCAGGTCAATACCAAGGCTGACGATTATTTCCCGTTTCTGACCAATGACCAGTCCCTGCTATATTTTACCCGAAAAACAGACAAGGGCGATGAAGACCTTTACGAAAGTATCCGGGGTGATAGCCAGTGGTCGCGGGGCCGGCCTGTACGTGACCTGAATACCGGCAAAGACGAAGGGATGAGCACCTTTGTGCGGGATGGGCGAGTGCTGTTCTATACCGTTTGTGGCCGGGAAGGCGTGCTTGGTGGTTGTGATATCTGGCAGGTGGAATTAGATCAAAACCGGGAGGTGACCGCCATGGCGCCTCTGGAGGGCTTTGCGAATTCCGGGGACTGGGAGTCACAGGCAGCGATTAGCTGTGACGGGCAGACGCTTTACTTTGCGAGCAACCGCCCCGGCGGTCTTGGCGGGACTGACCTGTATGTATGTGAACGGCAGCCCGATGGCTCCTGGGGCGACGCTGAAAATTTGGGCACCGCTATTAATTCGAAATTAGATGAAGAGGCTCCATTCATCACCAATGACGGGCAGACCCTGTATTTTTCTTCAAACGGGCACCCCGGCATGGGGGATCAGGACATTTTTATGAGCTGGAAAGACCAGGATGGCGAATGGTCCATGCCTATCAATCTGGGCCCACCGGTGAATTCGGCCTTCCGGGAACTTGGCTTTTTCCTGACTGCAGATGGGAAGACCGGCTACTTTGCCTCTGACCGGCCTGAGGAAAGCGCCGGTGGGCTTGATATTTTTCGTTTCCGTCTGGATACTCAGTTGTACAGTCAGCCAATAACCTTTGTTGAAGGGCTCGTAATCGACAGTTCCCTTGAAATGACGGTAAGTGCTACGGTCTCTGTTGCAGGGCGTCAGGATATTCAGGTCGGTAGGGACGGGCGTTTTTTTCTTTGTGTACCCGCCGGAGATACACTCTTTACAACGGTTAGCAAAAAGTTTTTCCACCCCTACAGCAATGCCTTTATTATACCACAGTGGGACAACCGTCAGTTCTACACCATTGAGCTGCTGCTGCACTCCACATTTGATATGCCTGACGCTGCACCTGCCATTGAGCAGGATACCCTGGAAGCACTGGCGGAACCTTCTCCGCGGAAAAAGTTTGTGGAATATACACACACCGTTTTTTTCCCTTTTGACGAGGATAAAATGGAATTAGAAGACCGTG
>CAZNHN010000303.1:0-4955 GCA_964572415.1 uncultured Phaeodactylibacter sp.
GATGGAACGGGCTGAATGGCCCACCCTATTGCACACCGATCAACTTTGTGCCTTTCCTGTTTGACAATACGGACAAAACGGTCTTTGGACAAACGGGCAACTGGGGTTATGACGAGCTTCACGACATCCTGTTTGAGCAACGCCCTGATGAAATCGCCCAGCACATTTGCACCAAAATCTACCGCACCTTTGTGCACCCTGAGGTGGACGAGGGCATAGTGGCAGGGCTGGCGCAGACCTTCAAAGATCATAACTTCGAGCTCGCGCCGGTATTCCGGCAACTGTTCAAAAGCGAACACTTCTTTGATGAGTACGTGATCGGCACGATCATCAAAAGCCCGGTGGAGCTCTTTCTCAATATCATCCGGGAAAGCCGGGTGCCCATTGATGGTGAAGTACTGCAGATCATAGGCTATCTCGCCAATGACCTGGGGCAGCAAATCCTCTCTCCGGTGGATGTAAAAGGCTGGCCGGGCAACCGCGACTGGATCGACACCAATACCATGACCGAACGGTGGCTGTCCCTGGACTTTATCGTCGGGCGGTACTACTTTGACTACAAGCCGGAGCTGGTGCAGCTGGCTAAGGACCTGAGCGGTAATTCCATTGACCCCTACGAAGTTACAGCTTCTATCATCGACCACTTCATCAGTGGTGGGCTGAGCAATCCGGAAGCCTACGACCGGGCTACTACGGTTTTCAAGTGGGAAGTCCCGCAGAACTACTTTGATGCCGGTGAATGGAACCTGGACTGGGATACCGCAGATGAGCAGATTGCCATTTTGCTGCGGCACCTTTTCCGTTTGCCTGAATTCCAACTCGCTTAATCCATTCCGAACCACCAAAACAACAACACCATGTGTGACCACCATAAAACGACAGATAAGGGCCGCCACGGCAGTGCCCTCGAACACGGCGAAGCCCACGAGCGCGACCACCGGGCATGGAGCCGCCGTACCTTCCTGCGCAACCTGGGCATTTTCAGCGGCGGGGCAATGATGCTCAGCCAAACGCCTGTTACCGCGATGGCCAATTCTCCGCTGGCCTGGGGCCTGACCAACTCTACCGGTGACCGTATCCTGGTACTCATCCGGTTCAAGGGGGGCAATGATGGCCTGAATACCATCATCCCGCTTTTCGACTACGGCACCTATCAGATGGCCCGGCCGAATATCCATATCCCTCAATCTGAGCTGACGACCCTTGACCCCGACTTCGGCATGCCCAACTTCATGAGCGACCTGCAGCCAATGTGGCAGGACGGGCAGATGAAAGTCGTAAACAGCGTAGGCTACCCTAACCAAAACCTTTCCCATTTCCGCTCCACCGATATCTGGACCACGGCCAGCGATAGCGATGTAGTGGACACAAGCGGATGGCTGGGGCGTTTCCTGGAAGGGCAATACCCCGATTTTGTCACCAATCCACCGGACATCCCCCCTGCCGTACAAATTGGCGGCAGCGGCACCTTCCTCTTTGACAATACCGATGGCAATAACATGAGCGTACAGGTGGAAGACCCCGACACGCTCCTCGAAATTGCTCAGGACGGAGAACTCTATGACCCGGTCAATGTACCGGAATGCTACTTTGGGGAGCAGATCAGCTACCTGCGTACCGTAGCCAATAACACCTTCCGCTACGCCGAGATCATCTCTGAGACGTACAACAGTTCTACCAATGATGTGGACTATGAAGGGCAATTAGGCAATCAGCTGGCGCTCGTGGCGCGGCTGATCAAGGGCGGCCTGGGCACCAAGCTTTATATGGTCACACTAGATGGCTTTGACACCCACGCCAATCAGCCCAACCAACACGCCAATCTCCTCAACAACCTGGCGAATAGCGTGAAGGCCTTCTACGATGACCTGGCTACCGCCGACCGTGCCAAAGACGTCCTGGCGATGACCTTCTCAGAGTTTGGCCGCCGCATTGAGCAAAATGCCTCCAATGGAACCGACCACGGTGCGGCAGCGCCCCTGCTGCTCTTCGGCCCCGGCCTAAACGGCAATGGCTTCCTGGGCGACCACCCCGATATGCAGGATGTGGACAACGCCGGCAACCTGAAGTATGGCACCGATTTCCGACAGATCTATGCTTCCGTTCTGGAAAACTGGCTGTGCGTAGATCCCGGCATCGTTGATCAGGTGATGGGCGGGTACTTTGACCGTTTGCCCGGCCTTGGGCTCACCTGCTCACCTGTACCGGTCTTTGAAGCCCCCGTTTACCAACTCAGGCACTGGGCTTCCTACGACGGGCGCAGTCAGGTGGGTATCCACTACGTTTTGCCGAAAGGCGCAAATGTGACCGTACATATTTTCAACATGCTGGGACAGCCGGTGACTACCCTTTTCCGGGGGTATCAGCCTAAGGGGCAGCATCAGCATACCTTCCAAAGTGCAGGGGCGAAGATTGCAGCGGGTTACTACGTGTACAGTATTGAGGTGCAGGGGCAGGCGTATAGCCGAAAGATTGTGATGACTCAGTAAGGGGGTAGTCACAGGATTACGGATTGCGGGGGGGGGGGGCGGGCTTATTTTCACGCGAAGGTCGCGAAGAGGGTTCACGCGAAGACCGCGGAGGTAGATTGAGCGCACAGATTAGACGGATTACGAGCGGCACGGACCTTGGTGGAAAAGATCAGTATGATCAGTCCGATCAGTGGCTTCAGTGTACTGTTGCCGTGCGCGGCGTTAAGGAACACGGATTGGACTGATTACGCAGATTTGCACGGATTGCGAGCGGGGGCATAAGAGTGGGGCATGTCTGGGTGGCGGCACCGGATTGCCAAGATCAGTATCATCAGTCAGATCAGCGCCATCAGTGTTCTATTGTCCTGTGTGGAGGGTAGGAACACGGATTGAACTGATTTCACAGATTTTCACGGATTCCCGGGTGGGTCTTCCAGCGGGGCGGGCCCAGTACAGCAGATCAGCAGCATCAGTCAGATCAGTGCCCTCAATGTATTCTAGTAGCCCCCTTTCTCAAAAAATCACCCCACGTTTCCTATTTTTACGAGGTACCAGCATTTACGCTTATGCCCAATGCCATAACCTTCCGTGCCGCCTCTGGCGATAACGACTTGCAGGCCATTATGCAACTGCAAAAGATCAACCTTCCGGCAAAAATTACGGCGGAAGAGCTGAAAGAGCAGGGCTTCGTCACCGTAGACCACGATATGGAAACGCTGCGGGATATGAACACACTCTTTGGACACAGCACAGCCTGGGATGGAGGCACACTGGCCGGCTATGCACTGGTGATGGAGACCCGTTTTCGCGATCGTATTCCTATCTTATTTCCAATGTTCGAACTGCTCGACGGGGTTGTCTGTGAAGGAAAGCCACTACAGGAATGGGCCTATTTTGTGATGGGTCAGGTGTGTGTGGCCAAGCCTTACCGGGGCAGTGGCGTTTTTGCCGGATTGTACCGGGATATGCAGGAGCGCCTGTCCGGAGATTTTGATTTTATCGTAACTGAAATCTCCACCCGTAATCCCCGGTCGATACGGGCGCATGAGAAGGTTGGTTTCCAAAACATACACGAGTATACCGACCCGTGGGGGGAACATTGGGTGGTCGTCGCTCTTCGGTTAAGGTAACTGATCTAACAATTCAGCAGCACTCTTTTGCTTGTAAGTGCCTTCCTTCCGGAGTTCCTCCAATAATGGCTTCGCCAACGCTGTTTTTTTCTGTTGGAGGTAGGTGAGCGCCAGGTACCATTTTCCAGCCGGAGCATATGCGGTTGCCGAACGGGCTGTTTGTGCCAAAGCCTGCTCAGCGAGGCCTAGTTGCCCGGATTGAAGAGCAGCGGTACCAGTGTAGAGGTTCAACAACTCAACTTGAAGAGTACCCTCCGGCAGCGCCCCATAACGGGTAAGCGCTTCCTCGTAACGCCCGGCATTATAGGCTGCCATGGCCTCTGTGAGCGCATCGGCTTCACTGCCCATCGTCGTAACGCGGTCGGGGTAAGGTTCAAAATAGGAGGTGGCCAGCGCAGGAACCGACTGCTGCGGGCTGCTAATCATCCAATAACCGGCTGCCAGCAACACGAGCACAGCTGCAGCGGCTGCCGCCCATCTGCGCATCGGGATCACCCTGCCTGATTTTTGCTTACGGTGCGCATTAAAAACCTCAGCAACCTGCCCCCGCGTACGCTCTGCCGCATAAGCCGAAGTCAGTTGGTGTGCCAAGCGGTGTTTTTCGACCGCCTCCTGAAGTCTCGCATCGGCTTCCAGGTCAGCTTCAAATGCCCGGCGTTCTTCTTCGGACTGTTCATCAGCCAGGTAGGCTTCAATATCTTCAAAGGTGTACTGATTCTTCATCGCAGGTTTTTTAACAGATCAACTAAAATGGGGTTATCATCCATTTGGGCATGCAGGGCCTTGAGACATTTGTTCTTGCGGTTCATCGCCGCCTGCGCACTGCTGTAGCCCGCCCGGAGCGCGATCTCCTCCATATTGTAGCCAGAGGCCCACAGGAACAAAACATCAGGGCACTTTTCGCCCAGGCTTTCAAATACTTCGAGCAGGACCTGCCGCTTATCCGCAGCGATCATGGGCGTCTCAGGTGTGGACAAATCCACGGTTTCTGAGCTACGCCCTGCTTCCTGATCCCGGTCCCGGTCCCGGCCTACCTTACGGATACGCTTAAACCAAACGCCCTTGGCAATGGCAAACAGGTAAGTACCTAATGCACTTTCGCCTTTATATTGGCTTCGCCTGATGTTCAAGACCAAGGCCGTAAGGGCTTCCTGGAAGACATCCTCCGCGTTGGTACCTCTGCCGGAGGCGCGCGGGCGTCAGCCCGCGACCAGTTCCCCCGCCAGCGAATTCGGGCCGCTCTCAACGATGCGGACGCGCCGCAGTTCCCCGCGCCGGGCCTTGCTTCGGGCCGCCTCCAGCATCCGGGTCCTCAGCACGCCGAGCTCGAACTCGCTGATGCTGCCCTTCATGC
>CAZNHN010000303.1:4965-7183 GCA_964572415.1 uncultured Phaeodactylibacter sp.
TGCTTTTCACCAGTGCCTCATCCGTAATGATGTTCTTTCTAAACATAAGTACCCGTTGATCGATAAAATCTAACCGCTGATCTACACTTTCTACAAAGCTAAAGAAGAAAATGACAACCTGCAGGTCGTTTTTCGGGTGGCTTATAACCCCTTCCCTGATATAGTATTATCCTTAAAGATGTCTTTTCTCAAAAAACACAAAATCGCAAACAACTGTATATCAGACATTTAAAGTCAAAATCTAAAAAAAGATAAAAAAAATCCTATCCGGCGGTTAGGTTTCGCAGCCGGTGCTGTACTAAGGGGCGACAACAGCGATTTATAATCCCGTGAATTTTTTCACACTCATTTAAACTAAAAATTCTTTACCCATGAAAAGCCCAATTTTTGATCGTTTGACTTTTGCTCCCCTTTTACTTCTGGCATTAATTGCCGCCTTTTCGTTCAGCAGCTGTGAGAAGGAGATTATTGAGCCCGTTACTCAAATTGACACGCCTGACGTAGTCGTTCAACCGGCGATCCCTTCTGACTTTATTGCTGAAACCAAGGTAAGCACCCATGACTTCCGCCCACTGCTGATGAGCATGCAGGAAGACGGATACATGCCGGTCTGGATTGATGCCTTTACGCACACTGCAGGCAACTCTGTGGACCAATACCATGAAACCCTGTACAACGTCGTTTTCGACAAGAACCCTGGCAACCTCAAGTGGGAGATGCACATCGGGCTTACCGAGAACCAACTGAGCAGCAAATTAAGCCTGTTGCTGGAAGGCTATAAGGTGCATCAACTGGAAAGCTACATTGACGGTGCCAACCGGAAGTTTGCTGTCATCTTTGTTGAGGGGTCTGCTGCTGACCAGTATTTCATTATTGATCAGAACAATGCAATTTACCAGCAGACTTACAATCAAAAAAGAGAGCAGGGGTACCGTCTCGTGTGCCGTTCCGTAATCCATATTGGCAATGAGCGTTTCTACACCGCCCTGATGGACAAAAAAGATGTGGGCCTGTCGGTACCTTTCTCCAACCTCGATGAGGATGGGATCCAAACCCAGATGGAAAACGCGAAGGCGGATGGCAGAATGGCCGCATACCTCGATATCTCACAGGTCGGCACCACTTCCAACATCCGCTTCAACCCTGTTTTCAACGAAGACACGCATTCCAGCTGGTATGCCCTGAACAAGCTTAGCGAGGATCAACTCGGCGACGCCCTGGCAGAAGCTAAAGCAGATGGCTACGACGTTACCTTCCTGTGCGGCTACGATGAAAAAGGCCTGATCAATGGCAATGAAGTTAACTTTGTCAAGTACGCAGTAGGCTTTAAGAAGTAAAACGGTTTTTTCACCCGGGAGCAATCAAACTTAAATTGCTCCCGGTTTTTCAACTGCTTCAATTCATGAAAAACACAATCCTATTACCCTTGCTGCTGATTTTGCAGCTTTCTGCTTTTGCACAAGTCAGCCCGGACGACTCCCTCGCATTGGTTAGCCTTTATGAAGAGACCAATGGCACCAACTGGGCTAATGACAACAACTGGCTCACCTCCCCGGTCAGTCAATGGAACGGCATCACCGTGATTGACAACCGCATTCAGGCCATCCGGCTTCCGGACAATAACCTTACCGGCGCAGTTCCCAATGCCGTAAGCACCCTGATTGCACTGGAGGTCATCGACCTGAGTGGTAATGCCCTCAACAGCCTTCCCAACCTGTCCACTATGCCCCTACTGAAGGAGCTGCAGCTACAGGGCAACGAGCTGAAAAACCTCCCAAATATCCCAACCAACACCTTCGACAGTATCCGGTGCGAAAACAACAGGCTGGAGTTTTGATGATGAATAACATGCAGACAATGAGGGCAATGCCTTTAAGTAGTTTTGGTATTTTCATTCAATCTCCTTGTATATCGTTTTATTATTTTCTCATTCAATGGTCAACAGATAGCTAACAAGGCGTAAAGCTTATAGATGCGCAGCTCAATCGGCTTTAACGTGTATGCTGCGCATCCACAAGCCTTACACGTTGACCGTTGTGTGTCATTTCCAGAACTTACGCAAACTCAACGAAAGTGAAAAAAGTACTGATTCACACAAAACTGGACGCCATCGCGATCGTGTCGCGGAAAATGACATTGCGGTGCATGTTCCCGCCGCCCGGTGCGGAGGTCCATTCGAACGCGATGAAGGTGGTGAAGGTGCCGGGATCGTAATGCT
>CAZNHN010000304.1:0-7158 GCA_964572415.1 uncultured Phaeodactylibacter sp.
AGTTCGAGAACAACGAAGTCGGTCCCTTCGCCGGGCGTCCTTGCTAAGACTAACCAAGAACAACGGGGGAAGGTACCGCCTCCGTCAAGACTATGGCGGTCAGAGCGTGCCCCCTGTGTAGATGCCCGGCGCTCTCCCTGTCCGACGTAGTTCGAGAACAACGAAGTCGGTCCCTTCGCCGGGCGTCCTTGCTAAGACTAACCGAGAACACCGGGGGAAGTACCTCCTCCGTCAAGACTATGGCGGTCAGAGCGTGCCCCCGGTGTTAGAAAAACCTTTAGTAGCTTTGTCAAAAAACGGATGACAAAAACACGCTTGCCAATACTCTTTACCTTAATGGTTCTTGCTTCTTGTGCCAACCCAAAAACTCAGGAAGCAGCGGAACAGCCGATACCACGACCCACCCGAGGCGTATGGCTGACGAACGTAGACAGCGATGCCCTTTTCTCCAAAGCCGGGCTGAAAGCCGCAGTAGACCACTGCGACCGTTTGGGCATCAACACCATCTATACGGTCACCTGGAACCGGGGCTACACCCTCTACCCCAGTGATGTTATGGAGGAAACATTTGGTGTGCGCATTGACCCCAGGCTCGAGGGGCGCGACCCCCTGCAGGAGCTCATTGAACTCGCCCATGCTAAAAATATCCGCGTCATTGCCTGGTTTGAATTTGGTTTTGCCAGCTCTTATGAAGAAGCAGATGGCGGGTTCTTACTCCGGCAAAAGCCGCATTGGGCCGCCCGGGACTCCGCCGGGCAGATTGTGTCCAAAAATGGGTTTCAATGGATGAACGCCTTTGACCCGGAAGTCCAGGATTTTGTGCTTAGCCTGGTAAAGGAAGTTGCAGAAAAGTATGACGTAGATGGCATTCAGGGCGATGACCGCCTGCCCGCTTTGCCTTCTCTGGCCGGCTACGACAGCCTTACCATAGCCGCTTATCAGGCAGAACACAATGGGCAGCACCCTCCGGTGAATTACAAGGATACAGCCTGGGTGGACTGGCGTGCCGACCGCCTCAACAACTTCATGGGCCGCATGAGCCGGGAGCTACGGGCAACTGATGAGAACCTAACGTTGTCCTTCTCACCAAGCATCTACCCCTGGAGCAAATTTGAATACCTGCAGGACTGGCCCACATGGGTGGAAAACGGCTGGGTGGATGAAATCTGCCCTCAGGTCTACCGCTACGATATTGAGGCATACCGTTCAGCACTTGATGCCATCGTCAATGAACAGGTAGCTCCGGAGCACCATCATCTGCTTGCTCCCGGAATTCTGCTTAAAGTCGGGGATTACATTGCCTCCGACACCCTGCTCCGGCAAATGGTGGAGCACAACCGGTCGCTTGGCCTGAAGGGCGAAGTGTTCTTTTTCTATGAAGGGCTGAAAAGGCAGGAGGCGTTTTTTGAGGAACTGTATTAGGGCTTGTTTGATTTCATACCCTGGGCTGCACTTCCCGAAATGCAGCTCTAAAAATACACTTAGGCAGACGGCCGTAGTTCCGCTATTCTCTGTTCCAGCCAGGCCTTGTTGAAGACGGCTGAAGCATCCTGAATATCCTTCTGCAGGCGCTGCCACTCTTTTTGGTAGCGCCTGTTGTTGTAAAAGTCGATATTTTCCCGGAGCACTGCTGCCCGGCGTGTCAGCTTGAAAAGATTATAGTAGCCCTGCCGGCGGCCATCTGCCATGAGTCTGTTGCGTACAAGGTATTGCCGGAAAGAGTCTACCAGTGCATACAAGGCGTTATACTCCTGAAGGTCGTAGTAGGTACGCAACAACAAGGCTTTTGCCCCCAGGCTGTAGCGCAGGTCGCTGTACTCGACCCGGGTGAGTAAGCTCAGGACTTTTTTATATTCTTCTGCGGCGTAGTGATAGGAGGCCAGGTTGAAAAGGTAAGCATTATCCCGTGCGCTTTCCGGCAATTTCATCCGGTAGTCTTCAATGAATTCGTGTACCCAGTCCAGAGCATTCAACCGCAGTGCAGTAGTAACAATATTTTTATAATGCCATTCTGATAACTGCCCATCTTCCAGAAGCAATCCTTTTTCCAGTTGTACCTGATAGAGATTAAAAATCTCTTGTAAAAAAGTTGGATTCCCGGCATTGATCTTCTGAATACAGTAGTTCTGCAGGTAATTGTAAATGTTTTTTAGCTCTTCGTCCGGCAGGGCTTCCTGTTGGGTGTTCAGGTGGTGCAATACACTGTAATAGTGGGTTTCCCCGGCTTTTGTGATCATTCGGTAGAGCTGATAGTAAATATTGATGGCCGGTATAGATTCGTAACGCTCCGGCGCTTTAGATACCTGCTGCAGTGCCACGGCCGCCATCGGATCCTCATAGACAACTTTGAGGATCCGTTCCCGGACCGCCATTTCGCAGGCATCCCTCAGTTTTACCGATAAAAAAAAGTGATTCAGATAAAACTGCTTATCCTGAAGGCTGCAGTCCCGGCGGCGTTCCGCAATGGCCGTAAAAAAGTAATCCGATTCTGTGGCGAGCCGAAACCGCTGATAATACCAGTCTGCATCATGCTCCTGCTGTTGCCCGGCACTGGCTTCTGCTTTGGCAAGTGCTTTCTCAAACCATTTGAGTTGCTGCCGTTGCCGGAGCTGCCCAAGCAAAAACGGGGTGCGGGCATCAGGTTTTTCGAGGAAGCCCTCGATTTCCAGGAATAACTCCAGCAGCCGTACTGTATAGGTGAAAATAACCGCTAACTTAGGCTGATCGTGAGGCGCGCCCGGGAAGAGGGCATGGAAAAGGATTTCGCGCTCACATCGTTCCTCCGTAAAATCAGGATACACCCCGCTGAGGTACTGTACGAGCAGGCGGACACCATCGTGCTTGTTGTGGTAGGGAGATTCCGCAAATTCCCGGAAACGGGTCATCTCCCGTCTGGAAAGGCTCCGAAGAATTGAAATGAGTTTATGATTATGCATTTTCAAAAATAGAAAAATCCAAAAATACCAATTGCAAATATTGCTATTAGCACAATAAATGAAGGCATTTTGAATCTCATATACTCTTATTAAGGTTAAGAAAAATCCAAAAAAAGACCAAAAATGTACTTGTTGCCCGGCAGGAGGTTTATCATTTTTGTATTGTGATCGAATCCAATCAAAGGACCTCAGCGAAACTCATTTAAGATGAACCGAATCCTTCAATCCATGAACGCAAAGTACTTTTACCTGCTGCCGCTGCTGTTTAGCGCCCTTAGCCTGCATGCTCAACAGTCCTGTCTAGATTTTGAAGACTTCCCTGCAGGCCCTGCCTTCGGCCCGGTTTTAAACAATACCCCCGGTGATACACTCTTTGGGCAGGATGGGCTGATTGCCATTGCCCGCGAAATTGAGTACCTCAACGGTAATACCGGATTCGGCAATGCCACCATTGAGGGGGCTAATGTGAACTGGCTGGACGGAAACTTCCTGTTTATGGGCAATAATGCCCTGGAGCTGCAATATCCGGATGGTGTGCAGCAAGTCTGCTTTGATTTCTTTGATGGAGGTGGAGAAGAGAACTTTTCCGTTAACGGCAGTGATGTGATCGTGCTTACGGGCTTTCCGGATATTGCCGGGATGGACTTTCCGGGAGTGGACGTCACGGTTGCCCTGGACAGTAGCAGCAACAATACCTTCCTTTCTGCAGGTACCGTTTGTATCACCGGCGAGGTCTTTAGCCTGCGTGTGGGCGGGCAGGAATTTGGGGTAGACAATGTCTGCGCTACTCTTTTTGATACCACAAATCCCGGTAATTGCCTGGAATTCGACATGATGGATACCCCGGGCTACGGCGCTCAGGCGGGGACGCTGCCCGGTACGGTGTTTTATACTGAAGCTGATGTCGCAATGCGCCTCGCTCCTGTTCAAACCCTGTTCTGGAGCAGTGTGTACGGCGATTTGCGGGTCCGTCAGGCAGCGGACTTCCCGGATTTCGCCCAAGCCTCCGGACAGTTCATTGAATTTGCCAGTATTAATTCGATCTACGATTTTACCGCCTACCCTGAACCGGTGGAGAAGGTTACGGTCGATTACCACTACACCCCCGATGGCGACGGTACCATCAACTTTGCGGCTAACGGTGCAGGCCTCCTGATTCAGTTTGTACTGGAGTCCGGGTTTTATCCACTGTCCCCCGGAGTGACCCTGGAAGTCGTGCCTGATAATAACATCAATAGCTCGGGGCAACTTATTTTCGAAGGCAATGTCCAAAGCTTACTCATTGGTGGCGTTTCCGGTCTGCATATTGATAATGTTTGCATTAATCCGCCGCCGCCCTGTGACCTGCAGGAGCTGATTGTGGAAGCCGGCGATTGTAATCCCAACGGCGTTTTTGAAGTCACCATTGATATCGAATACGATGGGCTGCTCACGGATACGCTTCAGTTGTTTACCAACGGCAATTACCAGTTGTATACCGCAGGTGATTTTCCGGTAACCCTAAGCCCGTTTATAGCCCCGACTGATGATATCGAGTTCAAGGTCTCGGCTTTCGGCCAGCCCGATTGTTTTCTAACGAAGGTGCTGCCTGCACAAGATTGCGGCGCGGATTGCACGCTGGAAGGCATCGTAATGGAGGGTGACGTTCAGTGTTTCCAAGGCGAAGATATTTACACCATCATACTGGTGATTGAAGGGGCGCAGGAAGGAGATACGCTGACCATTTCAGCTCAGGAAACCAACTACCTGGAAAACCTAATCTACAATGGCCAGCAATTGGTGCTTGATCTGCCCCTGCCTGCCGCACAGTTTGAGGTATTGCAGGTTTGCGACTTCAATGCCAACGCTGATTGCTGTAAGGAAATCAGCTACGATGTAGGCTGCGCAGACTGCGTTTTTGACAACCTCACGATCGACTTTCTACCCTGCGATGGCGATTCCCTCTTTTACTTCGAGCTCGGCTTTGACGCTCTTGGCAACCTCCCAAGTGAATCTTTCAAGGTAGAAACCTCCAATGGATTCCTGGAAACCTATGCCTATGCCGACCTGCCCGTGACGGTAGGCCCTGTGCTGGGGTACGGTGAGCCCGTAACGGTTTGGGTGTACGATACCGAAGGTGACTGCGGGGCTTCGCAAACGATCATTACACCGGATTGTGCAGATGGCTGTGTCCTGGAGGGGTTCAATCTACTGGTCCCGGCTGCCGGGTGCAACAACGATGGCACCTACAACATCCCGATGACCATCGATAATGCCCAAAACGGTGATGTACTGCAAGTGACCTCCCTGGCGACCGGCTATTCAGAAACATTGACTTATGGCGAGCCCTCACCATTCACCTTACAGCTATCAGGCTGGCCTTCCCCCGGGTCTGGAACAGATAGCTTGTCGATTTGCTTTGCTAATCAGCCGGACTGTTGTGCCTATGTCACCTTTGAAGTGCCCTGTGATCCGGTAGGGTGCGGCCTGGAAGCATCGGTAGAGGTCATCGACTGTCAGCCCAACGGCGTGCTGACCCTGTCCGTGACGACCTCCAGCAATACTCCTAATGCAGGGCCATTCGTAATGATCAATATTGGGGGTTTCCAGTATGGCCTGGTGGGCATTAACAACACGGTACAAGTGGGACCGATTATTAATCCTGGCACAGAACAACTCACTGTATTGGTCGAACAATGGGGTAATCAGTCGCCCAATAGTGTGATCTGCGAAGTCGAAGTGCCGGTCGATGTGAGCGGTTGTAATCCAGACTGTGATATTCCTGATTTCGAAGTCACTCCACAGGGTTGTACCGGCTATTTTGGCAGCTACTATGTCTTCATTGATCTCGACGAGGCGGCCCTGGATGGTGCTCCTGTTGATATTTATGCAAACGGTGATCTGCGCGTATCAGAATACACCGGCGGAGGTCTTGACCTTGATATCTGGGCCATCAACCCAGGTGATGTACAGGATGTGATTTCTATTTGTTATTCCGAAAACCCGGAGTGTTGTATTTCCAAAGGCGTAGACGCATTACCCTGTTACTGCACGGATATCCAGGATATTGTGGCGGAAGCTAAGCCCTGTGATGGAGGCAGCTACTATGTTGAGCTTGATCTAGTCACGGCTGATTTTGGAGACCTCTTTTTCCTTGAAGTCGATGGTGCGTTTTACGGGTCCTATGATTTTTCAGAGTTACCGCTCACCATAGGCCCATTTGAAGGCACTGGGGCACCCTTAAACCTGTTTGCTTATCCGGACGGGCAGTGTCAGCCTGCAGAAACCTCAATAGAAACCCCGGTTTGTAATCAGGGCTGCAACATCGAAGCCGTACTGGCGGATGCCACAGATTGCAATGACGATGGGGAATACAACCTGGTGCTCGACCTGGAATACAGCGGTGTGCCTACCAGCTTCGAAGTATTCATTCCCGGGCTGGGCTACAGCGACGTTTTGGGGTTGGATGAATTCCCTGTGACTGTATCTGGTTTGCCTGGTGACGGAGAGACTTATCAGGTCAATGTTATAGCAACAGATTGTAACGCAATTCAGGAGGTCCTGTTTGAAGCTCCCGCCTGTAATATTGGCTGTGTGTTCAACAACGTCATCGCCGAGCCTCATCCCTGCGAAAACGGTACCTTCCTCGTCGACATCGAAGTACAGGTCAATGACCCTGGTGACTTAGGCTACTTCATCTTTGCGGACGGGGAAATCTTTGGCCCATTTGACTACAGCGAGCCCTTTGTGACCCTCGGGCCCTTTGCCGGCGACGGCGTGACGGTGTACGACTTCCTCATCCTTGATTTTGCCAACCCCACCTGCTTTGGCTATGTGGAGGTCGGGCCGAAATCCTGTGATAACGGGGGCGACTGCCAAATCCTTGAGCTTGCTGTAACGCCCCAGGATTGCAATGGGGATGGCACCTATGATTTACTGGTAGATATTGCGGTCGAAGAGCCACAGGATGATTTGCTGTTTTGGTTCTACCTCAACGGCAACTACATCGGTCAAAGCGTACTGGGCGCCCTGCCGGGAGAGCTGATTAACCTGGAGCTGGTCAATACGGAAGAAATCACTTTCAAAGCCTGCATTTTTGATCAGCCGGATTGCTGCGTTGAGGTGGAATACCTGCAGCCTGAATGCTTTAACAACAACTGCCCTATTGACAATGTAACTATTGACTTCTCATTTTGCGACAGCACCGGCTTCTATGTAGAGCTAGACTTTGATGGGCCAACGC
>CAZNHN010000305.1:0-7126 GCA_964572415.1 uncultured Phaeodactylibacter sp.
TTTGGATCATGATTTTACTTTAGGAATAGTTAAATTTGAATAAGAAATTTACAAAGCGTTTTCGCATCTCTGCTGTAGCGCTATTTACCTAAATCTGTATCCCTGAAAGTACCTTCGGGGTATGACAAACCAAACGCCATGAAGAAATTTTCTCTTCTCTTCTCTTCTCTTCTCTTCTCTGGTGTTATGATATTCGCCCAGACTTGTACCGACCCGGTTATCGCTTTGATACAAACGGGCAGCGATTGTAATAGCTATGAGGTGAGGATGTTTAGTCCGCCTACTGATGATTTAGTTTGTCTCAACGTGACAGTTATTGTATCTTCCAATGGCAGCAACCTTAACGCCACACTTGGAAATGAGCTTGATGCAGCAGGGGATTATAACGGTACCGTACTTGATGGAGAAGACTATCTGGTAAGCCCTGAGTATGATCTTTCCGAACCAGACTGTGGCTTGGACGACGCAGATATTGTCAAAATATCAGGGCATATCCTGGGCTCGTTTCCATTTACAAACCCTTGGGAATTTGTTGCTGCGGACTTCAATCTAAGCAATGCAGTGACCACGCTTGATCAAATAGGGATCAGAAATGCCATTTTGAATGATGTTTACCCTGGTGGGTTCAAATCCTGGCGGATGGTCAACGCTGCGGCATTAAGTGGTGGAGTGCTAAATGGTTTTAATTTAAGCCTGATTACTGAAACTGAAACAGTGATGAATGCACCACTTTCCGGTGCATCCAACCTCAATTTTATTGGTGTCAAAATAGGAGACGTGCAGGTATCCTGCAATCAGTGTATTACTACCAACAGTTCAGCAAACAGCGTTCCGCTAGCCGGCTTGAAATCAGAAATAAAAGGGGATTTATCGGAAGGGGGTATAGTCGAGCTCCACCTGTCTTCAGCGGAAACTTATAAGCAATTGTGGTTGATTGGGCTCGAGTTTTTGCTTTCACCCGAGCACCTGGAGATACTAGAAATCCATGGGGAAGGAGGTTTCAGGTTACAGGAAGAGGGATATGCCGTGAATGCTCAAACCGGGCGCTTTCATGGCATCTGGCTTCCATTAGAACAGCAATTCCTGGAACTTGGAAAGGGCGACCAATTGACCGTAAGGGCGAAAGTGAAGCAGCCTTTCTCAACCATAGCTGAAGTCTTTTCGCTATTGAACGGTGCGAATATTTACCCGGACGGGAATAAGCGCAGCTGGTCAATATCCCCGCAACCGCACTCAAAAGTTGCGGTTTTCCCTAATCCATTTGAAGCGCAATTTACAATCAGTGGGACAGTGGAAGTGGGTCAACTCCGCGTATTTAATGCTGCGGGACAGTTGATCCATCAGCAGCCGCTTCAACCTCTGGTAGAGCATCAGATCATGGCCCACAATTGGCAGCCCGGCGTCTATTTCTACCGGGTGGAGCCCCCTTCTGCTACGACTACAGGTAAGTTAATTCGCAAATAGCTTAGCCTTTAAGAATTTCTTGAGTTCAGCTTTCCGTTTCGGAAGGCTGAACTTTTTACTATTCCCAAATCCTGATCCCATGACTTATCTTAGACTGCTATCGCTGTCAAGCCTGTTGCTCTTTTCACTTTCAGTTACAGCTCAGGAGCTATATTTTTACGCACCGCCCGGTAATAATCCGCATAATGGCCATATCGGCATTATTGATTTATCAACTTGTGATACTGTGCACGTGGTAGAGCCAGAGCGAAGAATTGGTAGTTGTGCCTTTGATAGAGATTCAAATTTATATACAGTGAGGGCGGATACTATATTTAGAATCATCCTAGAAACTGGGATGTTGAGTTACGTTGCAGATTTTGACATTGTTTTAGAACCTGACCAATCAGGTCCAGGAATCGCTGGGCTTGAAATTATTAACCAAACTTTATTTGCGATATTTTCCATACCTGGTACTGCATTAGGAAAATACAACTTGATCACTGGAGAAAAAGAAATTTTGAACCAAAGTTTTGATTCAGGAAATACACCAATAATGGGGGCATCGGCTCTTACTGTAATAAATGGGCAGTTGATTGCCAGTACCTGGGCAGATGGATTCTATCAGATAGATACTAATGACTTGTCCAATAGTCAATTGCTTCTGTCCCACCCTCCATTTGAACCTCTCTCAAATGGGCTAGGTACAGTGCCGACAGACTGTCAAAATAATCGGGTTTTTGTAACTGATGCTTTTTTCCCCCTCTTACCTCAAAATGAGGATAACATATTTGAAGTCAGCTTTGAAAACCAGACTCTAGATTTAGTATGTGGCTTAAGCTTCACAATTGCGAGTCTTTGGACCTACGAAGAATCCCTCCCCCCGCCCTGCGTGCTGGAAGTTAACCCAATAGGTGGTGCATCCCCAGGCAGCGCCTATCAGGCCGACACGGCCTGTACAGGTGCACCACAGCCCATCCTGCCGCCAAGCCTGGAGCTGCTCTCCGAGATTGGGTTTATAGATTCTATCCGGGTTACGCTGTCGGGCCCTGGCGGCATGGATGAGCAACTGGCCAGTACCGGCACTGATAGCATTGTAGTGCTTGGCAGTGGCAGTGCCCAGCTGCGCTTCCTGCCCCAACAGGGCCGGCCTTCACTTCCTGCCTGGGAGGCCGTGCTGGGTGCAGCCCAGTACACCTACGGAGGCCCCGGCCTTCCCCCGGAGGGCACCCGGGAAATCAGCGTGGTTGCTTATGCGGCGGGCAATGTGAGCGATACGGCCCTGGCGTACCTCCCCATTTTCCCATATCCGCCATCAGCGGGAGAAGATGTAACGGTGGCTCTCTGTCCGGGCAGTGCCCCGGTAGGCTTGTTTGCTCAGCTCGGCGGCAGCCCGGCTCCCGGTGGGCAATGGCAGCCGGGCAGTGGCAGCTTCGATCCGGCAGCAGATGCGCCGGGCACTTATCTTTATATTCAATCTGGTGCGCCTGGCTGCCCCGGTGATACCGCTGTGGCTACGGTCAGCCTGCTTCCCACGCCGGTGTTCAGCCTGGGTGCAGACACGGCCTTATGCCAGGGCGATACCTTACTGCTGGAAGCCCCGGCGGGCCTTCAGGTGGGCCAGTGGCAGGATGGCAGCAATGGTCCGTCCTTCACGGTGGCACAGGCAGGAGATTATGCCCTGCAAGCCAGCAACAGCGAAGGCTGCACCGGTTCGGATACGATAATAATCGCTTATTCGGATTTCTCGGGCTTGCTGCTCGAAACTACGGATGTTGTCTGCTTTGGGGACAGTACTGGTGTGTTGGAAGCAGTGCCCTCCGGTGGCTTGCCACCGTATGCGTACAACTGGCAGCCTGTTGGGTTGGGTGCAACAGTTACCGGGCTGCCTGCGGGCACATACAGCGTTACGGCCACAGATTCGGCAGGCTGTACTTTCTCTTCGACAGCGGTTATTGAGCAGCCTGAGTCACCGATAGCAGTCACCGACACCCTGCGCCGCTGCGCCGGGGAGCCTTTCTTTTGGGAAGGGGAACCTGTCCTTTCGGATACCTTGCTGCAAGGGGTTTACAGCAGTGTTTCGGGATGTGATTCGCTGTATGAGCTGCATTTGTACTTCTCAGATACAGTCCGGAGCAGTTTGCAGGCTGATATTTGTGTGGGGGATACGTTTAGCTGGGAAGGGCAGGTGTGGGAGCAGGATACAAGCGTTTGTATGACTTACAATACGGTGGCTGGCTGTGATTCTCTTACCTGTCTTGAACTTGCTGTAGCGCCACCTGTGATGGTGAGCGCAGGTACAGATCAGGAAGTGTTGCCGGGGCAGCCGGTCACGTTGTCGGGCAGCAGCAGCGCAGCAATGGTGCAATGGCTACCCGAAGAGGGATTAAGCTGCCCAACTTGTTTGTCTACGAATGCAGAGCTGTCGGCTACACAAGTGTACCAGCTGTTAGCCACAGATAGCCTGGGCTGCACGGCAACGGATGAGGTGCAAGTCACCGTCCTGCCATCTTCCGCTTACTACCTGCCCAATGCTTTTTCACCTAATGGGGACGGCCGCAACGATACCTTTGGGCCGCTGCCTGCACGTCCGGGCATTGAGACGGCACAGTTCCAGGTATTTGACCGCTGGGGCGGGCTGGTTTTCGAGCGCAGCAATCTGCCTTTGGAAGACGGGCGCCTCTTTTGGGACGGGCAGGTCAGGAGCGAAAGGGCCCCGGCTGGCGTTTACGTCTGGGTGCTAGAGGTAAGGCTGCCAGATGGCAGGGTGGAGCAAGTGCAGGGAGAGGTGCTGTTGCTGCGGTAGAGAGCGCTTGATACGAAAGTTGTTAAAAAATAGAAACCCGGATTGCCTTCGTAATCGAAAGTAATCCGGGTTTTGTTCAATCTGTAGCTGTGCTTAAACCTGAGCCTCTCGCACCTGCGCCTCCAGCTCCGGCAGCACGCTCATATCCTCAATAGTAGAGGGTGGGTTATACGGCTTGCCATCCACAATATGGCGCATAATCCGACGCAGGATTTTGCCCGAGCGGGTCTTGGGCAGTCGCTGCACCACGGTGGCTTTTTTGAAGGAGGCGACCGGGCCGACTTGATCACGCACCATCTTAATCAGTTCCTGTTCCAGTTCAGCGTCCGCAATATCAGCCCCGGCTTTGAGCACGACAAAACCGACCGGGATTTGCCCCTTGAGGTCATCATGCACCCCAATGACGGCGCACTCGGCAACCAATGGATGAGCCGCTACCACTTCCTCCATCTCTGCCGTCGACAAACGGTGGCCGGCCACGTTGATGATATCGTCAATGCGCCCGGTGATGAATACATAGCCATCCTCATCAATATACCCGCCGTCACCGGTGAAGTAGTAGCCGGGGTAGGGGCTGAGGTAAGAATCGATGAAGCGGGCGGTATCCTGCCAGAGATTGGGCAAGGTGCCGGGCGCTAAGGGCAAGCGGATCACGACAGCGCCTTCTGTATTCGGCGGCACCGGTTCTCCATCGGGGCCCACGACTTTAAGGTCGTACCCGCAGACTGGTTTGCCTGCTGAGCCCGGCTTGACGGGCAAGAGTTCCACACCTGCCATATTGGCGAGCATGGGCCAGCCCGATTCGGTCTGCCACCAGTGGTCAATGACAGGCACCTGCAGGACATCCTGGCACCATTCCAGGGTAGACACATCGCAGCGCTCGCCTGCCAAAAAGAGGTAGCGGAGTTTGCTCGTGTCGTACTGCGCTTTAAGCTTCGCTTCGGAGTCTTCTTTTTTGATGGCCCGGAAAGCGGTGGGCGCGGTGAAAAACACACTTACGCCATATTCTTCCAGCACGCGCCAGAAGGCGCCGGCATCGGGCGTGCGTACGGGCTTGCCTTCGTACAATACCGTGGTACAACCGTGGATGAGCGGCGCATACACAATGTAGGAATGGCCGACCACCCAGCCAACATCAGAAGCGGCCCAGTAGACCTCGCCCGGCTCTACGCCGTAGATGTACTTCATGCTGAACTTCATAGCCACGGCATGGCCGCCGTTGTCGCGTACAATGCCCTTGGGCTTACCCGTGGTGCCGGAGGTGTACAAGATGTACAGCGGGTCCGTGCTCTCCACCGGGACACAGTCAGCTGGTTCGGCATCTGCCAGTAACACATCCCAGTCAAAATCGCGCCCGTCTTTAAGCGGGGCCTCCAGGATATCCCGCTGATAGACAATCACCCCCTGCACCTGATGCTCGGCTTCGTCCAGTGCCGGATTGACAATCTTCATATAGTCGATCACCCGGTTGATTTCCTTGCCTGCGCTGGCGGTAAGGATGAGCTTGGGCTTGGCGTCATTGATACGGATCGCCAGTTCATGAGCTGCAAAGCCACCGAAGACCACGGAGTGGATAGCGCCCAGTCTCGCACAGGCAAGCATGGCGACTACGGTCTGCGGGATCATGGGCATGTAGATAATGACTGTATCGCCTTTCTCTACCCCCTGTGCTTTGAGCACGCCGGCAAATCTGGCCACGCGGTCCAGCAACTGCGCATAGGTGATGGTTTCTTTGGTATCCGTTACCGGAGAGTCATAAAAAATGGCAGGCTGATCGCCCCGTCCATTGGCTACATGGTAGTCGAGCGCCAGGTGGGAAGTGTTCAGTTGGCCGCCCTTGTACCAGCGGTAGAGGCTGTTTTCGTCCTTGAAGGAAATATCGGACGGTTTTTCAAACCAGTCGATGGCGTCCGCCTGAGCTTTCCAGAAAGCCGTGGGGTCCGCCATGCTGTTGTTGTAGAATTCCTGATAAGTCATAATGGTTTTTGTTTGCAGGGTGCGCAGGGCTTACCCAAGAATAGAGAACTGGCCAGTGGTGAGGCCATTGAAATGGTAAGTTGAGGCTTTTGAAGAAGATTAGGAATGACAAAGGTCACGGGATAAAAAATGGCGGGCCACTCCATCCGGAGCCATACCCGCCATTCTATAGACTTATGTCATTCACAATTCAAATCTAACATTATACCAATGCCGTGTCTTTGATTTCGTTAACCACTTCCGGGTTGAGCAGGGTAGAGGTATCGCCCAAATTGGACGTATCCCCGCTTGCCACCTTACGCAGGATACGGCGCATGATTTTGCCGGAGCGGGTCTTCGGCAGCCCGGAAACGATCTGAATCTTGTCGGGCTTCGCAATTGGCCCAATCTCCTTGACCACGACCTGAATCAGCTCCTTGCGGAAAGCATCTTCATCTTCAATATCGCCAGAGACAATCACGTAAGCGTAGATGCCCTGACCCTTGATATCGTGCGGATAGCCCACTACGGCTGATTCGACAACGAGATCGTGCTCATTGATAGCGTTTTCCACTTCCGCGGTGCCCATACGGTGGCCGGAAACGTTGATCACGTCATCCACACGGCCGATAATACGGTACATGCCATCCTTATCGCGGCGGGCACCATCACCGGTGAAGTAGAGGTTCTCAAAGGCTGAGAAGTAGGTCTGACGGCAGCGCTCGTGGTCACCGTAGGTAGTCCGCAGCATAGATGGCCAGGGGTATTTCACGCAAAGCAATCCTTCGATGTCGTTACCTTCAAGCTCCTTCCCATCGGCATCCATCAGGCAAGGCTGAATGCCCGGCAGAAGCCCTGGACGAGGCCTGAGAGCGTGGACCCCTCCTTGCTCATCTTGATGAAGATCTCGCCCGGCGATCC
>CAZNHN010000306.1:0-6734 GCA_964572415.1 uncultured Phaeodactylibacter sp.
TAGCCTCAAAAGTCGCCGCAGGCAACCCCTAGTTTTAGCCTTGACAGACCACTAGTGCGGATAAGAGCCTGTTAGAAATATGCTCAATGGCCGACGATCGGAAAATTTTGGGCGTAATCTATTTGCAGTTGCTGATGAGACAGGTCCTTTCTTCCCAACAACTCCTTGTTAAATTCCAGGTGCAAGTTTCCTGAGCAGCTCCCAACACAACCGCCCGTTCCGAGGCGTAAGCCTTGAAACAGGCGGTTATTAAGTAAGTGTTTAGTGTCTATGACCCTTACACGTCTACGCTCGCGTATTTCGCGTTTGCCTCGATGAAGGCGCGCACCGTGCGCCGGAATTAGGGCAAACGCACCAAAATTTGAATGTGATTGGAGCATGTTTGGAACATGGCGCGGAACACGTAAGAGCGGGTGGCGGCTGCCGAAATTGCATGTTCGACGGAGGAGTTTGCGAATTTCTAGCGTTTTTGCTTCCTTTTTTCGCGATGAAAAAAGGAAGAGCCTCACCGGCTTGAGGTGAAGCCCAGTCAAAATCGCTTCGCTTCAGCATCTTTTCGCCCGTTTTCATGAAAAACTTATTTGGTGCGTTTGCCCTACGCCGGAATCCTTTACACATCTACGTTCGTATATTTAGCATTCGCTTCAATGAAGGCGCGCACCGTGCGCCGGAATCTCAACAAACCTAACGCCAAGTTCACATCACTGCGCCTGACTTACACATCTACGTTAGCGTACTTTGCATTCGCTTCAATGAAGGCGCGCACCGTGCGCCGGAATCTTTTCCACCTCAACGCCAGGTCCAAATACCTGCACCAAGCTTACACGTCTACGTTAGCGTATTTCGCATTTGCTTCGATGAAGGCGCGGCGCGGCGGCACCTCATCCCCCATTAGCATAGAGAAGATGTCATTAGCGACCTGTGCATCATCAATGGAAACCTGCTGAAGGATACGCGTATCCGGGTCCATAGTGGTTTCCCAGAGCTGCTCGGCATTCATCTCGCCAAGCCCCTTGTAGCGCTGTACTTTTACGCCACTGTCATTCTCTCCTTTGGCGTAAGCCGCAACGGCTTCCTTGCGCTCATCTTCCGTCCAGCAGTAGCGGAACTGCTTGCCTTTTTTAACCATGTAAAGTGGTGGGGTAGCGATATAGATATTGCCATTTTCCACCAAGGGGCGCATGTAACGGAAGAAGAAGGTCAGAATCAGCGTCACAATGTGGCTACCATCCACGTCGGCATCACACATGATGATGATCTTATGGTAGCGCAGCTTTTCCATGTTCAGTTTACGCTCCCCGTCTTCGGCCTCCTCAATAGAGACACCGAGGGCCGTAAACATATTTTTGATCTCTTCGTTTTCGTAAATCTTGTGCTCCAGGGCCTTCTCCACATTAAGGATTTTGCCCCGAAGTGGCAGAATCGCCTGGAAACGACGGTCCCGGCCCTGCTTAGCCGTACCGCCTGCCGAGTCACCCTCCACCAGGAAGAGCTCGGACTCATCGGGGTTACGGGAAGAACAGTCCGCCAGTTTGCCCGGCAGGCCGCTACCGGTCAGCACGTTCTTGCGCTGTACCATTTCGCGGGCTTTGCGGGCCGCGTGGCGGGCGGTGGCTGCTAAAATGACCTTATCGACAATCTTCTTAGCCGCCTGCGGGTGCTCTTCCAGGTAATGGCCCAGCACTTCGCCCACACAACGGGAAACGATGCCGGTCACCTCAGAGTTGCCCAGCTCGCCTTTGGTCTGCCCTTTAAACTGTGGCTCCGGCACTTTCACCGATACGACAGCCGTTAGTCCTTCCCGGAAGTCTTCCCCGGAAATGGCAAACTTCAGCTTTTTAAACATCCCGTTATCCTCACCGTACTGCTTGAATAGGCGGTTGACGGCACGGCGGAAACCATTGACGTGGGTACCCCCCTCCCGGGTATTGATATTATTGACATAGGAATAAATAGTCTCCGTGAAAGACGTGTTGTAGTGCAGTGCGACTTCCACCTCAACGTTCTCCTCCTTGCCAATCACGTGGATAGGCGCATCAATGAGCGCCGTACGGGATTTATCCAGGTTTTTTACAAACTCTTTTAGCCCACCCTCTGAATAGAATTTTTCAGTAGGGTGCGCACCTTTGTCATCGGTTACGCGCTCATCCGTAAGGGTAAGCGTGAGACCACTATTGAGGTAGGAAAGCTCACGCATCCGGTTGGCCAGGATCGTATAGCTGTACTCCAGCATATCGAAGATCTCCGGGTCCGGTTTGAAAGTGATGAACGTCCCATTTCGGTCTGTGGTGCCGATCTCAGCTACATCACCCTGCGGCTTACCTTTTTTGTAATGCTGCTCATAGACCTTGCCGTCACGGTGAACTTCCGCACGGAGGTCCATGGATAAAGCATTCACACAAGATACACCCACCCCGTGCAAGCCACCGGAAACTTTATAAGTATCCTTATCAAACTTACCACCAGCGTGCAGGACTGTCATGACCACCTCCAGTGCTGATTTTTTCAGCTTGGTGTGCATGTCTACCGGAATACCCCGGCCATCGTCCTTTACCGTGATAGAGTTGTCTTTGTGTATGATCGTTTCAATGCGATTGCAGTAGCCAGCCAGGTGCTCATCGATGGAGTTGTCAATAACCTCCCAGACCAGGTGATGAAGCCCTTTTGTGTCCGTACTTCCGATGTACATACCCGGGCGTTTGCGCACCGCCTCCAATCCTTCCAGTGCCGTGATATTCGAGGCACCGTACTCCCCGTTTTGGGGCTTTTTTTGTTCACTCATATTTTCTGTGCTCATCCTGCAAAAATACGCAAATTTTGCCGTTTTTTCTAATACAGGAATGCCTTGCACCGCCTTTTTAAGCTCACTTAACGCTTTCTTATGGGAATGGCCCTGTGTGCGCCTGAGAACGCGCTGCTGTGGAGCGCTTAGAAACTCCATTTCAAACGAAAAAACACGGCCTGAAGCGGGCTTCTGTACCCTTCTGCCTCCTGATCGAAAGCCAATTGCCCGATTAAGTCGAGGTCCCAGTTGGCCCGTATGGAATAAGTCAGTGTGGGATTGACAAAAAGGGCGTGCACTTCCACCGGGCTGTAGATGATTGCAGCACCGGCATTAAACAGTGGGGTTACCGGGTAGGTGGCTTGCGCAAAAAGGGCATGCCGGTAGGGGTACAAATTGCGGGCGGAAAGCTCAAAGGCGAAGAGCCCGGTGATGCTGTTGCGGATGCCACCTTCACTGTTGTACAGGTAGCCCAGGCTGGCATACAAAGAGTTGGAAAAGGAGTAATCCAGCCCCAGTGTGGCGGCAAAAGCCGGATCGTCATCCGAATCCTCCACTGGCAAAAAGTAGGTGAATTCCCCTTTCAGACCTGCATTACCCAGATTGCCGGCCCAGCCACCGCCCAATGCCCAATCGCCCCGGGTGTAACCTGCCAGCACCTGGAAATCGTAAGACCATTTATTAAGCCGCCAAAGCCCGGCCATTGTCGCCTCATCAATATCGTCAAACATGCCAACAGCCAACTCCACACTTGATGCGAAGCCGGTATAGTACTTCACCCGAAGAGCATCGCTGCCGGGCCGCTCCTCATAGTCGAAATCGGTAAAGGCAAAGGCATTGAAAATATCGTTGGGGTTCCAGACCGTACTGATGCCCCAGTTGATGCGCTGCCGCCCCAACCGGACTTCCAGCTTGTCGTTGACGTACTCCAGGTACAAGCGGTCGAGCATGGTATGCATCACCCAGGCCCGCTCGTTGAGGATGACGTGGGACAGGTCGAAGTAGTCATTGTTGACATCGTCTACCTGATCGCCGTAGCCAGGACTGGCCTGCACAAAACTGCCGTAGAAAACCCGCGTGCGAAGGTCGGCCCGCACCGTCCAGTTATCATCCGGATACCAGCGAAAGTTGAGTCGGTTGTGAATGAGGTTGTCCTGAAAAAAGGTGTCTACCAACTGTCCCTGTGATAAATCCGGATAAGCGTCATTGAAAAACAGCAGGGTCTGCATATTTTTCAGGTAGCCGTTGACGGTCCAGTTGCGGGGCTCTTCCTGTGCCTGCAATTGAGCCAGGCTCATGCCAAGCACCATCAGTAGCAGTATGCGTTTCATGGTAATAGCAGTTTTCGGTTACCTTCGCAAATCTTCGTCCACCCTGCCATCCACCAGTGTGACCACCCGCCGCGCCCGGTCGATGACACGCTGATCGTGGGTAGAGAAGACAAAGGTGACGCCTTCTTCCTGATTCAGGCGCGCCATGATATCCAGCAGGTTGGACGTTGACTCAGAATCGAGGTTTGCTGTGGGCTCATCGGCGAGGATAAAGGTGGGCTTGGGCGCTAATGCGCGGGCAACGGCCACCCGTTGCTGCTGCCCGCCGGAGAGCTCAGCTGGGCGTTTGTGCACTTTGTCTTCCAGCCCTACCGCTTTCAGGAGCTCATCGGCGCGGGCGTGGCGCTCTGCTTTGGAGCGGTTTTGCAGCAGCATCACAAACTCCACATTCTCCCGGGCGGTCAGTACCGGGATGAGGTTGTAAGCCTGAAAGACGAAGCCAATATGTTCCTTACGGAAGTCGATCAGGGCATTGTCCGACATTTGGGAGATATCCTCTCCTCCTACCTCCACATATCCGGCAGTGGGGCGGTCCAGCCCGCCGATGATGTTCAGCAGGGTAGTTTTGCCAGAGCCAGACGGCCCGACAATAGCCGTAAATTCGCCGGCTTCGATTTCAAGGTCAACGCCTTTGAGGGCTTTAACCGGTATTTTATCAGGGTTGTAGACTTTTTCAACGCCTTTGGTGGTGATGACAGCCATGTTTTTTATTGTTTTTTTTTTGTTAAAAGCTATGCAGGGCATCAACAGGCTTGAGGCGGATGGCCTTCAGTGCCGGATAGATGGCTGCCAGTATCGCCGTTAGGAAAACGCCAACGGCCATTTGGGTATATACGCCGGGCTCTACGTCGAAGTAGATGACTTGGGTCAAGCCGTAGCTCGCCATGCCCTCGCTGTAAGCCGACATATTGATGCCATTTTCCCTTACATAATTGATGGTCAGGTAACCCAGCAGGAGCCCGATCGGAGTGGCTACTATACCTAATAATATGGTTTCAAGCACGATCATGGAAAATACCCGCAGCTTGTTCATGCCAATGGCCATAAGCATGCCGAGTTCCTTAATGCGTTCCAGTACCGCCATCAGCATAGTGTTGATGATGCCGAAGACCAGTGCCAGCAGAATGACCACCAGGTAAATCATGGAGACATTCTGGATTTGCGATTCGTATAGTTCCAGGTCGGGGGAAACTTCCCGGTAGGTTTTGACCTCCTGCCCGGGCAGGGCCGTTTCCAGTAATGCGGCCACTGTATCCACCTGATTAACATCATTCAGCAGCAGAGCGGCTTCGTAGACCAGGTCGGACTGCACCATAGCCGTATCCGTTTGAGGGATAACCAGGCGGTTAAGATCCTCGCGCTCCACAAAGATGGTGCCGCCGTCAAAGGGCGTATTGCCGGTATCAAAAATACCCACTACGCGGAATGCTGCAGCCGTAATCTCCCGGTCGAGCCCCTGAAAAGTCAGCACCATTTTTGAGCGTAGCTTGAGGTTGAGCTTTTCAGCCAGTTCCTGCCCGATTAACACGGCATTGCCGCGCATTTCCGGAAAGAACTCGCCCTCCACCAGTTTCTCGGCTATGGCGCTCACCGCTGCTTCCTGCTCCGGCTCCACGCCTTTCACCATCACGCCCCGTGCCCCCTGACTGGAGGAGGCCATGCCGCTGACCACTGTGCGCATGCTGTAGGCCTTAAGTTGGGGTAGCGCTTCCAATTGGGTGCTTAGTTCAGATGCGGGAGGCAGTTGCTTTTGCAGGTCGTACTCTTCTGTGAAGCCTGGTGCGTGGATTTGCAGATGCCCCACGCTGTTTTCTATGGCGCTGTTGACGTAGCTTTTCATCATACCGGTGGCAAAGCCGGTGAGCGAAAGCGCCGCCCAGATGCCCAGTGCAATTGCGGTAATGACGACCCAGCTCCTTGTAGGGCTCCGCCAGACGTTCCGCCATGCCATTATTGGTATCATTCGTTTGTTATTTTTAGTTAACCCCGCATGGCCTGCACCGGCTGCAGTTTGCGGATTTTGAAAATCGGGTACAAAGCCAGTATTGCGGTGAGAATAAAGACGTACAGCGCCTGAGTCATAAAAATCTGCATGTCAAAGGTGGCCGGAAAGATGGGCTCAAAGCCAAACTTCTCCAGCGAGCTCGCCATTTCCCCACCAAAACGGATGGGGTTGACCTTGAAGTAATACACAATAGGCATGCTCAGCAGAATGCCGGATAAAGCACCAAGTACACCAAGCAGGATGACTTCTACCCACACCGAGAGCGCCAGTTGCCAGCGCTGCAGGCCTATGGAAATCAGCACGCCAAACTCATATTCCCGCTCCTTGCTCATCATCAGGATCGTGCCGAAAATGCCAAAGGCGATGATCATGTAAAGGATAAAGTAGACGATGACGTTGCCAGCGGTATCCAGCTCGCGGGCCTGCACCAAATCGGGCAACAGCTCTTCCCAGTCCATCACCTCGTAGGCATTCGTATCCAGTTGTGTGCGTAGAGCTGCCACGACCGGTTTGATATCTTCCTGCCCACCCAGTTTCAGAGCCAGAGAAGTAGCCAAACCGGGCGCACCGTAGAAGTACTGGGCTGCGGGCAGTGGCAGGTAGACCATTTGCTTGT
>CAZNHN010000306.1:6744-7125 GCA_964572415.1 uncultured Phaeodactylibacter sp.
AATTTCGCGATGCCTTTGATCGGGTACTTCCCGGCAGCATTCACCCCGTGGTAGCCCTGACTGATCAGGACCAGGGTGTCGCCAAGCGCCAGCCCTAGTTTGTCCGCTACCCCGCTGGCTACCAATACGGCCTCATCGCTTTCTGTAAGGTATTCCCCCTCTACCAGGCGGTTTTCCAAATCGGTCATCTTGTTTTCCACATTGGGCAGAATACCTGCCACCAGGACACCAGAGGTCGTTTCCCCGGCTGCAGCCAGAGCAAAGGATTCCAGGCGGGGCAGTACTGCTTCCACGCCCTCCACCGCACCAACCTGTTCCAGCGAATCAGCCAGAGGGAAAGCCTTATCAATCGATTGTTCTTCCCAGTACCCATCCTGATGG
>CAZNHN010000307.1:0-6551 GCA_964572415.1 uncultured Phaeodactylibacter sp.
AAGGTGCAATGTTGACAAGGAGAAAGGGGGTATGAATTCCGGCACTTCGATAGATCAGCTCGAAAATTAAAGCCTGAAATACTAGCCTGCGCCCGGCAAACCGCAATAAAAACGCGCAAACCTGCGTATCTAATTAAGCTTGCCAATTTTTTTGATTAATTTCAAGCCGTCCAAAAAACGATAATCATGAAGAAACGACTGAACTTAAGCCTCCTCCTTGCCCTTTGTTTTACCGTAGCATTGTCTGCGCAAAGCAATGAAGAATGGGGCATCGCATCGTACTACCACGATAGCTTCCACGGTAAGGAAACCGCCTACGGCGTTAAATACGACAAAAAAGCGATGACTGCTGCCCACCGGGAACTCCCCTACGGTACAATGGTCCGGGTTACCCGGCTCGACAACGAAAAATCAGTCGTGGTGAAAGTGACCGACAAGGGGCCTTACAAGCGTGGCCGGGTGGTCGACCTTTCGCGGGCTGCCGCCGAACAGATTGGGCTGATTCAGGATGGATTGACAGAAGTCAAACTGGAAGTAGTCAAGCGGGGCACAGCAGCGCCCGAAAAGCCTTCAAAAAAAGCGCAACGCAAGGAACGGCAGGCCAGCACCCCTTCTTCCTATGATAATACCAGCCGCGGGCGGATCGTAACGGATGCGGGCAATGCCCCTGCTCCGGCCGAAAAGAAGGTCGCCAGTACTACAGCTTCCAAACCTGCTGCCTCCGAAACAAAACCCAAAGGCCAAGCTAAAGCCGCCGCTCCGGCTGCGCAGCCTAAACTCGTGGGCAAGGAATACCAGAAGTACGGTTTGTACAAAATCAGCATTCAGGAACCCGGCGAGAAAGGTTTTGCCGTTCAGGTAGCCTCGCTGACCAACTACGAGAA
Source organism: uncultured Phaeodactylibacter sp. (assembly GCA_964572415.1). Taxonomy (GTDB): domain Bacteria; phylum Bacteroidota; class Bacteroidia; order Chitinophagales; family Saprospiraceae; genus Phaeodactylibacter. Next base: position 885 of record CAZNHN010000307.1, read on the forward strand.
TGTCTTTAAGCAAGTGGCCGACCTGCAAGCCAAATGGTTTGACAACGTGCTCATTAGCATTGAAGAGGGCAGCCGCATGCCATCCTACAAAGTCCTCCTGGGCCCGTTCAAAGAAGAAGCCGCTGCGGAAAACTACCGCAAAAACCTGCTAAAGAAGCACAAGATCAAAGGCTTTGTGGTAGACCTCAATGCTATTGAATACAGCAAAGAAAGATAGCCAAAGCACTCCTAAGCCTGAACGCAAACAGCTCCGTCTTCTTTAGGCGGAGCTGTTTTTGTTTACTGCAATGACTCCTCCGGGAAGTACTGAAACGGGATATTGATGTGGAAGGAATCCTGCTCAAACCGGGCAGGGATGATCCGAAGGTGGTGCCCGCCAACGCGCTGCCCCTGCATCGACAGGTAGACTCTTATACCATCTTGTTTGCTATCCTTTTGCTTGTACAGGTACAAGCCAGATGGCACGACCACCGTGCTGTCGATCTTAAAGGTGTAGTAAGACTTCAGGCAGGCTTGCCGCTCCTCCCGCTCTCCATCTTCCCACTCCGGGCCACAGTAAGCCTGAATGAACTCCCGCTCGGTTTTGGGTACCGGCACAAAGACCGTTGCGACCGTCCCCCGGATGACATCGCTGCTGAGCATGGCGAAGCCGATATGCGCTCCGGGCGGCCTCAGGTTTTCATAACGCTCGGCATACTGCTCGCTTTCCCGCCCGGCTACCCGCTTACGGATACCGGCATCCAGCATAAACAGATTGGAGTCCTGCACCCAAAAAACAAAGCCGATCATGAGCACAACCATATACCCTGCCGTGACCCCGATATAGCGGGTTTTTGAAACGTTGGTAGCCAGTGTCTGCCCAATGTAGGTGAATGGCTCCAGAAAGGGGCCGGCCATGATCCGGACGGAAAACAGATACAAAGGGAACTGTACTTTCTTCACCCAGCTCTTATCCCGAAGCTTCTTATGATTGAGAAGCCCCTGAAACAGCAGCACCGAAGTAAGTAGAAAAAGTCCGCCCAGTGCAAAGTAGGTCGCGGGCAGCCCTGGAAAAACCATCGATAAAAAGTACCCGATCCCCCAAAAGACCATTAACAGAATGGTGATAAAAGTGAAGGTAATCAGGCTGATGCCTGCAATCGAAAACAGCAAACTGCAAAAGTCATCCAAACGCTGATTAAAGCCCTGAAGGTCAGGGAAGCGGGCCTTGAGCCTGGCAAGAAAATGCGGGCTGTACCGATCGGAATGCTCGTTGATGCCTTCCGGGAAAACCGAGGCCAGACCGATATTCCCAATCCATAGGGTACGGAGGGAAAAATGAAGGATGAAATTGAAAATCAGTATTAAAGCTCCGAACAGCAAGTAAATGAACAGATACCCAAGCAGTTCCTGCTGTTCAGCCGTAGTGCGCTGCAGGCACCAATTCAGCAATTGGTCCAGCAGGCCCGGCAGTTGGAATGCCCCCAACAGCGCCACACCCGAAACAATGAGCTCTGCCTGATAGCTTTCCTGCTCCAGGCGCTCCAGCCATTGCGGTTTTGGCTTAGGGTTATTGGGGGCACCACTGCTCATGACCTAAAAGCTATCCACGATGGCATTAAAGTCCGCCGCTTTGAGGGACGCACCACCGATCAAACCGCCATCCACATCAGGATTGGCGAAAAGCTCTTTGGCGTTGCCGGGCTTCACGCTGCCCCCGTAGAGGATGGTGATGCTATCGGCAATTTCCGGACCGTACTGATCACGGACCAGATGACGTTGCGGGTGCCAACGCACAAGGCTGCGGATGTGGGCATGCATTTCCTGCGCCTGTGCCGGAGAAGCCGTTTTGCCCGTACCAATGGCCCAGACCGGCTCGTAGGCGATGACCACCTTTTGCAAATCCTCCGCGCTGAGGTGGAAAAGGGCGGTTTTGACCTGCTCAGCAACCAGCTCATTTTGCTTGCCGCTTTCGCGAACGTCCAGCTTTTCCCCACAGCAGTAAATCGGCTCCATGCCCTGTCCCAGCACGGCATCAATCTTTTTAGCAATGAGCTCATCCTTCTCGCCGAAATACTCCCGGCGCTCCGAGTGGCCCAGAATGACGTATTCCACCCCGCAGGACTTCAGCATGCTTGCGGAAACTTCGCCCGTATAGGCACCGCTTTCTTCCTGATGGCAGTTTTGCGCCGCCAGTTTCAGGTTGGAAATATCTTTGATTATGCTGGCCACATTGCGAAGGTGGATGAACGGCGTACCGAGAATCACCAGCGCATCGGAGGGTTGCAGCCCATCGATGACCGCCTTGGTGAGGTCACGGCCCTGTTCATAATCCATATTCATTTTCCAGTTGCCGGCAACAATTTGCTTGCGTTTTGTCATAACTTATTTTTGAATGGCTTTTTTCTTGAGTTTTCCCTTCCTGGTATATTCCACATGAGCCGGGATACGGTGCCCCGGGCGGCTCCATTTGGGGTTTTCCTTTTTGGCGCGCTCTTCCTCCGTCAGCGGTTCAGGCTGCGGCCGGTCGCCTTTAGCGAATGGCGCGGTGGGCTGTAGCCCCAGGATTTCGAACATTTCCAGGTCCTCGTTCGTAGCGGGGTTGGGAGTGGTGAGCAGTTTGTCCCCTGCAAAGATAGACCCGGCTCCTGCCATAAAGCACAGCGCCTGCCCTTCTTTGGTCATTGACAAGCGGCCCGCAGAAAGGCGTACCGTTGACTTCGGCATCACAATACGGGTGGTCGCTACCATGCGCACCATATCCCAGATCGGCACCGGCTCCTGATCTTCCATTGGGGTACCCTCCACCGCCACGAGGGCATTGATGGGCACAGACTCCGGCTGCGGGTTGAGCTGAGAAAGGGTCAGCAGCATCTTGCAGCGGTCTTCCACGGACTCGCCCATGCCGATGATACCACCAGAGCAAACGGTCAGCTTAGCTTTGCGGACATTACTGAGGGTTTCCAGGCGGTCTTCGTACCCCCGGGTGGAAATCACCTCCTTGTAGTAATCCTCCGAAGTATCGAGGTTGTGGTTGTAAGCGTAAAGCCCGGCCTCCGCCAGTTTTTTGGCCTGCGTCTCCGTGACCATGCCCAGCGTGGCACAGACTTCCATGTCCATGCTGTTGACAGTCTGCACCAGCCTGATGACCTGATCGAAGTCCTCGTCGTCCTTCACGTTCCGCCAGGCAGCGCCCATGCATACGCGGGAAGCACCCAGCACTTTCGCCCGGTTAGCGGCGGTAGTCACCTGCTCTACGGACATAAGGTCGTTTTCTTCAATATCCGTATGGTAACGGGCCGCCTGCGGGCAGTAGCCACAATCTTCCTGACAACCTCCTGTCTTGATAGAAAGGAGGCTGCTGATTTGCACTTCGTTTGGGTTGTGGTGCTTGCGGTGGACGGTAGCGGCCTCGTACACCAGCTCCAGGAGCGGTTTTCGGTGTACTTCCAGGATTTTGGCTAATGTCCATTCTTTACGTTCTTCCATGTTATGCTTTCTTGCGATTATAGAATGCTTCCATACCGATAGCAACCAGGCCTGCCCCCAGCATCATGAGGGCATTCCAGTACCAGGCTACCGGTGCTTCATTTTCATTGATGACGATGACCGGGGATTCCCAGCTGTAGCCTTTCTCTTTGAGCCGGTCCAGCCCCGTCAGGTTGGCGTCGGGCAGAGGGCGCACTACGCCTCTCAGGGTTCTTGTACCGGCGGCGATGCAGGTGTCCGCTTCCACACAGGGATCAAAGAAGTCGGCGGTCCAGGCCAGCAAAGCCGGGGTTTGGGTCGGACTGCTTTCCGCAAAAACCGGATAAAGGATAATTGGCGGGCTGCCTGGCTCCTCTGCTTCCTGATGTATGAAATCGGCTTTAAACCGGGCATTTGTGATTTCCACGTAGTCGGCATCCCCAATGCCCTTTTCGGCCACCTCTGCCATGTCAAAGGACCGCAGCTTGTGGGTGCCAAAGAACTGGGAGATGAGGCTGTTGCACCCGTTGATGAAAAACACCAGGCACAGGAGAATAATGATAATCCTTACGATCATAAGTTCAAACTATGCCCCCTAAAGTAGGGCCTATTTTTGATTTATCGGAGTGCGGTCCGGGTAATTTTCGTCATCCTTCCGAAATCCAAAGCGACAGGTCAGTCCTGCTCCTGCAGCAGAAAGGCCGAGAAGGCGGCTTCCATCGCGCTGTAGGCCTGTTCGAGCTGCTCATTGGTGATGCAATAGGGCGGAATCATGTAAATCAGGTTGCCCAATGGCCGCAGCAGTACGCCCCGGTCCAGAAAATAGTGGTACAACTGATCTCTTAGATTATTGAAATAGCCGGTGGCTTCCTCGCTTTCGAACTCTACCGCCAGTATGGTGCCCCGCTGCCGGGAAGACCGCACTGCCGGGTGCTGCTCAATGCGCTCCCGGAATGCCCGGTGCTGGGCTTCCACCCGTTGACGGTCCCGGGCGGAGCCCTCCGACTCCAGAAGATCAAGACTAGCCAGTGCAGCAGCGCAGCCCACCGGGTTGGCCGTGTAGGAATGGCCATGAAAAAAGGTCTTGTACTTATCATCCGACCAAAAGGCTTCAAAAACCTCTTCCGTGCAGGACGTCACTGCGAGGGGCAAGGTCCCACCGGTCAGCCCCTTGGACAGGCACATGATATCCGGCTGCTCCGTCAGGTAATCACAGGCAAACATGCGCCCGGTCCGCCCAAAGCCCGTCATCACCTCATCAGCAATACAGAGGGCACCGTACTTTTTGCACAGCGCCATGAGCTGGCTGAGTATATCGGGCTCGTACATGATCATCCCTCCGGCGCCCATCACCAGGGGCTCAAAAATAAAGGCGTAAACTTCACCCGTTTTCAGGTGCGCCTCCAGGGCTTCCAGCGCAGCCGCCTCCTGCCCCGGCACCGGGTTGGGAATGCGCTTGACCTCAAAGAGGAAGTCCTGAAATGCCGTAAAGAAAGAGTGGTCGCCACTAGCCGCCATAGCCCCGAAAGTCTCCCCGTGAAAGCCCATATCAAAGGCAACGAGCTGCGTGCGTGGCCGGCCCTGATTGAAAAAGTACTGAATGGCCATTTTGATGCCAATCTCTACGGCAGAGGAGCCATTGTCAGAGTAAAAAATCCGGTTTTGTCGGTCGGGAAGATGGCTAATCAGTCGCTCCGCCAGCTCTACGGCCGGCGGGTGGGTAAAGCCGGCGAAGATGACATGTTCCAGTTGCAACAGCTGCTGATGCACTTTTTCTGCGATATAGGGATGAGCATGGCCGTGCAAATTCACCCACCAGGAAGCCACACAGTCAATGTAGGACCGTCCCTGCTCATCGTACAACAACGCCCCTTCCGCTTTCACAACCGGCAGAGGTGGGGCAGCCGTTTTCATTTGTGTGTAAGGATGCCAGATATGCCGGGCATCGCGTTCCATTAGGTTCATCGTTTTATTATTTATCTTCTGAAAAGTTAAGTAAAAAAACTACCAGGGCTTCCAGGGCCCGGATGACCTGACCGTTTTATGACAAAATTACCCGAGCAGGCTTTTGCAGGCCGCACCCACCCGCTGCACCTGCCGCTCAAAGCAGGGTTCTGTGAGGGCTTCCATTTCTCCCATACGGAAGAGCGGCTGTATGCCGGTCATTTTTTCGATAATGCTCTCGGTGGAGGGATGAGGGTCACCGTTGAAGACCAGCCC
>CAZNHN010000307.1:6586-7109 GCA_964572415.1 uncultured Phaeodactylibacter sp.
GGGAAACCAGGACGACTGGCAGCCCGAGTTGCTGAATCAGGTCGATTACACAGTCGTGGTCATTCAGCGGGACATGCAGCCCGCCGGCTCCTTCCGCCACGAGAAAGTTATCGGTCTGTGGCAATTCGAAATCCTCCAGCCTGATCTGTACGCCATCGTCGGCAGCACTGGCATGGGGCGACATCGGCAGGTTGAGGCGATAACGCTCCGGGTGGATCTGACCAGCCGCTGCTCCGGCCCAGGTAGTGACCTTCATGGTATCCGTATTATGGAGGTCACCGGATTGCACGGGTTTCCAATAGTCGGCTTTCAGGGCACGGACCAGGAGGGCGGAGATGACTGTTTTGCCCACTTCGGTGCCAATCCCGGTTACAAAAACGCCTTTCGTTTGCTTCATGATCTTTCGGTTTACAAGAACAGCAATTCACTTCTGGCGGCAAAAATAGACTTTTTTCTTACCTTCGGCAGCATCACCAGTTGTGAAGTTGGTGTACAGCTTAGTTACGTCAGCATGGTTTGACAT
>CAZNHN010000308.1:0-2648 GCA_964572415.1 uncultured Phaeodactylibacter sp.
CGCTTCGATTTTTGCCACAGACTCCGGCTCACTGGAAACCGGATTGGTGCCAAGCACGAGGTCGCCTACGCCGTACGACCAGGCATCAAATACCTGCCACACGATATCGTCGATATTATCGGTGGGGGAGTTAGGCTGAATGCGGGCACTCAGGTACCCCTTGCTGCCAATCTTACTGCCGGGCAGTGGGGAGAATACCTTCTGCCCCACTGCGATCAGCTCCTCATTGCTCATGAGCTTAACCACACCAGCAATAACGTCACTGCTGAGCCCGGGCATGATGGATTTTATATCGGCTTCCTCTTTGGACAGTAAAAATGCTTTTAGTGCGCCCAGGGTCCACTGCTGTACGTTCTGTTGGGGTGTTGTGGTTTCTGCGATGAGGTAGAAAAGGTCGTCCTCAAACAGGGGGTGCGCCTCCAGGTCGCCTATTTTGGTGTGGCTGAGTAGGTCCCGTGCAAAACCTCTGGATGGTTCATTAGCGGCAGCTATCCCTAATGCCTGATCTCCTTCCTTGAAGGCATTGGCCGCTCCGATGATCTGACGGTAAAGCGTAATGTCCCATGCCCCATTGACCCTTTGGATGTACCCAAAGATATCCTCTCCTGCTTTTGGCGACTGAAGTTTCACGCCTTCCAGGTTTTGGGGTAGCCCATCCTGTATGGCTTTGGGCGTGCAGCCGGGAAGTAAGCTATATTGTAAGCCTAGCAGACTGGAAAGCACCAAAAAGTCTCTGCGGTTGAAGGTGTTCATATTTAATAAATTGTATTGTGGACATTGAGGTAGGGCTGGCAAATACAGGAACTAAAATCGTAAAAAAATGGTGAAAGTCCAATCGTGGAGAAAAAGCGTTTTATGCCTCGGTCTACTTTTAGGAGGGAGGAAGAGGTTTGGTTGCTAAGGTCGTGCCTGATGGACCGAAGTGAATAAAGGTCTGATTTCAGGGATTTGTACAACCTGTTTTTACGAATGGAAACTTATTTAACCCCTGTCGATCAAGTCATAGATCGTGTCTTCAAAAACTTTCTGAATATCCCAGGCGGCAAAGGGATACATTTGGAGCATCAAAATCGCGATCACTTCTTCTGCCGGGTCAATCCAGAAGGTGGTGGCGAAGAAGCCGCCCCAGGAGTAGCTGCCAACTGAGCGGGCTATGTCCGTTTCTGTTTTGGCAGAGAGTACCCCAAAGCCCAGCCCCATGTCATTATCACCTGTCTCCAGGTGGGTGGAGGTGATCAGGCGTACCGTCTCAGGTTTTAAAATACGGGCTCCGTTAAGCGTGCCCTTTTGGAGCATCATCTTGCAAAAGAGGAAATAATCCCAGGCAGTGCTGCTAAGGTCTGCACCGCCGGAAAAGAAGGTTTTTGCGCCCTGTACGGGATAGTTGACCAGGGGATAATCTGTAGGAGTTGGTGGCCCGTTCTCAGAAGATTGATAGACAGGAACGAGACGGTCTGCCTTTTCACGGGGCAGGTAAAAGTAGGTGTCCTTCATCCCCAGAGGTTTAAAGAGCCGCTCTGAAAAAAACGCATCAAGAGGCATCCCTGACCAAATCTCCACCAGCCGCCCCAGCACATCAATGCTGAGGCCATAGGTATAGCGTTCCCCAGGTTCGTGAATTACCGGTAAAGTAGCCAGCCTTTTTACGTTCTCTTCCAGGGAGATGTCTCGCTCTTCAAACCCTTCTGAAATATTAGCTTTCGCATACAATAAGGATAGTGTATCGTTGTCATAGCCATAAAACAGCCCCGAGGAATGGGTGAATAACTGCCGGACAGTCATAGGCTGAGTTGCCGGGCGGGCTACAAAGCTGGAATCTTTTCGGTTCACCCGTTCCAATACCTGAAGATTCTTGAATTCCGGTATGAACCTGGAAACGGGATCATCCAATTTGAATTTTCCTTCTTCGTACAGCATCATTGCAGCTACCGCAGTGACCGGCTTTGTCATAGAAGCAATACGGAAAATATCATGCACAGAGGAGGAGGTTTGATTTTCAAGATGGCTGAACCCAAATCCCTTATGGAAGACCATCTCTCCTTTGTGGTAAACTAACGCAACCCCGCCCGGCACCTTGCCCTGATCTACATAATACATTAAAGCTCGCTCCAATGGCTTGAATGATTCGGCAGCCATCTCGGCCGGAGCATTAGGCTCCATATTTTTATCCCCCCTGGGATTACAGGCCAGGACGGTAAAAAGCAACAAACCGGAGAAAACAGAGCAGAAATAGTTCATATTGACTGGGTGGGCAAGGCGCCAGACGAAAACAAAGCCGGTCACCAGGCCGTATTTACCGTTTGATGATGATTTTTTGCTTTGAAGTTCCATGTTGCGCTTCCACTACGGCGATGTAAACACCTGCTTTCAGGTTCTGCAAGTCAATTTTTGCTGCTTCAGTCGGCCCCGGAAGGAAAGAAACCACCACTCTTCCGAACAGGTCAACAAAATAGACGCTTTGGATTGAGCCTGCATCCGAACGGAGCTGCAGGAATTCCTTTGCCGGGTTCGGGAACATTTGAATCCGGTCATCTCTAATAAAATCGTCAACAGATACAAGAAGACAGGTACCGAAATACAGTGGGTCCAGTACGATGTCCGCCTCTTCAACAATAAGCTGCCTTTCAGGTGCGGATTCGGCACCGAAG
>CAZNHN010000308.1:2675-7053 GCA_964572415.1 uncultured Phaeodactylibacter sp.
TGACATAGGTAAACGGATAAGTCCGGTTACCATCCAATTCGACGGTTGCACTCCAGGTACCATTGCCCTGATCAGTTAGGGCCGTCCAAATCCAGGGATCCTTGATGACTACTTGTACGTCATTATTGAGTACTGTTTCATTGCTCATATCTACCTGAAAGGTAACGTTCACTTTGGGTGTTGGTGCCTCATCGCAGCTTCCATAGGCAACTGCCGGTAACTGTGTATCTACAAGTGGAACAGTTACAAAACGGAAACCATCCTCGTTGGCACAGTCATCAGGTACCGATTCCGTGTCATAGTCATTATCCGGATCTGGTCCGGTCTGATAGGAATACCGGTAGGTAAGAGATGATTCCACCTGCCGCTCCAGTGTGTAGGTATAAATACCATCCTCGTCCTCGTCAGTCATCGTATACCATTCATTCCAGTTATCATCCATATACACCCATACATCGCCACCGGGATGGAAGTTATCGACGGCATTGATGTTGACCTGGAAAGTGATATTGGCATGAGTGACCGATTCGTCGCACCCACCAAAATTGACCACATTAAGTACGACGTCCTCCTGTCCTACGGTGACCTGTCTTTGGGGAGCTGAAGGTGTTCCGAAGTTGCATTCATCCGGCAGGGTCTCTTCTCCGTCCCAGTTGTCCTGACCGCCATTTACAAAGGTATATGGGTAGGCGTTGTCGGCATCAAGCTCCACAGTTGCGCTCCAGATACCATTGCCCTGATCAGTCAGTGCCGTCCAAATCCAGGGGTCCTTGATGACTACTTGTACGTCATTGTTAAGTACGGTCTCGTTGCTCATGTCTACCTGAAAGGTGACATTCACTTGTGCTTCCGCAGCTGCAAGGCTGAAGAGGGCAAAAAATAGTAGCAGTGTAAGCTTCTTCATTTTAACTGGTTTTATTAGTTAGGAATTTACGGTGTTGTAAAAAAGGGCAGTAGCGTTGCAAGCTTGCCGTTGTAAATGTTAGGAGTGTTATTCTTTCCAGATAATAGCCCGCCCGGCAAAGTGATCGTATAGTATTGTGTATGATCCTGCCTGATCGGTAAACTTCAAGTCTGCGCTTCCACTTCCGGACCGGGTTGGAAGCCAGGAGATGGGATCAACCACCTGAAATCCACCACCGTCTTGCTCCCCGACGATGTAATCAGGGTCGAAGCCAATATCAAGGGGCCCCCAGCCTGTATTCTGCCCGATAAACTTCAGGCTTACGTTATCCGAAAACTGCAGCCCTTCTATCAGGAAAATATGATCGCCAAAACCAGATGGATTGCGTTCCATTGGAATAGCCTCTTCCGGATTCCAGTCCAGAGCCGGATAGTCCGTAAAGCCATTCCCCACGATAAACATGGTTTCCTGCAGCTCAAACCCTGTTTGGTCGACTTCCTCGGTGGTATACTGCATATTGTAGGGGTTAAACCGGACTTTGAAGTATGCGGGGTAAAAATTGCTGCCTGCAGCATCAAGCAGAATAGGAGCGCTGTCTTCCGCATTCACCATGCCTAAAGAAGGGTCTGTATTATCGACAAGCCCCCAGTTGTCCGGCACCCATGCCAGTTGTCCGATAAATTTGATTTGGTTGAAGTCATCCTCGGGCCAGGCCGGGACGGTGATTTCAAACCATTGGTCATCTTCGGGGTCTTTAAGCATAGTGTAGCCACGTTCTGCGTTCCACGGCCACCACTGCAGGCCTCCGGCTGCGTAGATATTATCATAGGTAACGTCCCCACCAGTCAGGTTGACCACCATATTAAGTGTGATCGACCGGTTGGAAGTATTGTTGATGGTAATCGTCCCGTTATGAACAGCATTATCTGCTGAAGCTGGGATCGTATAGGTATAATTCAGATCGTATTGATTGGGGTTCTCTGGTAGCTCAATGACCTGATCCAGTGCGATGCCAAAATTTTGCATCGAGATGGAAGAAATGCCCTGAACATCAGAGATTGCCCCGGTGAAAGTGATTTCGTCGCCTGGTAAAGCGGTGAAATTCAGGACGAGCCCGTTGGCTTCCGGAAGCCTGGCGACATCAACTATCGTTTGAAACTCCTGTCTGTTCTGGTCTTTATCTTCCAGGATAATATCTACAGGATAAATATCAGAGGTGATATCTTCCGGGATGGTGAATGAATAATCAAGGAAGTACCTGGTGACCTCATTGGCAAACACAATTTCTTTATTGAGCAGCAGGTCTTCATTCCTGAGCAGGATAGAGGCAAAACCGGCACTGGATTCGAAGGTCCCGGTAAAGGTAACTTCATCACCAGGAGAAGCAACGATTTCTTCAGGTACATTCTCTCCGGTTGGCGGTGGAGCAGGGTCCTCATCCTTAGAGCAGGAGTACAAGGCTGCAGCCAGGGCAACAATGAGCAGATAGGAATGGATGGTAAATTTCATTGCGCTGTTGATTTTATTGTTAAAGCTGTGTTGTACAAATCTAAGGTTTGTCAGGCCAGCGGAAAGGTAGTGGGCTGTCCAATTATCAGGGTGGTTTTGTTCAGAAAGGAGTGTTTGCTACCGTTTCTTTTTGAGCGCTGATGGATTTTTGCCGATTTGTTTTTTAAAACATACCCTGAAGTGCTTGAGGTCGTTAAACCCCACGGAATAGGCCGCCTCGGAAACATTCATGCCCTGTGCGATGAATTCAGCACTTTTCTTAATTCTCACAGAACGGACAAAGGCGTTTATCGACAAGCCGGTTAGAGATTTTATTTTACGGTACAGGGAAGTACGGCTATACCCAAGTTGGCGGGCGAGATCAAAAACGGATAGCTCATCCGCCAGGCAATGGGTTACGATATATTCCTCCAATTCACTCAGGAAAGCCAATTCTTTTTGCATCAGAGGAGATACTTCAGTGGGTTCGTTGTCAGTGCCAGCATTGGAAAAGTAGCCCATGATCTTCCGGCGGTTTTCTAAAAGCGTATTCACTCTGGCATTGAGAATGGAAAACTTGAAGGGCTTGGCCAGGTAATCATCCGCGCCCATTTCCAGGCCTTTCACTTCATCCTGTTCTCTCTCTTTGGCCGTAAGCATGATGATGGGGATGTGGCTGGTCTGCTGTTCATTCTTGAGGTAGTGGCATACCTCTGTCCCACTGATACCCGGCATCATGACATCGAGAAGGATCAGGTCCGGTCCGTACTTTTTTGCTAACTCCACCCCTTCTTCTCCATTGGTGGCTTTGAGAATTTTAAAACTGTCCCGGAATTTCCCCTCCAGCAAGTTGAGAATGTCCGTATTGTCATCAATGAGGAGGAGTATCTGCTGATCTGTTTCGGTGATTTCGTCATTTTCAGCTTCGCTATCCACAACCTGTACCGTTCCCTGAACCTCCGGTGCCCCCAGGGTTTGGGTATCTGCAAAGTGGGCATTGCCTTTTAGGAATTTCACAGTGAAGCAGCTACCTTTTCCGACAGTGCTTTCTACTTCAATGTCCCCCTGATGCAACCGTATAAGGGATTGCGTCAGGGCTAAACCGATACCTGTGCTTGTCGATTTATCCTCAAGTCTGTAATAGCGGGTAAATATCTTTCGGAGCTTTCTTTTCGGTATGCCCACTCCCGAGTCCAGCACTCTTATAAGAATATACTGCTCATCCTCATCAACGCTCAGGGTTATTTGCCCTCCGGAAGGGGTGTTTTTGAAGGCGTTGGAAAGCAGGTTGTTCAGGATCATCGAAAACTTATCCTGATCAGCCCAAAGCATAAGCCCATCCAGAGGAAGCGAAAGCTTTAGATTGATTTGGTTGTGGCGGGCCATTTCCCGAAAGCCCTGCAGAAACTCCGACAGATAGTTATTCAGGTTAAGCTTACTAATCTTCAAATCAGAAACACCGGTTTCTACCTGCCTGAACTCCAGCAGCGAGTGTATGAGCTCCATCAACCGGTTGGAGTTCTTCAGGGCGACATCGAAAGACCGGTTGATTCTCGGGCTGGTTTTTCTGAGGGGTTCCATTTCCTCTAATGCCACGCTAAGAATGGTCAGTGGAGTCCTTAGTTCGTGTGAAATATTGGTAAAAAACTCCAGCCGCTCATCGTGCAGTTTTTTCTCTTCATCCCGCAACTTTTGCTCAAAAAGAAGCTGATTTTTAATCCGGTATTGCTTCAACCGGTAGTAGAGTATGGCATAAATGCCGGACAGCAGAATGAGGGTGAAAACAACGATGGCGATTTTGGTTTTCCAGAAAGGAGGGGAAATAATAATGGGGATAGAAATTTCATCATTATACTGCTGATTGTCAAAGTGGTTGGCTTTTACCCGGAAGGTGTAGTTGCCGGGGTTGGCGACGGCTCCGAGCAGGTAGATGCGCAGGGCGTTGTACTGGACCACGCCTTCCGCGCGGGCCTCGCCCGGATGACC
>CAZNHN010000309.1:0-751 GCA_964572415.1 uncultured Phaeodactylibacter sp.
AGCTTTAGCGCCAATATCCATCCGTATGGACTGGCCCGCCCATACGGGCAAGTTATGGGGAGTCGGAAACTTTAACCTTTCCCTGGCAATCCGAGGCTGCAGACTGCACAAGACTACTACCCCTAAACCTTGCCTTTCAGGAATTGTTAGAATTTTACGCCAAGCCCTGAGGTGCTCGGCATGGGTTGCCTTCAAAACAAAAACCAATATATATGTCTACAGTTCTCATCGGTGGCGGCACAGGTTTAATCGGAACACGCCTAAGCGCATTGCTCAAAGCAAAAGGGTACGAGGTAATACACCTCAGCCGGACGGCCCGGCCCGATGCTGAATTCCCCGCCTTCGAGTGGGATGTTGAAGCGGGCACGATTGATGAAGCCGCTGTGGCGAAAGCGGATTATGTAATCAATCTGGCGGGGGCAGGCATTGCCGACCGCCCCTGGACCAAAGCACGGAAGAAGCTGATCATCAGCAGCCGTGTCCAGTCCGCAGCCCTGCTAGCCGATACTTTCCAAAAACTGGGGCATCAGCCTAAGGCTTATCTTTCCAGTTCCGCGATTGGCTACTACGGTGACCGCGGCAACGAGTGGATGTCAGAGGATGCGGCGCCCGGCGACGGCTTCCTTTCGGAAAGTACACAGGCCTGGGAAGAAGCCATCAAGGGCGTGGCGAAAACGGGCGTGCGGACGGTTGGGCTGCGTATCGGGATTGTACTTTCTACTCAGGGCGGTGCACTGGAAAAAATGCTCAT
>CAZNHN010000309.1:778-6991 GCA_964572415.1 uncultured Phaeodactylibacter sp.
AATGAAGGAAGCGATGAATTCCCCGGCATTGATTGTGCCGGCCCCGGCTTTTGCGATGCGCTTAGCGATGGGCGAAATGGCTGACGCTGTCCTGGACAGCACCCGCGTACTGGCGGATAAGATTCAGGCTACGGGCTTCAATTTTGAGTATCCCACTGTTGATAAAGCACTGCAGGAATTGTTGCGCTAAAACTTAATATACTCCACCGGGTCTACCGGCTTGCCTTTGTGCCAAAGCTCGAAGTGCAGGTGCGGCCCGTCCGACAGGGTCCCGGTATTGCCAATAATGGCAACAGCTTCCCCGGCTTTGACAAAACTGCCCGCCTCCTTCAGCAGCACGGAGTTGTGCTTGTAGAAGGTGATGGTATTGTTGGAGTGCTGAATGCCGATGGTATTGCCCGTCTCAAGCGTCCAGTCGGAGAAAAAGATGAACCCGTCCATCGCTGATTTGATCGCGGTGTTTTTAGGTGCCAGTACATCCACGCCATAGTGTTTTTTGTCAGGCATGAAGGCGGCACTGATTTCTCCGGTAACGGGCGGGGAGAAAAACAACTGCTCCAGGGGCACATCGCCCGGAGAAAAATTGACCGGGCGGCCACGGCGCGCCACATCTCCAATCTCCTTGAGTTCCAGTTCTTCACGTAGTTGTTCTTCCGCCTCTGAGCGTTCCACTTCCTGCAGGGAGTCCATATTTACTTCAGGGCCAGCTTTTTGCTCAGCCTGTTCGGCGGTCTCCACATCTCCCACGAGCACCTTTCGGATATTTTCAGAATAGGCCCGCTGGGCGGCGAGCTGTTGTTCCAGCGACTGTACCTCATCGTATAGTTTCTCCACCTGCCGGCGGGCTTTGTCGCCTTCACCGTAGCCGGGCACGTACTGGCGCAGCGGGGTAAAGGCAATGGCCGTCACCACGAGAAAAGCCACCAAGACCAGAATGGTGCTGGCTGCGACGTACACATTGAGCAGGGTAAGCCGGTACGAGCCCACTTCTTCGAAGGTCTCGTTGTTCATGATGATGAAACGGTACGTATGCTGCAGGTTCTGCTTCGTCCGTTTCCACCACGCTTTGAATTTATCTTCGTTCGGAGCCATGTGTGTTTGTTGTTTCTTGCATCCGCCTGAATAACGCTGCCAGGCTGCTAAAATTTGACGCAGACCCACTCAAAAGGTTTGTAGTCTGTTAATAATAAAATAATTTTGGCATTTGGCGTTTATTATACAGTTCCGGGTTCGCAAAGTTAGGCAGTGTCCACAGCGCCCGGAAGTAATTCGGCCTTTTTCTTTACAATTTGGCGCCCCGGCAGGCGCATTCGGAAAATAACAGGACTTTGAAACAGATCAACAAAATACTTTGGGTATTCCTGAGCATGGCGGTGTTGGCAGCTTGTACCACCACCAAGAGCCGCAGCGATATGTCGGCGCTCAGCGAAGCCTACCACAATACAACGGCGCATTATAATGGTTATTTCAATGCGGATGAGCTGATCATGCTCAGCCGGGCGCTGCTGGAACAGTCGCATACGGATAACTACACAAAGCTGCTGCCCATTTACAAACACCTCGCTGTGGAAGATGCCACTATGGTTGCACAAGACCTCGATATCGCTATGGAGAAGGTAACCGTGGTGGTGAACCTGCACCCCTACAGCAAGTGGGTGGATGATTCTTACCTGGTCTTCGGCAAAGCTCAGTATTACAAGCGCGATTACGAGGCAGCAGAAGCGACTTTCCGCTTCTTTTCCAATGAATTTAACCCCGAGGAGATGCGCAAAAAGGAGAAAAAAGCCGAAGCCGCGAAAAAAGCCAGCAAGAAGAAAAAGAAAAAGAAGAAGCGCAAAAAGTCCCGCAGCAAGAAAAACAAGATGAGCAAGAAGAAGGCGCGGGCGCTGAAAAAGTACAATAAAGCGGTACGCAAAGCCCGCAAGTCTGGCGGGAAAGCACCGGAAAAGCCAGCCATTCTGCAGAGTGGAAAGGATCAGGAAATCGCAGATGCCAAAGAGGAAAAGCGTAAGGAAAATGAAGCGGCTCTGGAAGAAGAAAATGCAGCGAACAACAATCCGAAGAAAAATCCGCTGAAGCATCAGCTGGCCTATCAGGAAGGCATGCTTTATTATGCCAAAACCCTTATTGAACGCGACAAGTTTGACGGTGCAGAACGGGTGATCCGCGAGCTGGAGCAAGACCCGGAAACTTTCCAGGAGACCAAAGCCGAGTTGGCTGCGATCAAGGCACACCTTTACATTTCAGAAGAAGCTTATGTAGAAGCCCTGCCTGCCCTTGAGAATGCCATCGAAATGACTGATGATAAGGCACTCAAAGCACGTTATGCCTTCATTATGGCACAGATCTACCAGAAACTGGGCAATAGCCGAGGGGCCTATGCCGGCTTTGAGCAGTCGCTGAATTTCCGTCCGGATTACGTAATGGCATTTAATTGTCGACTGAATATGGCACAGAATGCCTGGTCAAGTGGAGCCGGTAGTGCCCGTGAAGCCCGCGCCAGTCTCGAGAAGCTGCTCAAAGAGGAAAAAAACGCTGAATTCAAGGATCAAATTTACTTCGCGCTGGCAATGATTGCCTTTAAGGAAGGAGATCAGGCAGAGGGCGTGCGAAACCTGCAGCTTTCTTTGCAGCATGAATCTGCTAATCAGGGTCAGAAAGCCGAAGCTTACGTGACGCTGGCTGATTTCTACTACGAGGGAGAGTCCTATGTAAATGCCAAAAATTACTACGATAGCACCTTAATGGTGATGACAGAACAGGACGAGCGCTACAAGCGGGTCAAAGATATGGCCGGCAGCCTCACAGATATTGCCGAAAACCTGGAAATTATCGCCCTGCAGGACAGTCTGCTGGCCATTAGCCAAATGACGCCGGCTGAGCAGGAAGCCATGGCTCTGGAAATTAAGAAAAAACAAGATGAAGCCCGCCGCAAGCAATTGATCGCTCAGGCTAACCAACAGGCTAATCAGCGCTTTGGCAACCTCAATAACCGGGTCAATGCAAGTGCCGCCCTTGGTGCCGAAGAGAGCTCCTTCTTTGCCTACGATGACCGCAGGCAGAAGCGAGGTGTCCGGGACTTCCAGCGGGTATGGGGCACTCGCCCGCTGGAGGACAACTGGCGGCGCTCAGCGGCCAGCTCTAACGATATCCTGGAGGAAATCAGCTCCGATGGCGGGAGCGATATCCTAACCGAAGAAGAGATCGAAAAACTCCTGGGCGCGGTCCCCAAAACAGAAGGCGACATTGCAGCGGCTGAAATTAAACTACAGGAGGCGATGTCTAAACTGGGCGCCTTGTACCGGGAGCGGCTGGAGAAATACGATAAGGCTGTAGCGGTACTGGAAGAACTCAACGAGCGATTCCCCGGCAATACGTACGAGCTGGATTCCTGGTATCAGCTTTATCTGGCGTACACGGATATGGGCAACAACGAAAAAGCAAGGTATTATGCCGATAAGATTTTGGAGAAATACCCGAACACCGCCTATGCGCTGATCATCAAAAATCCAAACTATGCTGAGGAGCTCGTGAAGGAAGAGCGGGAGCTCAACCGGTATTACGATGAGACGTACGCTGCTTTCACTTCCGGTAACTACCGCCTGGCTTTTGACCGTAGTCAGGAGGCCAGGGATAAGTTTGGCGCGGCCAACCCGTTTCAGGCCAAGTTTGCCCTGCTTTCTGCTATGAGCACGGGCAATATTGAAGGCAGGGAGGCTTATGCTGAAGCGTTACGCCGGGTGATTTCCCGCTACCCGAATACCGAGGAGCAACTGCGCGCCCGGGAAATTCTGCGGCTGCTGGGAGAAACCACCGCAAGCTTGCCTGCCGGTGCAAAGGAGGAAATTGAAGCTTTCTCGCAGGAAGATGATAAGCTGCATTACACCATCATCGCCTTCAAAGACAAAGAAGTAAGTTTGACCGATACCAAAGTGCAGGTCTCAGACTATAATGAGAAGTATCATAAGCTCGACCGTATCCGGATATCCAATATTTACCTGGGCACCACAGCGGATGACCGCATTCCTATCCTTGTATTGCGCCGTTTTAAGAATAAGCAAGATGCCATGAAGTACTACAATGGCGTACAGCGCAATAAGAGTGAGTTTGTGGGGGATGGTATAGAGTTTGAGCTCTTCCCGGTTACGCAGAACAACTACCGCGAAATCCTCAAGCAGCGCAAGATCGACGGGTACCGGTTGTTTTTCCAGCAGTACTACCTCAATTAGCGTCAGCTTATCCTGTCACCCGGACAATCCCGGCTTCTGTATATTGATCAGGAGCCGGGATTTTTTTGAGGAATTCTCAGGGTGAAAATATTTTGTTTCAAACAATAGTTTTAAATTGGCGCGCCTAATACTATGAGAAAAAACGTATGCTGCTCAACGCCCATACCTACTACAGCCTCCGGTATGGCACCCTGCCACCGTCTGCCCTGACTGAACGCGCCGCACAGTTAGGCTATACAGCTATGGCACTCACGGACATCAATAATACCAGCTGCCTGTATGAGTTTGTCCGCTGCTGCGAAAAAGTCGGCATCAAACCCGTCCTTGGCCTGGAATTCCGTAAAGAAGGGCGTTGCCTGTACATAGGGCTGGCTCGTAACCGGGAGGGGCTTCGTGAGCTCAATCAGTTCCTGAGTGAAGCCTCAACGGAGGGGCGTCCGCTGCCCGAAGTGGCTCCGCCCATGCAGCATGCCTACATCATCTACCCCCGTCTGGTCAAGCCCATTCAGGCGTTCCGGGAAGAAGAGTTCCTGGGGGTCCGCCCTGAGCACGTAGCCCGGCTTTTTGGTCATGAACTGCTGCGGTATAAAAACAAATTGGTGGCCCTCAGCCCGGTCTTTTTTGCAGACAACGAAGGGTTTGAGCTCCACCGCCTGCTGCGGGCGATCGATGAGAATACCCTGCTGAGCAAGCTGGGTCATCGGCAAACGGCCAAAGCCTCTGAGCGCCTGATGCCGCCGGAGCAGCTTCGCGCCTTCTACAAAACTCAGCCCTGCCTGATTGAGAATGCCGAACGCCTGCTCCACTCCTGCGAAGCAGACCTGCGCCCCGGGCTACACCTCAACCGCCAAACCTTTACCGGGAGCAAAGCGGGAGACTATAAACTGCTCGAGAAGCTGGCACTGAATGGGTGCGAACGCCGCTATGCCCACCTGGGGACAGGCACCCCGGCCTACCGCAGTACGTTGGAGCGGGTCAGGCGGGAGCTAAAAGTGATTGAGCAGCAGGACTTTTGTGCTTACTTTCTCATCACCTGGGACATTGTGCGTTACGCTGCTTCAGCCGGATACCACCACGTGGGGCGGGGGAGCGGGGCGAACTCCATTGTAGCCTATTGCCTGCGCATTACCGACGTAGACCCCATGGAGCTGGGGTTGTACTTTGAGCGCTTTATCAATCCGCACCGCACTTCACCACCGGATTTCGATATCGACTTTTCCTGGGATGAACGGGATGATGTGACGGACTATATTTTTAAGCGCTACGGACGGGATTATACGGCTTTGCTGGCTACTTACTCTACGTTCAAAGGGCGCTCTATTGTGCGCGAGTTGGGCAAAGTATACGGCTTGCCCAAGGCGGAGATTGATAAAATCGCAGCTGCGCCCTTCGAGCCGGAGGAGCATCATGAACTGGCAGGCAAAATCATCCACTACGGCCGTAAGCTGGAAGGCTTCCCCAACCACCTGTCCATCCACGCCGGGGGCATTGTGATTTCCGAAGAGCCGATTTATTATCAGACTGCCCTGCAATTGATGCCAAAAGGTTTCCCAATCACCCATTTTGATATGTACCATGGCGAAGACCTGGGCTTCCATAAGTTTGATGTACTCAGCCAACGGGGGCTCGGGCATATCAAGGATGCGGTAGACCTGATTAAGCAAAACCGGGGGCAGGCGGTGGACATTCATGACATTCCCCGGCTCAAGGCGGATGAGCGGGTGAAGGCACAGCTCCGTTCCGGGGACTGCATGGGCTGTTTTTACATTGAATCGCCAGCCATGCGGGGCCTGCTCAGGAAGCTGCAGTGCGACAACTACGTGCACCTGGTGGC
Source organism: uncultured Phaeodactylibacter sp. (assembly GCA_964572415.1). Classification (GTDB taxonomy): domain Bacteria; phylum Bacteroidota; class Bacteroidia; order Chitinophagales; family Saprospiraceae; genus Phaeodactylibacter. Next base: position 6,842 of record CAZNHN010000309.1, read on the forward strand.
TGCCAGCTCTATCATCCGGCCGGGCGTGGCCAAGTCGGGCATGATGAAAGAGTACATCCGCCGCTTTCACGATCCGAACAGTTTTAAGTACCTGCACCCGGTGTTTGAGGAACAACTGGGCGAAACCTTCGGCGTGATGGTCTATCAGGA
>CAZNHN010000310.1:0-6989 GCA_964572415.1 uncultured Phaeodactylibacter sp.
TTTCAGCAGCTTATGGCCTTTCACCTTGCTTGATTCAAATCCTGTCGCGCCCACCACTGTTCATGCGGGTTGAGCTTGGGGTTGGAAATTGTCAGGAAGGTGTTGGAAATTCGTTTTTTGCATAAACCTGTTTTCTCGATTACAAGCTTTCCCAACCGGAAAGCAGGGGCAAATATATCAATTCTGCTTTTGTAAAAACGAAGACTGAATTGGCCATCGGTATTAAGTTTTGGTTAATTTTTGGAGCGGTGGTCTTAATTAAAGTTATTTTTCTTCTACTTTTGCACACGCTTTCAGGATCAATGCCCCCTGAATGCTGCACAACTATCCCAACGACTACACACCCGCTCCATTGTACATTATTCTGATATAAACCATACTGTATGCAACTGAAAAGAACGCTTTTTACCCTCTTAGCGCTTTTGCCTGCTTGGCTGTTACAGGCGCAGGTAGAGGTCCGCGGTACTGTCATGGACAGTGAAACGGCTCTGCCAATAGCGGCGGTAGTCATTACGCTTGATGACGGTACGACCGCTGTTTCTGATGAAAAAGGTGCTTTTGTTTTCTTCGATGTACCCGAGGGTAGGCACGACTTTACTTTCCGCAGGACGGAAGATTACGTCACTCAAACTCAAAGCACGGTCGTCAAGGATCAGGGCGATGGCGTTTTTACGCTGGGCAGGGTGCAACTTGTGCCTACTCAGCGAGATGAAGGCATTACCAACAAGGAAGACTTCATTCCGACGATTACGCTCACAGATGGTGACCTGGAGCAGGAAACGGATAATCAGAATATTTCCGGTGTTCTTGCAGCATCAAGGGATGTCTTTGTTTCCGCAGCAGCTTTCACTTTCGGGCCTGCGCGCTTCCGTATACGGGGCTATGACTCCGAAAACACCGCAGTATATATTAATGGTGTGCCTTTCAATGAATTAGAGAATGGCCGAGCTTTCTGGAGTGCGCTGGGTGGTTTGAATGATGTGACCCGAAACCGGAATGCAGAGATTGGCCTGAGCCCGCTTTCTTATGCCTTCGGTGGTGTGGGGGGCGGTTCTTCCATTGATACCCGTGCTTCTTCACAGCGCGAGCAAACCCGCGTGACCATGTCCGCAACCAACCGGGGCTACCGCTGGCGTACCATGCTCACGCATTCTACCGGTATGATGGATAATGGCTGGGCTTTCTCCTTCTCCGGTTCTCACCGTTGGGCACAGGAAGGGTATGAGCCGGGCAGTTTTTACGATGCCTACGCCTATTTCATGGCTGTTGACAAAAAGCTGGGGGACAACCACCTGCTGAACCTGACGACTTTTGGAGCTCCCACGCAACGTGGCCGGGCCGGAGCAAGTACGCCGGAAATGTATGATCTGGCAGATAACAACTACTACAACCCCTTCTGGGGCTACCAAAATGGTGAAAAGCGGAACTCCCGGATTTCGCGGGTACACCAGCCAGTAATAATGCTCCGCCATGACTGGCAGTTAAGTGAAGACGCTACGCTGACTACTACGGCATCTTATCAATTTGGCCGCATCGGTGGTACGGCCCTGAACTGGTTTGAAGCGCCGGATCCCCGTCCGGACTACTACCGGAACCTGCCCAGCTATTTTGAGTCTATCGGGCAGCCGGAGGCAGCAGCCATTGTAGAAGCAGATTTGCGCAATAATGAGTCCTCCCGTCAGATCAACTGGGATCAGTTTTATGAAGTCAATCGGACGTCTCAGCTGGCAGACAAGTATCCTCAGTTCCTTGAAGGGCAGGGGGCGGAAGGCCGCTGGGCACAGTATATGGTGGAAGACCGCCGCTACGACTCCCGGGAGTTTAACTTTTACAGCAATTACAATCATGTGATCAGCGATATCTTCACGCTTAGCGGTGGGTTGACCTATCAGACGCAAACCATCGATAACTTTAAGGTGGTGGATGATCTGCTTGGTGCTGATTACTTTGTGGATATTGACGCTTTCGCGGTGCGTGATTTCCCGGACGATCCGGAGGTTCAGCAGAGCGACCTGAACAACCCCAACCGCATCGTGCGCGAAGGGGACCGTTTCGGGTGGAGCTACGATATAGATGTACGCCGGGCTGACGGATGGCTGCAGGGACAGTTTACCCTGCCACGCTTCGATATTTTCGCTGCGGTGAATGGTAGCCAAACCACCTTCTGGCGCACGGGTAAGTACCGCACGGGACGTTTCCCGGATCAATCCTTTGGTGAATCGGAAAAGCAAAATTTCACCAATTTTGGCGTAAAGGGAGGCATTACCTACAAAATTGATGGCCGGAACTACCTTTTTGCCAACGGTACGCATATGACCCGCGCTCCATTCGTGCGGAATTCCTATGTGTCGCCCCGTACACGCGATCAGCTGGTGCCGGGCCTGGAAAGCGAGACCATTTACGGTGGGGAAATTGGTTACCTGTTGCGTTCGCCTAACGTACAGGGCCGGGCATCGCTTTACTACACGCAATTTGATAACCGCACCGAGATCATCCGTTTCTACAATGACCTGCAGCGGGCATTCGGCAGCCTCGTGATGACCGGGCAGGATCAACTGCATCAGGGCGCAGAGCTGGCGATTGAGGCCAAAGTCACGCCATCCCTGAGTATCCGGGGCGTAGCCGCACTTGGAGATTACGTCTTCAACAGCAATGCGCAGGGTGAATTGTACGGTGACGATCAGGTGACCTTCGATCAGGTCAATAGTGAATTTGAGGTATACCAAAAAGGCCTAAAAGTACCAGGCCGCCCCCAAAATGCTTACACACTGGGGCTGAACCTTCGCCCAAAAGGCTACTGGTTTGCCTATCTGAATTTCAACTACTTCGACAACGTGTTTATCGACTTCAGCCCGATCAACCGTTCGCCGGAGGCCGTCATCGGGCTGGAGCCTAATTCTCTTGAGTATGATCAGATCGTAGCGCAGCGTCAGACCGACGGGCAGTTCACCGTTGACTTCTTCGGTGGCAAGTCCTTCAAGTTTGGCAGTACCTTCCTGTATATTAATGCAGGAGTGAATAACATTCTGAACAATACGGAATTCATCACGGGCGGTTTCGATCAGCTGCGTTTTGACTTTGACGCCCGGACGGGGGCTGACTCTGTTTTCCAGCCACGATACTATTACCTGTACGGCCGCAACTTCTTCGTGAATATTAGTTTAAGCCTGTAAGACAAACCTCAATCATCATTTAGAAAGATAAAAAAGCCATTATACAATGAAATTTCAGTTTTCAAAGCTGTTCTTTTTCAGCTTGCTGCTCAGCATGACCCTACTCCCATCCTGTGTTGATACCGAATTTGAAGAGCCGCCTGTAACAGGCACGGAACTTGAAGTAACGGGCAACACTTCCATTGCAGACCTTAAAAGCCTCTACATCCCCGGCCGCCTGACGGTTATCGAAACGGACGTCATCGTGCAGGGTATCGTTGTCGGCAACGACGTGCAGGGTAACTTCTTCCGCTCTCTGATTATTCAGGACAGCACTGCGGGTATTGAGGTGCTCATCAACCTGACGGATGCCTTCAACCTCTTTCCACTCGGGCGCGAGGTCGCTATCGACTGTAAAGGCCTGGTGCTGGGCGAGTTCAACGGTATTGTTCAACTGGGTGGCTACATCATTCAGGAAGGTGGCGGGGAAGAACTGGGCGACATCATCGACTACAATTCGCGCATGTACCGCGGTATGCTGGTCGGTGAGCCTGAGCCTGCTGTCCGCACCATCAACTCCCTCGGCGTTAACGATATTTCCACATTGGTGAAGCTTGAGGATGTAGAGTTTGCTTCCTTTGAGCTGGGGCTGACCTATGCCGATGCTTTCGGGCGCAGTACACTCAACCGTACGCTTCAGGATTGTGATGGCAATGAAATTGTCGTTCGCACAAGTGGCTTCGCGGACTTCGCGGTTGACACATTGCCCGATGGTAATGGTACGCTCACCGCTATCTTTAACGTATTCGGAGATACCAAGCAGCTGTTCCTCCGTAGTGCTGACCTCGATGTAGACATGACCGGCACGCGTTGCAATGCCGGCACAGGCGAAGAGGAACTCATGACCATCCGTGAACTGCGGGACGTATTTGCGGATGGCGGAACTGAAGGTCCCGAAGACCGGAAGATCCGTGGCGTAGTGATTTCTGATAATCAGAGTGGCAACTTCGATGGCCGGGTGGCCATTATTCAGGATGGCACGGCAGGCATCACCATTTTCTTCCAGGGCGACCACGGTTTCAGCCTGGGCGAAGAGATCGAGGTTGTCGTTTCCGGTCAGGAGCTTTCGCTTTTCAATGGCTTGTTGCAGCTGGACTTTCTTAACAACGACCTGGCCACTTCCAATGGTATGGGCGATCCGGTGGAGCCTCGGATCACAACAATTGGGGAAGTGCTGGATAATGCTGAAGCCTGGGAGGCAACGCTTGTGCAAATCAATGGCGCAAGTATTTCCGGGAGCTCTACTTTTGCAGGCGCCACTACAGTGGATGATGGCTCTGGCAGTATTACGATGTTTACCCGCAATTCGGCTTCTTTTGCCAGTTCTGCGCTGCCCGCTGATCCAGTAGATATGACCGCTATTGTTTCCCAGTTCAATGATTATCAGCTGGTGATCCGGAACCTGGAAGATGTAGGGGGTGAAACCGGTGGTGGCGGTGGCGACCCCGAGCAAATCAGCCTGGCAGAGCTCCGCTCGTTGTTTGCAGGTGGTACTGCAGCAGTTCCTGCTAACCGCTTTATCAATGCTGTAGTCATTTCGGATGTGGATGCCGGCAATACCACCGGCCGGAACATGGTCGTACAGGATGAAACCGGCGGCATCGTCGTCCGATTTGCCGACAACCATAGCTTTGCCCTGGGTGAAGAAGTGGAAATCGAGGTTGGTGGCAATGAGCTGAGTGAGTTTAACGGCCTGCTTCAAATCAATGATGTAGACAACGCCAACGCAACAAGTATGGGCAACGGTACAATGCCGGAACCCCGTAACGCCACCATTCAGGAAATTCTGGATAACGCGGAGGCCTGGGAGTCTACCTTAGTAAAGGTTGCGGATATCGCTTACACAGAAGGCGGTACCTTTGCCGGTGCCAAGACGCTGGATGATGGGACAGCCACTATCGCCACATTTACCCGCAATCAGGCCACCTTTTCCGGTAGTAATGTTCCCGATGGTACTTTTACGCTGGTAGCGATGGTTTCTGACTTTAATGATCCGCAGCTGACCCTGCGCAACCTCAATGATATTCAGCAGTAAAGCATCTGTTGAACCATTCTGACCAAAAAGCCTTAATAAGGGGAGCAGTAACAAAAACCTGCTCCCCTTACTTGAATCCAGCTATGGCAAAGACAGAAAAACAAACCGCTCCGTTTCAGTTTAAGCAATTCGCTGTACAGCAAGACCGTTGCGCGATGAAAGTAGGCACGGATGGGATCATGCTCGGTGCCTGGGCTAAGGTAGATGCCGCTACTCAGGTTCTTGATATAGGCACCGGGACAGGTGTCATTGCGCTCATGCTGGCACAGCGTGCGCCACAAGCTACCATCCACGCAATAGATATTGACGATGTGGCCTGTGAGCAGGCAGGTGAGAACTTTGCGTCTTCGCCCTGGAAGGAGCGCTTGTCTGTGATTCAGGAAGCCATTCAGGGCTATGCACGAACCACCCGCACTTCTTATGACCTTATCGTTTCCAATCCACCGTTCTTTTCCGGCGGCACCTTTGGCATGAAGGAAGAGCGGGCCATTGCCCGGCAAACCGTCCGCATGCCGCACGGAGATTTGCTCATCGCTGTACGGCAGCTGCTGGCCAAGGACGGGCGTTTTTGCCTGGTGTTGCCTTACCTCGAAGGGCTCCGGTTTCAGGAAAGAGCGGAGGAATACCACCTGTTCTGCACCAAAGTGACCGAAGTGCGGCCAAAACCTGACGTAGCGGTCAACCGCTTGCTGATGCAGTTCGAGCAGGAAGATAGACCTACCGAAACCGATCAACTGGCCATCAGGGCAACGGAAGCGGAGGATTCCTACACCCCGGCCTACCGGGCGCTGCTACAAGAGTTTTTGCTAAAATTTTAATATATAGATAACACTCCATCTATCGCTTATAAGGACATTCTGCCTAGTTTTGCTCCCTTGCTTAACCCTCAATCATTCAATCCGCAGGCAGCATGGCAAAATCAGAATTGGTCAAACGCGATATCAGCTGGCTCTCTTTCAACCACCGTGTGCTTCAGGAAGCGATGGACAAATCGGTGCCCCTCTACGAACGGATCAAGTTTCTGGCCATTTACAGTTCCAATCTCGATGAATTCTACCGGGTGCGCGTAGCTTCTCTGCGCAGTTTCAAGGAACTAAAGAAGAAAACGCGTAAAGCCCTCGACCTGTCGGTGAAGCCCAAAAAGGAACTAAAGCAAATCCGCAAGATTGTACAGGAACAGCAAGAGGTCTTTGGCCGCATCTTCCGGACAGATATCATCCCGGAGTTGGAAAAAGCCGGTGTGCGCCTGATCAACAACGAAGCCTTCACGGAGCCGCAACAGGAATTTGCCAAGCGCTATTTTTTTGAGAAAGTCTACCCCTGCCTGAACCCCATCGTTTTAGAGCCGGAATCCGCATGGCCTTTCCTGGAAAACAAGGAGCTTTATTTTGTGATTGACCTGGAGGGGGAAGGTCGTATTGCTATCCTGCAAATGCCTACGGATGACCTGCCACGTTTTCAGGAGCTGCCATCCGATGAGGAAGACGTTTACTATGTAACTTTTCTCGACGATATCATCCGTTACAACCTCCCGGCTTTTTTGGATGAGCCTATTTTGGGGGCTTATGCCATCAAAGTATCACGGGATGCTGAGCTTTACATCGATGACGAATACTCCGGCGACCTGGTTGAGAAGATTCGCGAAAGCCTCGATGAGCGCAATATCGGACTACCCACCCGCTTTCTCTACGACAGCCGTATGCCCGAAGAACTTCTGGGGCTGCTCAAAGAACAGCTGAAAC
>CAZNHN010000311.1:0-6950 GCA_964572415.1 uncultured Phaeodactylibacter sp.
CCTCCGTCGTGCCCCCAAAGGACATCAGGTTTGTACAATTCAAAGAGGTGCAGCCCGACCTCATCGTCTATGTCGGCGACCTGAGGGGTCATCATAGCTTGGGCAGTGGCGGGCTTCAGCAGGCTGACGCCAGCGAGCTGACCATCGCTGGCAATCGCAGCGGCGATCTTGTGAAGGTCTCTTGCGGTAGTCCGGAGCCCGCCGTTGGGGTAATCGGCATTGGTGTAATGAGCAATAGGTTCGTTTTGCCCACCGATATCATCGTAGGGGGTGACAATCCGGCCTGAGATTTCGTCCAGCCGCCAGGAAGTGTGCGACAGCTCCAAAGGGCTGAAAATTGCTGCCTTGCAATAGTCGTTGAAATCGAGCCCCGAGATTTCTTCCACCAATACACCGATCAGGGCGCTACCAATATTGCTGTATTCATAATCGGTGCCCGGTTCGAAGTCATAAAAGTTTTCATCGGCATCGTAAAACTGCCCACCCTGCGACAGGTAGTTTTCGATAAAGAAAGACAAAGATATTGGTGGGTCTTCACCATAATAATACTGCTCGTCCATAACAGAGTCGTTATCGGCTATGCCGGAGGTATGCGTGAGCAGCATCCGGAATGTGATGGACTGAGTATAACCCGGCACATTGACTTCGAAAGGGAGGTAGTCGTTGACCGGGTCGTCGAGTTCAAAAGCGTCTTCATCATACAGCTTCAGGAGGGCGGTTGCTGTAACGACCTTGGAAATGGAAGCGGTCAGGAACAGATGGTCCGGTTGTAAGGCAACCTCTTGTCCGAGGTTCGAAAAACCAGCATATTGCTCATACAGGACCTCTTCTCCCCTAAAAATCAGCACCGCGGCTGCCGGGATGTTCTGATCGTCCATTTCCTCTTCCAGGAAGGCTTCGAAATCCTCGATGCTGTTGATTTCTATGGCTTCTTCACGGCAGCTTATACCTAACAGTAACAGAAGAAGGGCAGCAAGTACATTTAGCTTTTTCACTATATTTAGTTTGATCGAATAGCAGAACGAAAAAGAAATCAGGTATAGTGTCTTTTGCGCTCCATCCAAACCGTAAAGTTTCCACCCACCCTGTAACCAATCCCCCCTGCCGCATTATGAAAGCAACGAACCAAATTTTAGGGACAGGTTTTTCCGATGTTCCTAATTAATTGGATGCCCCGGGGCTTTTTCAACCCAATTGAACCATTTAGCCTGACGGTAAGCGCCAGGCTTTCGGAAAAAATGCAGAATAGATGCTATCGAATTTGCAATTAAGCCGTTCTTTTGCAAAAACCATTCCTATGAGTGCGCCCAGGCGGACGGTCTCAGAAGCGGAGATGCAGGAAGAGTGGCTGGAAGTGCAGGCTGCTCAGCAGGATCCCGCTATGTTCAGGCCCCTCTACGAGCGCTACCATGAGCCCATCTATCTCTACATTTTTCGCCGGACTACGGATGAGGTGCTGACGGCAGACCTTTGCTCGCAGGTGTTCCTCAAAGCGATGCAGAAAATCCACCGCTACGAATACCAGGGTGTACCTTTTTCGGCATGGCTGTACCGGATCGCCAGCAATGAGATCGCCCAGCATTTCCGAAAAGCTAATAAAAACCGGGTCGTTACCATTGAAGATGCCCCCCTGTCGCACCTGGCCGAGGAAATCGGTAAGGAAATACCGGAAGACCTCATGCCCCTGCTCGTTCAGGCACTGGACTCGCTGAAGGAAGAGGACCTCCAAATTATTGAGCTGCGCTTCTTCGAGGAGCGCCCGTACAAGGAAGTTGGCGAAATATTGGGAATTACGGAAAACTACGCCAAAGTGAAGACTTTCCGGATTCTGAACCGTATAAAGAAAAACCTGGGCAAATGATGTACCCCCTAACCAATAGGTCAAACGGAAACGCAATGCCCGGCAATTATGCCTGTTGGACGCCCCTGACCGGGCTGCAAAACCAGCAACCATGAGCAAAAACTACAACTTTAAATTTAATCCCGACCTGCCTTCCTGGTCAGACATCGAACAGCACCGCGACTTCGATGCGCTGATGAAGCAATACCGGGCAGAACAGCGGGCACAGCGCACGGCAAAAATCCGCCGGATGGTCTTTCGGAGCCTGAGCGCTGCTGCTGCCGCAGCCTTACTCGTTTTTGGAATTCGCGCTGCCTTCTTCTCTGGTGAAACCGCCCCTCCGGTGAGCAATGCGGCTTTCCTGGCTGAGCAACCATTCATCGACCAGCCCATTGAGTCTTTGGCCGAACCGGCTTTCGCCAACTTCCGGGTGGATACTGACAAGGGAGGCGTTTACCAATACCCGAGCGGGTCTAAGTTGGTGGTCCCTGCCGCCGCCTTTGCTAACGATTACGGCCAGCTCATCGGTGGAGAGGTGGATGTGTTTTACCGCGAGATGCACGATTACGTGGACTTCTTCACTTCGGGCATCCCCATGCGCTACGATTCTGCCGGTAATGCTTACCAACTTGAATCCGCTGGCATGATCGAACTTTACGCCGAGCAGGATGGGCAGCGGGTGCAGTTGGCGGTAGGTAAGAAAATTGATGTCGAACTCGCTTCTGAAATCCTGATCCGGGCAGATCAACTCAACGCCCCGCCCCGCTACAATGTATATTTCCTCGATACCCTGATCAATCAGTGGCGCTATCAGGATATCGATCAGCTACAACTGATAGCAGACGGGCAGACGATGGCGAACGATCCCTACCAGAAAGAAAAAAATACCCTGCTTAGCGAATTGCAGGCCATCGAAGACAGTAGAGAGAGCCGGTTATCAGCACTCGAAAGCAGTATTCCCACCCCGGTAAAGCCCCTGCGCCCTGTACAGGCCAACGGTGACCGGCCCACACTCGAACTCAACTTCCTGGATGGCTCCGTGCAGGTGGAAGATTCCCGGAACGGGCAGGTACAAAGCGAGCTGGCGCAATTACAGCAAATGTATCAGAATGTCATCTGGCAGATTTCGGAAGACAGCCCGGCTTATGACACAAGAGCATTCGCCGTGGAATGGGAATCCGTTAGTATTCGGGCGATTAATAACCGCGACTACGAACTGACATTGATCCATCCTAAAAACCAGGTCACCCTGATCGTCAGCCCGGTCCTGATGGGTGAGGATTACCAAAATGCACTGAACCGGTACAGTGAAGAATTAACCACCTACCAGAAAACAATGGCCCAACGGGAAGCCCGGCTAAGCGAAGAACGGGAAGCTATCATTGAAACAGCTGAACAGGAAAAGCAAGCTGCCATGGCCAGCTACGATGAGGCCATTGCCGGGGAAGAAAGTACCCGGGACCTGCAACATCTGGTCCGCCGCAAGGTGATGAACCGTTTCAAAGCAGACAAGCTCGGCGTTTGGAACTGCGCCCGCCCCGTGCCGGTCTCTACTCAGCCTCTGAAGGCGAAGTACAAAGATCAGTACGGCAACACGTACCAAAAGGAAAAAATGTATCTGGTAGATAAAAGCAAAAACACCATTTACCAGTTCTACTCGGGCAGCGAGGTGGTGGAAGGCCTCAACCAGAACGCCGATAACCTGATCTGGGTGGTTACGCCCGATAACGAAATTGCGGTACTCCGGTCTGCTCAGCTCCGGCGCATCAATCAGAAACCGGGAAAACCAGCAACCCTTGAAATGGAGGTGCTTGGGCAGCCTGCTGATGCACGCGAAGCACGGGAGATGTTACAGTTTTAGGGCTGGGTTATTGGGGAAGCTTTAAAAGCGTAACTATTCTGCCATCTCGCCAAACAAGCCCACTTCACGCTCACCCGGGCGCGCATACCCACGGTACATGCCGGGGGTATTAAATGGCATCGTAATGTTGCCGTTTTTGTCAATGGCAATAAGCCCGCCGGCACCGCCTGCCTCCTTCAGTTTTTCGTGGATAATATGCTGTCCCGCCGCTTCCAGGCTCATGCCCTTGTAGGCCATTAGTGCCGTCATATCGTGCCCAACGGCGTACCGGATGAAATACTCCCCGTGCCCGGTACAAGACACCCCGCAGGTGGCATTATCCGCGTAAGTGCCCGCGCCGATCACCGGGACATCCCCGAAACGGCCGTATCGTTTATTGGTCATCCCTCCGGTGGAGGTACCCGCTGTGATGTTGCCATCTTTATCCAGCGCCACACAGCCTACCGTACCGTATTTGTAATCCGCAGGCAGCAAAGCACCACTTTTTTGATCCTCCTTTGCCCGGGCGCGCTCAAGGGCTTTCCACCGGCTTTCGGTATAGAAATAATCCGCAGCGACCGTATCCAGCCCCTGCTCAATGGCAAATGTTTCTGCGCCCACCCCCGTCAGCAATACGTGCCTGGAATGCTCCAGTACCGCGCGCGCTGCCCGGATGGGGTTGCGCACGTGGTGCAATCCACCCACGGCACCTGCGTTCCGGGTAGCCCCATCCATGATGGAGGCGTCAAGTTCGTTTTGCCCATCGCTGGTGAAAACCGCTCCTTTGCCGGCATTGAACAGGGGAGAATCTTCCAGGTAAATGATGGTTTGCTCCACCGCGTCCCGGCTGCTGCCTCCGGCTTTGAGGATGTCTTCCCCGATGGTCAGAGCGGCATTCAGGGCCTCCCGGTAAGCCACCTCCTGTTCTCCGGTGATATTTTCCGGCAGGATCGTCCCTGCCCCACCGTGGATGACAATGGCATAAGCGGGCTTTTCAGCACCAGCGGCCGACTCTGAATCCGACGTGGGGTTCTTGGAACAAAAAGCGGCGCTCAGGGCCATCAGGATGATTAGAATGCGGTTCATAATTCACTTTTTTAACGAATAAGAGTAGTCTGCCCTTTGAATACCTCCGTAAGCCCATCTGCATATTCCACTTCCACCATCCACAGGTACACGCCCGGCTGTGCCGGTGCCCCGCGGTAGTCGCCGTCCCAGCCTTCAGCCGGCTGATTGGGTTGAATGTCATTGCGCTCAAAAACCAACTCGCCCCAGCGGTCGAAGATACGGAAGGTCAGAATATCCACTTCGATGTCTTCGCGCGCCAGTACGTTGAGTATATCGTTGTTGCCATCGCCATTGGGCGTAAAGCCGGTGGGCACCTCCAGGGGGCGAAACTTTCTGGCGTACAGGGTCATGATATCCTCTCCGGTACACCCGGCGATATCGGTAACAATCACCCGGATGCTCCGCTGAAATTCAACGGTAGCCAAAGGCGCACTGCACCGAAAGCAGCTCAGTATGGAGGAATCCTTGGGGAACCATTCAAAACCAAAGGGCGACAATCCACCGGTAATTTCCGGATTGATCCGCATGGTATCGCCGTAATTGATGGATTGGGTTCCCCCAAGATTCACGAGGATTTCATCCGGCTCACCGATGGCTACACCCTCAGCGAGGAAACGGCAGTCGTTAGCGTCCGCAACCTGAATATCGTAATTGCCCGGCTCCAGCCCGATAAAGGTGGAATTGCCGGAGAAAAGGGCCCCGCCATCAATAGAGTAACGGTAGGTCGGTGTACCGCCGCTAACGGAAACCTCAATGCGGCCGTCTTCATCGCCAAAGCAACTCACATCCAGCGCTTCCACCGTTGCCGTTAATGCGGTATCGGGCTGTTCAATGAGGATCGTTTCTGTTTGCGTGCAATTGGCAGCATCTGTGATGGATACGGTGTAAGTGCCCGCAGCAATATTGTTGATCAGAGAGTCGGTTTCCCCGTTTGACCACAGGTAGGTATACGGAGGCAGCCCTCCGGACACCTCAATTGCTGCCCTGCCGGTACGTTCACCGAAGCAGCCTACGCTGTTGGATTCACTGGAAAGATTGATAGGGCTCGACTCATCAACCTCCACATCAAGGGTGGCGGCACAATTATTGGTATCCAGGACCGTTACGGTGTAGATGCCCAGCCCCAGGCTGTCAATATTCAGACCGGTTTCGCCATTGTCCCAGTTGGTGGTAAAGGGCGGTGTACCACCAGTAATGCTTAGCGCAACCTGACCATCTTCCCCACCCGAGCAGGTCACTTGGCTGACATCAGCCGTAATGACTATTGCCGATGGTTGAGCTACCGTTATGGAGGTTATCAACTCGCAACCTAAGCCGTCCGTAAGCGTCAGGCCGTAGGCACCGCTCTCCAGGCCGGTTTGATCAGGCTGTGCAGGCAGTCCGTTACTCCAGTTATAGGTGTAGTTGCCGTCGCCTCCCTCAGCGGCAACGGTGATTGCGCCGTCCGCAGCGCCATTGCAGGAGGTTTGTTCAGTTGTGAAATCCAGGGCCAGCTCCGGAATACCATCCACATAAGCCGTATCCACGATAACGCAATCATTGGCATCGGAAACGGTAACCGTGTACATACCTTCATTCAACCCCTGAGCCACCGGTACGGTCTGCCCATTGCTCCATTCATAATCGTAACCGGGTGTCCCACCACTCACAGTTACTGTAGCAGAGCCATCCGGTGCCGGCAAACAGGTAGCCGTTGTCGAATTGGTGGAAGAACTCAGCGCCTCAGGGTCTTGCAGGGATACGGAATCTACCAGCACACACCCGTTGGCATCCGTAAGTGTGAGGGTGTAAGTTCCCGCCACAAGACCGGAAGCCGTGGCCGTACTTTGCTGATCGCTCCAGGTAAAGGTGTAATCCCCTGCGCCTCCTTCCGGCATGACCGTGATGCTTCCGGTAGGCGTACCCTGACAAAGCGGGTCATTAGGTGTAAAGGATAGAGCCAATTCGGTGGCTTCCGCAACGACTAAGGTATCCAAAGCCGTGCATCCGTTCGCATCCGTTACCGTTATCTCGATTGGGCCCGCAAGCAAGCCCGTGGCAATGGAATCCTGTTGCCCGTTTTCCCACAGATAGGTATAAGGCCCGGTACCTCCTTCCGGAATCACCGTTGCCGTACCCGAAGCATCGCCGTTGCACTGCGTGGGGGTCGTCTCCGTAACGTTAAGCAATTCTTCAGGCTGGGTAACCGAAATACTATCCGCT
>CAZNHN010000312.1:0-1598 GCA_964572415.1 uncultured Phaeodactylibacter sp.
ACGTTTACATTCAGCAGGTGCTGATGCAATGCTTCACGCATGGAATAATCCACGTACTGTCCGGATTGCGGGTCAAACTTATGCAGCCCGCCGTGTTTATCCGTACCAATCCAAAGATAGGCACCTGCCGGAGCTATGGCATTTACAATGGCATCAGAAAGGGCAGGGAGTTGTGAGGTTTCGGCACCAAAGTGAGGGGTAAACCGGTCGGTTTTAGCATCATAGGCATGTAGCCCGCCTTTAAAGGTGCCCACCCACAGCTGCCCGTCCGGAGCGGCATAGAGCGATTTGATGGTCATGCTCCTGAGCTCATGCCCGGATTGGCCCCGCAGCCGACGGAACCGCCGGGTTTGAGGGTCGAACAGGTTGAGCCCGCCTCTTTCCGTGGCTACATAGTATTTGCCGTCCGTGGCTTCGGCAAAAGCGCTGACTACATTGAAGCTCAGGCTGTAATCCAATTCAGGCAGGTGGGTGTAATGCTGAAAACGCTGATTATCCGGATCGAAATAGTCCACACCGCCAAAGTAGGTACCTACCCAAATCGCACCTTTCCGGTCTTGCAGCAGGGCACGTACTGAGCCGTGGCTCAGCCCGTTGCTGGAGCGGCTGTCCTGCAAAATTTTTTGTAAAGACAGCGTCCGGGTGTCCAGGATGTTGAGCCCCTGGAAGGTGCCAATCCACAGCTTTTGATCGGGAGCGACCTCGAGGCAGCGCACAAAGGCATTGGAGAGGCGTACTTCTGAGTCCGGGCTGTCATCGTAGTGGGCAGTCAGTTGGCCCTGCTGATCATAGGCGCATACTCCCCCGCCGTAGGTGGCCACCCAAAGCGTGCCATCCGCAGCCTGTATGATATCCTCCACCCGCTCGTTGCTGATTTGGTGCGCCGGTCTTTGAGCATTTGGAGTATAAGTAATGATAGTTTGCTGATCTGGCAGCTGACAGAATAAACCGCTGGTTGTTCCCACCCATACCCTGTTCTGCCGGTCGGTGAAGATTTTGGTGACGTAACGTTCTCCCACAGCTTTGGCCAGAGGGGTATCGGGCTGCTCAAAGGCATCCGTTGCCGGATTATAACGGAAGAGGCCATCATTAGTCCCGGCCCAGAGCTGATGGTGAGGGTCAATCCAAAGGCAGCGGGTCTCCTGCTGAGGAAGATCGGGAAAAGTGTAGTTCCGGAACCCCGACTGATTGATCAAATACCGGCTAACCCCACCCTGCGTAGCGATCCAGATATTTCCCAGGGAGTCGCCGGTGATGTCATTAATACCATTGTTCGCCAGAGAAGTGCTATCGGCGGGCTGCCGGCGGAATACCTCGAAAGCATACCCGTCAAAACGGTTGAGCCCGTCCCGGGTGCCCAGCCAGATGAAGCCATAGTTGTCCTGGTATGCCGAAAGGACCGTGCTCTGCGATAACCCCTCGCCTACACCATAGTTGATAAACCTGGGGCCTCCCAATTGGGCGGAAGCCTTGTTGCTAAGCCCAACCAGGGCAGCCAGACAAATGGCAGTGTACAGCAATACCGGCAGGTCCCTAATCATCATATTGGCTTTACCTTCCTGAGGGCCACTCGAAAAATGAAATGCACAACTGGTTTT
>CAZNHN010000312.1:1608-5843 GCA_964572415.1 uncultured Phaeodactylibacter sp.
TCCAACGTCGTATAAAACCAACCAAAGGGCGGGTTTTGAAAGATGTTGGAGCAAAAGCTTTAAAAAGTTGTGCATTTTATTTTTGCCCCACTACTAATTTAACCATTTTCATGATAAAGAGGACTGTTGTCCGGGGGTGTAATGCCATAGGCTCAGGCACTCCCAAACGCCCGCTTCCATCCAAAACGGATGACCAGTAGCAGGCCAACAAAGAAAAAGATAACATACTCAAAGCGCAGGTACGAAAATACAATAATCCGCATCCGGTCTATGAACCACATGATGATGAGCGTGGAGGCGATGATCATCACCAGCCCGCCCAGCTTGTCGAAGCCCGGGATGTAGTCCAGGTTGACGTTGCGCCGGATGATAAGGAGGGTGACGACCATGGAAATAATGGGCAGGACCTGCACAAATACATCCGCGTCCCAGATGCTGCGCCGTTCAAACAGAAACTGATATACCGAGACGGTGATAGAAAAAATCCCCGGCACACAAATGAAGTAAATCAGCGTGGAGTAAAGGTATTTCCACGGTGCTTCGTGGCCTTTGTCCTGTCCCGTCAGCCCGGCCACAAAGGCCATGACCGGTATGATGGACAGGTAAACCAGTACATAAGTCGGATCGTTGGTCAGTACGTCAAAAAATTCTCTTAGTGTCATAGGTTGCGGATTATGGTCCGCGCAAAGATAATTATTTGCCTATGGCCTTTGCCGTAAAAGTAGCGCCTTTGACCTGCAGCCCGTCATCGGAGTAGCTCTGGTAAACTATGCCGGTAATGCCTGGGAGGAGGCGGGCGATTAAATCCGGTGTCTGATAAGTATGCCGTTTGCCGCCAAGGGTAGCCTGCAGCTGTCCTTGCAACTGGTCGAGGCAGGTGAGGAACAGGTGCCGTTTTTGACCGGCGGAGTAGTTGCCCTCAGACTGAAGGGCATAGCGCAACAGGTCGACGTCCAGCGTGCCGTAGCGCAGCGGCCCCTGCCATTCGTTTTCCTGATTGGTCTCTTTGGGGTTGATAACCAGGCCCTCAGGAATGCCTTCATTGCTCAGAAAACCATTGCCGTGCCGGGTTTGGTAAGCCCGGGTGATGCAAAACATTTCCGGCTCTGGCAGCCCGTTGCGCCTAATAATGGCCTGTGCGTTGCGGGAGGTGGTGTGCGCCCGGGTAACATTCGGAAAAAACCCGTGGTCCATGTCCAGCAGAATACCCTGACTGCCCTCAAAAATAAAATCGGCTCCTTCGTACCGCTCAAAAAACCGGGATTCCGAGGTGAGGTGGATACGTTTTAGCACAGCCGGCAACTGTTCCTGCCATGCCATGACCTCCTCTTTCCAGTTTTCTGCCGCCAACAGCCCATTGGCTTTGCGCACGTAGTACTGCTCAACGGCTTTAAGTTTTTGCTGCACCACTACGGGGTAGGCCAAGTCCTGCGCAAAGAGCCGGTAGGGCGTTTCCGAATGCCGCGCAACGGTAGCCCCAAAGCCCACTCCGCAACTGCCATGTCGCTGACTGCGCTCCAGCAGCTGATTGTATGCGATATCGTAAGGCGTGGTGACCGGGCACAGCGCATCCACAAAAATACGGGGTGGATAGCCCAGCTTCGACAATGCCTGATGCTCATTCAGCAGCGCAGGGGGCGAAAACGTGCAGTACCGGCTCCAAAAGGTAGGTGCACCCTGAAAAGTGCCCGCGCCAATGCCCGAAAATACATGCCGCTCCCCTTTGGGGCCTACTACCGTGTGCCCCGCCTGATGGCCGCCCGAGAAGCGCACCACAACGGGGTGCGCCGCCCGGCGGCTCAGATAATCGGTGGCCAGGCCCTTGCCTTCGTCGCCGTAGCCCAGCCCAATGACAATCTGTGTGCTCATAATGGAAGGATTGTAGTGTTTGGAGAGCGCTTGTTCCAGCCTGTACCCGGAGCTAACGCCTGAGATACCTGTTGTGCGGCGGCTGGCTTGAAGCCCGCCATCGTTTGCTCAAATGGGTGCCCACTGACTATAGCTACTGTGGCGGCGATGAGCTCGGCCAGAGCATTGTGGTCATTCAGTATCAGGGCGCGCTCCCCCAGCAGGCTTTTCCAGAAGCCGATCACTTCGGGGTGGTTGCGGTAGCCGGTTTCGTTGATGTGGATGTGGAAAACGTGGTACATCCGCTGGGCTTCCCGGAGCAGGGTCGCTGCATCAAGCGTATGCTGGGGGCGGTATCCCATGATGCGTTGTACCTGCTCGGGCGAGAGCCGTTCCCAGCTGGCTTCGTCTCCTACGGTGAAGAGAAAACCCTTCTGCCCACGCTTTTCAAAGCAATCAATAGAGGTGTGCCGGCCGGCCAGCAGCCAGGCGAGGAGGTAGGACTCCTGAATTTGGCCGCCGCCTCCGCCTTCCAACCAGAGTTTGGATAGCCCATCACTCAGCTCATCCGCTCCAGCCTCAAATTGCCCGGCCTGTAGCGGGGCCTGATCAGAGAGATGGTCGCCAATAGCAGAGAACATAATATGTGGACTCTCAATGCCATGAGCAATCAGCGTATTCATAAGTGCGCCCAGCTTGTAGCGCACGAGCTGCTCCGGTATACGGCCCATCGAGCCCGTCACATCCAGGAAAACACCAATGGCTAAGGAATTAGGGTGCCGTTGCGAATCCCGGCTTTCCCGGACGCGAATCCCGTACGGGTTCACAGCGGCATTCATCCGCCGGTGGCGGTTGGCCTGAAAAATATCGTCTCTTGACTTGTTGGCATAACTTGCCCGGAGATGCTGGTAGGCATCACTCGACCATCTTGCGTAACCCATCTTGTTTAAATTTTAGGATTTGAGAATAAAAAATCCCCGGGGGCAATAGCCTGCCTGGCTTTCACAAGGTAGTTCAACCTCAGTAAAAACAGTCTTAGTTTCATTTTCAAACTATCTATTGCGATACAAGTATACGCACTCTTAGTTTAAAAGTCAAACTAAGGGGTGAAAAAAAATAAAAAAACCGAGACCAGCACAAGGCCAGCCCCGGTCAGGTAATGGGGAATCAATCGGTTTTTAGGATACTTTAAGGGTTGTCAGCCTCCGGTATTTGGTCAAAGGCATTGATGACGGCATCAAGCTCCCGGTTGTTGAGGTAGCTTCCGTAATCGGTAGCGGCGATGCCCTCGTAGTTTCGGGTATTGGGGTTGGCGCCTTGTTCTGCCAGCAGGTTGGCAACTTCATTGTGGCCATTTTTAGCGGCAGCAGCAATAGGCGTGGTGCCCATGATGTTGGCATGATTGGGGTCGGCACCGGATTGTACAAGGAGGTTGGAAAGGGCATACCTGCCCTGTTCGGCGGCGATGTTAAGTGCGGTGTTTTCCAGGTGGTCAAACTGATTCGGGTCTGCGCCGAAATCGAGGAGGGTTTTGACAATTTGGTCGAAGCCCTGTTTGGTAGCGATCACAATCAGCGGTTGCCCGATTTTGGTGGTCCAGTTGGCATCCTTCATGGGCTGAGGGCTTTTGTGAAGCAAAACACCAGCTATGACTGTTTGTCCGTTATCCGTAGCAAGGTAAAGCGGCAGATCGCCGTTGTCGTTGGGGATGCTGGGGTCTGCACCATTTCGGATGAGCAGGGCTACCGACTGGATTTGTCCTTGTTGGGTGGCTTTGGCGAGAGGGGTAATGCCATTCGACTTGCGGTTGACATCAGCGCCCCGGCTGATCAGCTCCTGTAAGAGGTAGAGGTCTTCCAGGTCTATAGCCAGAAACAGAGGGGCTTCTCCGGCGTCATTCTTCAGCCCGGCTTTGGCCCGGCGCATGACGAGTTGGATAATGGGCAGGTTGCCCTGCTTGATCGCGAGGGTCAGCGGGGTTTCCCCGGCCTGGTTTTTGAGGTTGATCACGGCGTCTTCCGTCAGGAGTGCCACCATGGCCTGATCTTGTTGTTTGATGGCCTGCGTGAGGGCGGTTTCCCCATCCTCATTGTGCTTGTAGTAGGTGAGGCAGGAGAGCAGCGGCTTGACCCCTTCTGTATCTCCGCTGGTCACTGCAGTGAAGATCGCCTGGGTGCGTTGTTCCTCCGTCATTTCATCAATAGGGATGCTTTCTTCTGCTTCCGGGCTGGTCTCATCAGGTTGAGGGGCAGTGGCCTCCTGCGCGGTCAGGAAAAAGGGCGCAAAGCCGAGTACCACCATCCAGGTTTTGAGCAATTTGGTGTTCATGTTCCAAGGATTTTGAGTTTAATAAAAAAAGCCCATGGGCTTTCAGGCAAAAAGCGTAG
>CAZNHN010000312.1:5853-6908 GCA_964572415.1 uncultured Phaeodactylibacter sp.
ACAGGGCCTCCAAGGTCTTGAAGATAGGGCTATCGACCTCGAATTTCCCTTAGTTTTGATTCATCCGACTAAAGCATACTTCGCTTCATGGATTCCAAGGATTTTGAGTTTGACAATAGAAGCCACAGGCGGGCTTCCAGGCAAAAGCGTAGAGGTACTCCGGATGAGCAATTGATTTTTGGTATTTGAAAGTTTTATCAGGGGAAGCGTCGATGACAGACGGCAACATTAACCGATTGGAGCGTTTAGATATTGCATTTAAGCTGTTAAAAGTTGAGCTTAGGTACAGATTTAACGGTAGTTAGTAAAAAATACCTATTTTCATCACCAAACAACACCATCGCCACTATGTCAAGACTCGATTACGTCACCATTGCTATTGTTGCTGTATGCGTTGCCGCGCTCGTCTATCTGATCTACATGACCACCAATCTACTGGGTAGCAGTCCGGAAGACCCGGTCACGGCAGATCAAACGATTACGGAACCTGAGGACGAATACACAGACGAGGAGTACTATCCGGAAGATACAACGGCCACCTTTGATGATGGGTACTACGATGAAGGCGGGGCGGCTTCTGATAACACTGACGGGAATACCGGTGAGGGCGGGCAATCCGGTTATGAAGAAGCGGAGCCCACCTATGAGGATGCGGACAGCGACCTCCAATCTTCCGGAAGGTCCCCTGGGAGTACTTCGGGAAAGGCAGAGTCTGATTATGCCTCTGTTGCCAGTGGGCAGTATATGGTACTGGCCGGCACTTTTAAATACCGGAATAATGCCGAGGAAATGGTAAGCAAACTGAGAGGCATGGGGTATACGAATGCTTCTGTGGAGCTTTTTGACCGGGGCCGTTACGCCGTCGCATTGGTCGACCGTCTCGCACGTCGCATCTCCGTTTTGGACAACAGGATATCAAAACCACTTATTTGATTTTCATCCCAATTGTTTAACTTTTGAATATGTTTTTTTTCTAAAAGATCCCTTTATTGTGAAGTATAAGGTAGTGTATTTTTGTGTTTGATTTCCAAAGCAACCCCAAAAAAATGAGCAGT
>CAZNHN010000313.1:0-2471 GCA_964572415.1 uncultured Phaeodactylibacter sp.
AAAACGTCAAAAAGGGCGACAAACGTATAGTGGTCGTCAACGGGCGGATTTTAGGCGCGGTGCTCCGTATGCCCCCTAAGGGTTCCTGGCTCTGTAATGCAGCTCAGGGCGGACAGGCAGTGCTCTCCGAGCCCGACGAGCGGGAACGCCGGATGGCCCGTGAACTATCCAAGGTATTGCTGCCCAAAGGCATCGTGATGTTTGGCATGGACACCCTGGTCAACGATGAAGGCCTGCGGGTATTATCGGAAGTCAATACCCTGAGCATCGGTGGAATTAAGCCTATGGAAGACCTCTCTGGGAAGCCCATGGTCAGGCGGGCTGCTCATCAGTTGGCCCGATACATGCAGGCAAGCACAACTCAACCGCAAACGGCAACGTTCTAAGGGTATCACAATTAATTGATTATGCCCTTTTTTAGTAAGGGAGGGTTGAAGGTAACACTTTGCGCTCTGCTGCTTGCTGCACTTATTGCTATTCGGATCAACCTTCCTGCCGCATCTTACCTGGATGATCCGTGGGCAGCCCATGCCAGCCTGGTGATGGGGTTCATTGTCTTCGCTCTGAGTGCAAGCCTTGCCGTAGCTATCCTGAGTTACCTGTACCGCCGCAACAAAAAACTCCCCTCTTCTAAGAACGATAACGTCCTGCTGGGCTTACGCAACATCTATTACATCGTGCTCACCGGCGCGGCTATGATCACTATTCTGGGTTTCTGGAACATTGACCTGAAGACCCTTTTTACGACCCTGAGTATTGTAGCAGCTGCCATTGCCATCATCTCCAAAGACTATGTGTCGGAAATCATCAGCGGGATTATTATCAGCTTTTCCCGGGAAGTCACAATAGATGACTATGTGAAAATCGGAGAGCACAAAGGGAAAATTACAGACATCAACCTCACCAAAATTGCACTGCTCAATGAGGACGATGATGTTATTTTCATCCCCAACAACAAAGTCTTTTCCAGCGAAATTGTCAACTACACCCGGCGGGAAATCAAGAAGGTGAGCATCGAGTTTGAAGTACTGATTGCCGCCATTCAGACCGTAGAAGAACTGGAATCAGACCTCGCCCGCTCTATTCAGGAATACGAAGCCCACATTGAGCCTCAAAGCTACAATCTCAAGGTCGTGGATATCCGCAAAGATAGTGTGAGCCTGAAGTTCCAATACGTTCTGCGCGAGACCAACCGGGAGCTGGAGCGGGAAATCCGTCGTAAAACGGTACGCCGGGTGGTGAATTACATTAAGCCGGTATCAAATACAACTGCATCCTCCACAGATTTGACCAGTCAGAGTTAACGGTAAGACCGCGTACTCTCCCCAGAAAAGTGGCAAATGATCCGTGCCTCGTGTGTTTTACAAATTGCACAAAACAGAAAGTGACCACCGGCTATCAATACCAGGGGGGCGACCCTCTGCATTTAAGCGCGATAGCTGCTGGGGTAGAGCTTCCCGCTCTGCTCCAGCTTATCCACGAATGCTGCCAGGCTATTCAAGTAGTGCAATTTGTTATGAACTGTGTTCACACCCGTGCCTCCAGTAGTTTCATGCTTTAGTGCAAAATGATTAATTTTGGTATTGTGGAATGATTGCACTCAAGTTTCATGGTAATTCCAGGAAAACCTCTGCTATTGCAGAACGGGTCAAAATCCAAATAATGCCAAGCCCTGAACTACACGATGCTAAATCAATAAAAGCGCTCCTAAACGACGGACGTCCTCAGACTGCAGTGGAACAATTGCAATTCAGTGCTGAGCAACTGCAGTGGGTGCCCGTAGCTTTTGCTGCCCGGCAGTTACACGCAGAAATCAGAGGTTTAGTGGGCGAAATTTGGCATCCATCCGAGGCTTCCAATAAGCTGGAAGACACTGAATGGGAGCGGTTTATGGAAAAAGCGATCCGTCTTTTTTACCTCTTTCGAAAATGGGAAAAAGACCCTCAGGGACAAGCCCAAAACTTTGATACAGAACACCGGGAAAAAATTGACCTGTTTCTGTTAGGCATGAAGGAACGCCGGAGTGGAAAAACTTCGAGAGCGATCAAGACCTTTACCCGGGTCATTCAGAAAGAGCCGGCATTTACGGAGGCCTATATTGAACGGGCAGCCCTGCTCATGCAACAGCGTACTCCGGACTGGGAACAAGCCCTGGAAGACCTGAATATGGCCCTTCGTATCTCACCAAACCATCCTTTGGCCCTGACCAACCGCGGCTATCTTTATGTACATTTTTTCAAAGATCAGCAACAGGCCTGTAAAGATTGGAAGGCGGTACAGGAAATGGGCTTTCCCATTGCTGATACCTTAATCGAGCAGCATTGTAAAAACTGATAACCTATGCGTTTACCCTTTTTCTTTTTGCTAACCGTATTCATACTTCAGGCTTGCGGCGGAAGCGGCGGGGGGGGACATTCTGCTCTATGAGGCGGGCGAGGCGCTGCGCTTCGATGAGCTTTCCGCCCGCACCG
>CAZNHN010000313.1:2481-5955 GCA_964572415.1 uncultured Phaeodactylibacter sp.
TAGCCCCGGCTGGCCCTGTCAACATGGATGACTTTACCAGGTACATCGTCACCGCCGAAAGCAACAAAGCAATTGTAGCCAGCAACGCTTCTTCCCCCTTCGGCAATCAGGCCATAAAACGTACCATCATTTCTTCAGTTGATGAAGTACAACAGTACGGAAATATCAGAGTTGGTAAACCGACGATCTTTCGATTTTCTTCAAATGCTACCCCAGCCCAGATTCGACAGTTTGCGCAATATGGAAAAACGGCTCTAAGTAACCCTAAAAACGCTGCCGTCCTTACTGCACTACTTGCCACAGGTGTAGTGGTAGGCTATGAGCTCCTCGAAACAGAAGATGACGCAGAGCCAGTTCCCATTACACCACAACCTGGTACAGGAGTGGCTTACGCGGATATTAGCCAACTGGCCTCAAAAGAAGAAATACTCAGCGGTTTGAAAAACTTCAAAATTTCCCAGCAAATCCTCGATGCGGTCTCTGCAGAGCTTAGCCTTCCTGCCAGCCAATCCACACAGCGCACAACTCAATCGCTTACCCTTTCCACGAACAAGCTGAACACCAAAGCTTTTCTGCCGCCTGTTTCCAGTGCAGAAGCACACATTGAGAAGGTTAATTTTTCCCGTTCTTTCCGGGATGGCGATTTTTACTTAAATATTTCCATGGCCGGGCAAATCACCAATCAAACCCGGACAATCGTGAAAGCCCGGTTCTTTGATCCGGATGGCCATCCATTACTGAACCCCGGCTCAGACTATACTGATGATAGCGGTCAGGTAGAAGTCCGCCGGGAATTAATCGGTCTTATCTCAGGTAAGAAATTTCACCAATTCCCGATCTCTAAGCCGCTGTCCCTATCTTTACCCACTACTGCTTTACCCAATCCGGAAAACACAAGGTGCCGGATTGAGGTACGGCATAAAAGTTCAGGGAAACTGCTCGCCGCATCGGCTCTATTACCCATTTCGTAAAAACCAGGTTACTTCTATGCAAAAGACACTCTTATTTATATTGGCAGCAGCATGGCTATGCACTGCCCAGGCACAAAACGAAAATATGGACCAATTTATCGAGGACCTGCTCTCCAAAATGACGCTGGAGGAAAAGGTAGGGCAAATGAATCAATACAGTGGTTTTTGGGAAGCCACCGGGCCTGCCCCTTCCGCTGGAAACGCCAAACGCAAATACGAAGACCTCCGCAATGGCCGGGTGGGTTCCGTGCTGAATGTACGGGGCGTGGAGGAAGTCCGGGCGATGCAAAAGCTGGTCGTTGAGGAGTCGCGTCTGGGCATTCCCCTAATTTTCGCTTCCGATATTATCCATGGCTACAAGACCCTGGCCCCCATCCCATTGGCAGAAGCTGCCAGCTGGGACCTGAAAGCCATTGAAGCCTCCGCCCGTATGGCTGCTACAGAAGCCTCCGCAACCGGCGTCAGCTGGACCTTTGCCCCCATGATGGACATCTCCCGTGATGCCCGCTGGGGCCGGGTTATGGAAGGCGGCGGGGAGGATACCTATCTGGGCAGTGCTATTGCCGCTGCCCGCATCCGGGGTTTTCAGGGCGAAGACCTCAGCGCCAATAATACGATCATGGCTTGCGCCAAACACTTTGCCGGCTACGGGTTTGCCCAGTCTGGCCTGGATTATTACACCGCAGACATAGGTACGGCAACCCTGCACAATACCGTCCTGCCTCCATTCCGGGCAGCTGTTGAGGCAGGCGTGGGCAGCTTTATGAATGGCTTCAACCTCCTCAATGGCCAACCGGTGACCGGCAGCAGTTACCTGCAGCGGGATTTGCTGAAAGGCGAATGGGGTTTCGAGGGAGTGGTGGTCTCGGACTGGGCCTCCATTGCCGAGATGGAAGAGCATGGCTATTCTGAAGACCTGAAGGCGGCGGCTAAGCAAGCTGTCACGGCAGGATCCGATATAGATATGGAGTCCTACGCTTACATCAATCACTTGCAGGACCTCGTGGAGTCCGGTGCCGTTAGCGAATCCCTGGTTGATGACGCGGTGCGCCGCATCCTTCGCGCTAAGTATATGCTGGGCTTGTTTGAAGACCCTTACCGGTACTGTAATGAGGAGCGGGAAGAAGAACTCCTCTACAATGAGGCTCATCAGGAAGCAGTCCTGGATATGGCTAAGAAGTCGATCGTACTGCTCAAAAACGAAGGCAACCTGCTCCCTCTGAAAAAGGAGGGCCTTAAAATCACATTGATCGGTCAGCTCGCCAATGACAAAACCAGCCCCCTCGGCAGCTGGCGTATCGGCTCCGATGACGGTACGGCCGTCTCTGTCCTCGAAGGGCTTTCTGCCTACGAGGGCAATGAGCTCACTTACGCAGCGGGGCCTAAGCTCTGGTCCAACACCCCCACTTTTATTACCCCGGTTGAAGTCAACACCACCGACCGGACCGGTATGGCAGAAGCGATTGAAGCCGCTCAGAATGCCGATATCGTCATCATGGTACTCGGCGAACATGGCTTTATGAGTGGAGAAGCCCGTAGCCGCACCGACATCAGCCTGCCGGGCCTGCAACAGGAGCTTTTAGAAAAAGTCTACGAAAACAATCCCAACGTTGTGCTGGTGCTCAATAACGGGCGACCGCTTACTATTCCCTGGGCTGCAGAACGCATCCCGGCTATTGTGGAAGCCTGGCAGCTGGGTTCTCAAACCGGCAATGCCGTTGCTCAGGTGCTGTACGGTGATTACAACCCGAGTGGCAAGCTGCCGATGACCTTCCCCCGAAATCTCGGACAGGTCCCCATCCACTACAACATGCATAATACCGGCCGCCCCAATACAAAGGGAGATGTCTTTTACACTCATTACATCGACTCCCCCCTTAGCCCGCTTTTCCCGTTTGGCTATGGGCTGAGCTATACTACCTTTGCCTACGACGAGCTCAGGGCTAACCTGCGCGGGTCATCTGTGGAGGTGACCGTCAAGCTGACCAACACCGGTGACCGGGCAGGGGAAGAAATCGTGCAGCTCTACATCCGGGACCGGGCAGCAAGCGTGGTCCGCCCCACCAAGGAACTGAAAGGGTTTGAAAAACTGATGCTCCAACCCGGCGAGAGCCGAACGGTTGCCTTCCGGCTGACCACACAAGAGCTGGGCTTTTACATGCCTGATGGCCAATTTGTCACTGAGCCCGGCACTTTCGATATCATGGTCGGCCCCAACTCTGCTGACCTGCTGCAGACGACTATTGAATGGAAATAGCCAGCTATGTCAAAGTACATCGCTTTGCTGCGTGGCATTAATGTCAGCGGGCAAACACAACCTTAAAATATGCAATACCGAACTTTAGGAAAGACCGGATTTAACATCTCAGCCATCAGCCTGGGCACCTGGCAGGTAGGTGGGAAATGGGGCAGCGGCTTCGACGACGGCCTGGCTGAAGGTTGGGAAAATCAGGTGGTGCAAGCACCGGGTTGGGACTTTTTCAGCAGTCCTTTTACGCATACA
>CAZNHN010000313.1:5965-6725 GCA_964572415.1 uncultured Phaeodactylibacter sp.
TCAGGGCGTAAACTTCATCGATACGGCCGATGTGTACGAAGCCGGCGAAAGCGAGAAAGCTGTGGGCAAAGCGGCCCGCGAATCGGGTGAGCGCATCTACGTGGCCACCAAATGTGGCCGGCAGATCAATCCTCATGTCAGCGAAGGCTATACCCCAAAAGCGCTGCGGGGTTACGTGGAGGACTCCCTGCAACGCCTTGGCCTGGAACAAATCGACCTCATACAGCTCCACTGCCCGCCCTGGGAAGTCTACTACCGGCCTGAAATATTCGGCCTTTTTGAAGACTTAAAAAAGGAAGGGAAAATTGCTCACCTCGGTGTCAGTGTGGAAAAGGTGGAACAAGCAATGAAAGCGCTGGAGTACAACAACGTCACTACCATACAAATCATTTACAACATGTTCCGGCAGCGGCCGGAGGATTACTTCTTCGAAGCAGCAAAGGCACGTGAAGTGGGGATTATTGTGCGGGTACCTCTGGCTAGCGGCCTATTAACCGGCAAGTTTTCCAGGTCCTCCACTTTTGGGGCAGGTGATCACCGGCATGGCAACCGTAACGGAGAATGGTTTGACAAAGGCGAGACATTTGCCGGCATCCCGTTCGAAAAAGGGCTGGAAGCGGTAGACCGGGTAGAAAGCTTTTTACCACAAGGCTACCCCCTTACCCATGCAGCTCTGCAGTGGATTCTGCGCCGCCCGGAAGTAAGCACCATTATTCCCGGAGCATCCCGCTCTGAACAGGTGAATAGCAACCTGGCTGCA
>CAZNHN010000314.1:0-6712 GCA_964572415.1 uncultured Phaeodactylibacter sp.
GCGTGAAACCCTCCGCGACCTCCGCGTGAAACCCCCCGAGACCTCCGCGTGAAACCTCCGCAATCTCCGCGTGAAACCCTCTGCGACCTCCGCGTGAAACCCCAGAGAAACCCCTAAGGCAAGCTATTCTGAAAAGCCATCCAAGCCTGCGCATCCGAATCAAAAGTTGTGTCGCACATTCGGTCTTCCGCTTCCATATTGATAGCCTCTACGCGGTTGTCCGGGTTGGGGTGGGTACTTAGAAACTGCGGTGGATTAGCATTGCCTAAATCAAGGAGCTTCTGGAAAAAGCTCGCCGCACCATTAGCGGCATATTCCGTTTCGCACAAATAGATAACTGAGAACTGATCCGCCTGCGACTCATCATCCCGGCTAAACTTAAGCCCCAGCAGACTACCCAGGACATTATTCAGCAGATCCTGATCCTCTCCCAGCAGAAGGCTCAGCAAGGTCGCCACACCATACTGTTGTGTGAGCTGCTGCGTGGAATGGCGCAAATCAGCGTGAGCAATTTCATGCCCCATCACGCCTACAAAGTCATCCTTCTCCTCCAGAAACTTAATCAGCCCCGTATACACAAAAATATAACCGCCCGGCGCAGCAAAGGCATTAAGCGTTTCAGGGTCATCAATAATGTAGACCTCCCAGGCAAACTCCTGCGCATACTTCACTTCCCCGCTGGCCAGGATGTCATCCACAATATCCTGTAAAAAAGCATAAGCCTGAGGGTACTGCCCCTGATCCAGAATGGGGTATTCCTGAGGGTTGGCCAGTATCTCATCCCTCAATTGCAGGCCCAGCATTTTGTCATCCTCAATAGAGAATAAATTGATACCGCCCCCCCGGTCATCATCCCCGCCACAGCCGGTGAAACTCACCGCACTAATCAGCAGTACAAAGGAAAGCAAGGTCATCTGAATGCGCTTCATCATGTTTGTTTTTTAGTTTAATTGTTCTGACGCCCAAAACCGCGCCAGTCACATTTTAGGAACGGCAGGGGTGGTCGTTAAAGTTCATGGGCGCACTCAAAGTTTTCTTAATTTGGTAAAAAATGGGCGGCTCCGGAAAGGTCAAGGTTGGTCCCGAGCGCCGCCCAGCCGAGGTTGAGGTTTCCGACTTCCCATAACTTGCCCGTATGGGCGGGCCAGTCCATACGGATGCATATTGGCGCTTAAGCTACGTCGGACGGAGAAGCACCCACCAGCGTCCCCCAAGGGCACGACCGCTTTGCGACCACCTCCCGAAGACCCAGCACAGCCAATGCCCCGTAGGGGCTAAACAGTAGGTAACCTCCAAGCCCAGCCAGCGCCTCGTGCCATAGGTACGAAATGTATAAGCCCGGAACAACCGACCGGCAACGCTCGCCCCCTTTACATTTTACATTAAGCAGCTTACAGTTTCACATTTCCTTCCCCACCCGCAAGTTAGGGCATACTGCCAAACCAAGCCCACCCTCAAAGTATACCCTAACCGCTCAGCACCCACCCAACCTGCCCAACCAAAACACCACAAAACCACAACACCCACCGCCCGCCGAAGCCTCAAGGCGAAGGAGGGACAAAACCAAAACACCCAGAATCCCCCCAAAGCACCGCTCGCCCCCTTTACATTCTACATTAAGCGTTTTGCAGTTTTACATTTATTACCTGTAGCCCTTAAACTTATCTGTCAAAAACACCGTTTTTTTGTGTAAATTAAAACCCAAAATTTAAATTTACACAAAAAATATGTACTTATCACGAATTCTGGAGCCATCCATTAAGGAATCTTTAAAATACAATCCGGCAACCGCTGTGCTGGGGCCCAGGCAATGCGGTAAATCAACCCTGGTCAAAGAATTACTGAAGGAAAAAGAAAAAACACTTTATCTGGATCTGGAAAGACCTTCCGACCTTCAGAAACTGCAAGACCCCGAATGGTTCCTGAGCACCCAAACCGACAAACTCATATGCCTGGATGAAATCCATCGGATGCCTGAGCTATTCCCCGTACTGCGTAGCCTCATCGATACCACCGCAAAGAAAGGCATGTACCTTATTTTAGGAAGTGCATCGCGGGAGCTGATCAGGCAAAGTTCAGAATCATTGGCTGGCAGAATTAGCTTCAAGCGCTTGACTCCTTTTCTTTTCGCAGAGATCAGCGACCAGGTTAGCCTGGAGACCTATTTATACAGAGGAGGATTCCCACTCAGCTTGCTGGCGCCAAAAGAGGAAGTCTCCTATGATTGGAGACAGGACTTTATCAGCACTTTTCTGGAGCGTGACCTACTGCAGTTTGCAGGTTTTACACCCCGGACTATGCGCCGGCTATGGCAAATGCTTGCCCATACTAATGGACAAACGATAAATTTCAGTAAGTTGGGAAGCGCCCTGGGCGTTAGCAATACCACCGTCAGAAAGTATATTGATTTGCTCGAAGGGACCTTTATGCTCCTACAAGTGCCCCCGTACGAACGAAACACCAAAAAACGGCTGGTCAAATCTCCAAAAGTTTATATCTCGGATGCAGGCATAACCACGGCCCTGCTCCAACTGAAAAATTTCGAGCAGGCAGCTGGCCATCCAACCTTTGGTTCCCTTTGGGAAACGACGGTACTGGCCAACCTGAAAGGCCATTTTCCCAACCTGGACTATTCCTTTTACCGGACCAACCATGGCGCAGAAATAGATTTTGTTTTATCCAATGGCCATAAGACCGCAGTGGTGGAATGCAAAGCCTCCGTTGCACCCAAACTAACCTCCGGCAATTACGCCTCCCTCCGGGATATCAATCCCGACCACTGCTATATTGCTGCACCGGTACCTTCCGGATATCCTAAGGAAAAGGGAATTGAGGTGGTCTCGCTACATGAGTTAATATCCAGTATCGGCGAAATGCTCACCTGACCGAAAAGGTCAACCGACCCAATACAAAACCATTACTATCCTGGCGGGGGGCGGGGGTGGACCTTCAACCTTTTCCATTATCAAGAAATAGTCCAAGCACACCCGGCGAAGGGAGAGCGCCGGGCGAGCCAGCCTCACCCACCGGCATCGCTTGCCCCAGGAAGGAGACCACCAACGGGACCAAGAAACCCAAGCCCAGGTTGAGGTTGGTCCAGTGCAAGACCTAACCAGGGTTAAGGCTGAGGGCGCCGCGCGGTCTGCCCAGGGAGACGCAGCCCAGCCCACTGCCCCATTAGGGGCAAGATATAGGTAACCCCCAAGACCAACCACTGCCTCGTGCCATAGGTACGAAATGTGAGCCCCCAGCCACACCGACCGGCACTGCTCACCTAACGCCGGGGGCACTCCCCGATCGGCGAAGTCTCGACGAAGGAGGTCTCTTCCCCCGGCGTTCTGACTCAAAGCACACCCGGCGAAAGGAGAGCGCCGGGCGAGTCTGCCACACCGACCGGCAACGTTCGAATCCCAAGAATGAACCAACAGCAACGCTCGCCACTTTTGCATTTTACATTAAGCGTTTTGCAGTTTTATATTTCTTCTTTCCCACCCCAAAAACCAAAGCAGCCCAAGCCACGCCATACGCGCAGCCCGGGCTACTCCTTTACAACAGTCTAAAACGTATCTCTTACCGGACGAACATCAGCTCCCGGTACTTGATCAGCGGCCACTCCCGGTCATCCACCAGGTATTCCAGGCGGTCAGCATAGGTGCGGATCTCCTCCATCAAAGGCTTGATCTTGTAACAATAGGCCTTCGCCATCTCATTGGCATCCTCCAGCTCGTTGGCATCACGGCGGGCATTGGTCATCTCACTGACCTTCTGCTTGATAAGGCTGACATTCTCCGCAATCAGCTTGATGATATCCAGCTGCGCCTTGTACTCTTTCTCGCTCAGCCCCAGCTCCTTGATCTTCACTGCACCATCCGCCAGCTGCCCCTGATAGGCAATCGCGGCAGGCAGGATGTGGTTGATCACCATCTCACCCATCGTGCGGGCCTCGATCTGTAGCTTGATGATGTAATTCTCATTCATCACCTCGTAGTGGGCGTGCAACTCCTTCTCCGTGAAGACTTTGCTCGACGTAAACAGCTCCATCGCATCCTTCGTCATATAAGCATTCAGGGCATCGGGCGTGTTTGGCGTATTCGCCAGGCCACGCTTTTTGGCTTCCTTTTCCCAGGCTTCGCTGTAGCCGTCGCCTTCAAAGCGGACTGCCTTGGACTCCTTGATATAGCGGCGTAGGATGGTCAGAATAGCCGCATCCCGCTCCTGCCCTTTGTCCATAAGCTCCTTCAGCTCAGCATTGAACAGCTCCAACTGACGGCCCACGATGGTATTCATCACTGTCATCGGTGCCGCGCAGTTCATCGTAGATCCCACCATACGGATCTCAAACTTATTGCCGGTGAAAGCAAACGGAGACGTCCGGTTACGGTCCGTGTTGTCCAGCTCGAGGTTCGGAATTTTATTCAGCAGGTCGATCACTTCCTTCACGCCGGCCTCATCCAGAGTCGCTCCGTTCTCAATACTGTCCAGCACCTTGGTGAGGGTCTCGCCGATGAAGACGGAAATGATAGCTGGCGGGGCTTCATTCGCTCCCAAACGGTGGTCATTGGAAGCCGAAGCTACACTGGCCCGCAGAATATCCGCGTGCTTGTACACCGCCTGAATCGTATTCACAAAGAAAGTCAGGAAGCGGAGGTTGCTGCCCGGTTTTTTGCCCGGCGACAGCAGGTTGCTGCCCGTGTTGGTCGACATCGACCAGTTGTTGTGCTTGCCTGAGCCATTCACACCCGCAAAGGGCTTCTCGTGCAGCAGCACCCGCAGCTTGTGGCGGCGCGCTACGCGGTCCATCAGGTCCATCAGCAGCTGATTGTGATCAACGGCAAGGTTGACTTCCTCAAACATCGGCGCCAGCTCGTATTGACCAGGGCCTACCTCATTGTGGCGGGTACGTACCGGGATGCCCAGCTTGTGGCACTCCGTCTCCAGGTCGCGCATGTAAGCGTAGACGCGCTCCGGAATCGAACCAAAGTAGTGGTCATCCAGCTGCTGCCCCTTAGGCGAGTGCTTGCCCAAGAGGGTACGGCCCGTAAGCAAAAGGTCAGGACGGGCATTGAACAGGGCCTCGTCCACCAGGAAGTACTCCTGCTCCCAGCCAAGGGTGACCCACACCTTGGAGACTTGCTCGTCAAACAACTGGCAAACCGGAATAGCCGCCTGCTCCAGGTAGGACTGCGACTTCAGCAGTGGCAGCTTGTAGTCGAGGGAGTCCCCGCCGTAGGTAACGAAGATGGTAGGAATACAAAGGGTCTTGCCCTCTCCTACTTCCAGGATAAAGGCCGGAGAAGAAGGGTCCCAGGCCGTATAGCCGCGGGCTTCGAAGGTGGAACGCAGCCCGCCACCGGGGAAAGACGACCCGTCCGGCTCCTGCTGAACGAGGGTATCGCCGGTGAATTCTTCCACCCCCTCCCCATCGGGGCGCAGTGTGAAGAAGGAATCGTGCTTCTCTGCCGTACGGCCGGTCAGCGGCTGAAACCAGTGGGTGTAGTGGGTAGCACCGTGGTCCATCGCCCAGCGCTTCATGGCATCGGCAACGATATCAGCATCTTCGCGCGACAGCTTGGCGCCCGATTCGATGGCCAGCTTCACGTTGCTGAAGGCTTCTTCGGTCATGTATTCCTTCATGGCTTTGTCGTTGAAGACATTACAGCCAAAGAAGTTGGAAATCTTGGGGTCGGGTACGTCTACGTACTCCAACTCAAACCCGGAACGATTAAGGATAGTATCCAAGGCTTGGAATCTGGAAAGGCTCATAGAAATATGCTTAGTTTTTAATTATAGTTCCTAAATAAATTGAAGTCGACTAAAGGTAACAAACTTTGATGGCCTGTGGTAGCTATGCTTTGCCGGATTTTGGTAAAACCTGGCAGGGGGCCCGGGTTAGTCTCGGGGGAGGTTGAGATTGACCTTGGGCTGAACCCGGATCGAGGATGAGGTTGAGACCATCCGGGGTCTTCCGCAGGAAAAGACAGTTAACGGTCTTCGCCTGGGAGGTCTAGCCGGGATCCTTAACCTTAACCTTAACCTCAGCCCTGCCCCAGGCCCAGCACAACCTTAAAGCTCCAACAAGACTGCCCCCGGAAAAAACCGGAGGCAGAAAATTGCATACTTCTATGCAGGAACTATAAGGTTAATAAATAGCAATTACCTGTTGTTTCAGGCCGGCTCCATCACATCCGCCGAATGCACTGTCCTAATGATCTGTGCGGCCACCTTGTACGGGTCCGCAGCAGAGTTGGGCCGGCGGTCTTCCAACCAGCCTTTCCAGCCATTCTCTACCGTAGCAATCGGGATGCGGATAGACGCGCCCCGGTCGGAAACGCCGTAGCTGAATTTATCAATCGATTGCGTCTCGTGCAGCCCGGTCAGGCGGAGGTGGTTGTCCTCCCCGTAGACCTCAATGTGCGCCTTAATGACTTCCGGGGAAGCACCGAAGGCCTGACAAACGGTATCGTAAACGTCGCGGCTGCCCGCCTCCCGCAGCAGGGAGTTGGAGAAGTTGGCGTGCATGCCCGACCCGTTCCAGTCACCCTGCAGCGGCTTACAGTGCCAGTTGATGCCCAGGCCGTATTTCTCTGCCGTACGCTCCAGCAGATAGCGGGCGACCCATACCTGATCACCGGCTTCATGAGCCCCTTTCGCAAAGATTTGGAATTCCCACTGCCCGGCAGCGACCTCGGCATTGATGCCCTCGATGTTGAGG
>CAZNHN010000315.1:0-1734 GCA_964572415.1 uncultured Phaeodactylibacter sp.
CTGCGGCATCGGCGGACATAATCATCCACAGATGGGCACAGAGGGACACAGATACCAAGCTCCCTCCACACATCTGCGGCAATCTGCGACATCGGCGGACAAAAACCATCCACAGAGAGGCACAGAGGGATACAGGTATAAGGCTCAATACCCATCTGCGAAAATCTGCGGCATCTGCGGACAAAAACCATCCACAGACAAAAGCAACACCACACAAAAACATGAAAATACTAATCAACGGCATCGGCGGCCCTACCCCCCGAAGTATCGTCCGCGCCTTACGCTGGTACAGCCATTACCAACAATATGAATTCAT
Organism: uncultured Phaeodactylibacter sp.; assembly: GCA_964572415.1. Taxonomy (GTDB): domain Bacteria; phylum Bacteroidota; class Bacteroidia; order Chitinophagales; family Saprospiraceae; genus Phaeodactylibacter. The sequence goes on from CAZNHN010000315.1 coordinate 317, forward strand.
CGGTACCGACATCAATCCCTATGCCCGCGATTTATATGACTCTACCTTCTATAACAAGACCTATCTGGTCCCTCCCGCTGGTCATCCAGATTACTGGCATGCCATAGAGCAAATTATCGGAGCGCATCAAATCGATATGGCACTAGTGCAACCGGAGCTGGAAGTTATCGCCTGGGCTAAACGCGCTGAGGAAAACGCCTTGCCTTGCAAAGCTCTGCTACCTGGGTATACCCTGGCAAAACAGCTTACGGATAAAGGTCTTATGACAAATATCCTGAAGGAAACCGGGTGGGTCCCCCCCTCAGTCATTATCAAGCCAGAAAGTGAATCTTTCGATGAAGCGGTTAGAGCACTGGGCTTTCCTTTTTGGATCCGCGCCACCTCCGGATCAAGTGGATTAGGCGCGCTAAAGGTCGAAAACGAATCTGCACTGCGTAACTGGATCCACATCAACCCCAAAGTCAGGCAGTTCATTGGCAGTCAGTACTTACCTGGGCGTAACCTGGCTTGTAAACTGCTATACTTTGAAGGGCAATTACTGAGGGCGGCTTGCGCAGAGCGGGTGAAATACATTATGGCAAAGGTCGCCCCTTCAGGTGTTACCGGCAATACCTCTTTCGGCCGTTTATTAAACGAGCCTAAACTGGTAGATACTGCCAGGCAGGTTATGGATCGGCTTTTTGCCCAGACCAATGCCCCCAAGCATGGCTTTTTTACGTTGGATTTCAAAGAGGACGAAGAAGGCAGAGCCTACGTTACAGAAGTGAATATCCGGCACGTTGCGTTTTCGGTTTGCTTTGCAGCGGGAGGAGCTAATTTTGCAGAAGATACAGTGCGTTTGCTTAACAATGACGCTACATTTGACCAAAGTTACCGGATACATACCTTTGAGGAAGGCTTGATTTTTTTGCGGGATGTAGATGCACCACCTCTACTTATGAAGGAAAGCCAAATTTTTCTGGCTGAATGAGCATAATTGATCGAATCAAAAACAACCTGATCAACATCCCCGGCTGGCGCACCCGGCGGAAGATCGTAGTGTTTGAAAGTGATGACTGGGGGGCGGTAAGAATGCCTTCCCCAAGAGCTTTTTCCCATCTTTTGGCCAAAGGGATCCCGGTTGATCAATCTAAGTACGACACTTTAGACAGCCTGGAAAAAAGGGAAGATATGGAGCTCCTGGCGGAGTTGTTATCAAAATTCAAAAATAATAACGGAGCGCCCCCGGTTTTTACCACCAATATGGTAATGGGAAATCCTGATTTTTCCAAAATAGCGGAAACGAAATTCGAAGCTTTTTACCATCAGCCTCTTTGGGAGTCCTACCGGGAATACTACGGAGAAGACAACAGGCTCACCTGGCAGAACGCCATTGGTGCCGGGCTTTTCAAACCGCAATTTCACGCCAGAGAACACCT
>CAZNHN010000315.1:1744-6658 GCA_964572415.1 uncultured Phaeodactylibacter sp.
TAACAGACCTCAGGAAACAAAACAGGGATACTTTAATGGCTTTCCGGCACCGGTTCTTTGGTTTAAAGACCAGGACATCATCACCCTATCAAAGGAACTACCTGGCGGCATACCGGGCAGAATCGATGCAGGAACTGAGCCACATACAAGCTATCATCCAGGACGGTTTGAATAGGTTTCAGGATACCTTTGGTTTTCCCTCGTCAACCTTTATTGCCTGCAATTATGTATGGCCCAAAGAACTTGAACCCTTTCTTCATGCTCAGGGGATTATCGCCCTGCAGGGACAAACGGGCCAGGTTTGCCCCCAACCCGCAAAAAAAGGGAAGCCAAGAGTGATCAGAAGGTACACCGGAGCGAAAAATGCAAGGGGTCAAATCTATACGGTCAGAAATGTGATTTTCGAGCCCTATCGGGATAAGGACAAAGACTGGTCAGACCTGGCGATGCAACAAATTCAGACTGCCTTTTTCTGGGGCAAACCAGCTATCATTTCCACCCACCGGATTAACTATGTAAGCAATATGTCTGTCGCCCACCGCGACCGCAACCTGAAGCAACTCCGGCAGCTGTTAAAAAAGATCACGGATATTTATCCGGATGTGGCGTTTCTCTCCTCCGATCAGCTCGCCCGGCAAATCCATAGCGTTTGATCGCTATTCATCATAAGAAAAGAGGGTTCACCACGCGCTGGGTGGAATACTGTGTGGAACAAGGCATTCCACATAAGCTGGTCGATTGCTACGCAAATGATTTAATACAGCAGCTCAAAGGCTGCGATGCCTTGATGTGGCACCACTCCCAGCAAAATCCAGCGGATATCCTGGCCGCGAGGCAGATCTTGTTTGCGGCTCAGCAGTGTGGGCTGATCACCTTCCCGGATTTTAATACCGGTTGGCACTTTGATGACAAAGTGGGGCAAAAGTATTTAATGGAAGGAATTAATGCGCCCATGGTACCTTCCTACGTTTTCTACGATAAAGCCTCCGCTCTGGCCTGGACTGAGCAAACAGACTTCCCTAAGGTATTCAAGCTGCGGGGAGGAGCCGGCTCCACAAATGTCAAGCTAACCAGAACCAAAGCCCAAGCCCAAAGATTGGTTCGTAAGGCCTTCGGCTCAGGCTTTGAGAATTTCGACCGATGGGGTACCTTCAGGGAACGAGTACGCAAGTTCCAGTGGTCGAAATCAGGGTTTGTGAACCTGGCAAAAGGAATAGCTCGTTTTCTATACCCACCCCACTACAGCAAAGTTATGGGGAAAGAAAGGGGCTATGTTTACTTTCAGGATTTCATTCCCAATAATACCTATGATACCAGAATAATCGTCATCGATGGAAAAGCCTTCGGACTGAGACGCTATGTACGCAAAAATGATTTCCGCGCCTCCGGTAGCGGCAACCTTGCTTACGAGCGTGAATTATTTGATGAGCGGTGTATAAAGCTTTCCTTCGAGATTTCTGATAAGACCGGGTTCCAATGCGCTGCCTATGATTTTGTATTTGACAAAAACGATGCTCCCCTGATAGTCGAAGTAAGCTATGGCTTTTTCCCATCAGGGTACAGGAACTGCCCCGGATACTGGGATAGGGATTTAAGTTGGCATGAAGGATCTTTTAATCCGGAAGACTGGATGGTCGATGTAGTGCTCAGGCAGATAAAGCAAAAAAACAGCGCTGATTTAACATGCTAATCGAATCCAATACCTGTGGCTGACCTCATCGTTCATATCGGCTTGTCCAAATGTGCCAGTACCACCCTGCAAAATCAGGTTTTCAAGGGAGAAAGAGGCTACTTGGGCACTCATCAGGAATGCTCCATCACCCAAAACTACGCCAGGCAATTCAAAGCCTTCTCCCCGGTGGGCCCCCGGCAGTGGAGCAACTTCAGACAGGTCAAAAGATGGGTGAAAAGTGTCCGGGAAAATCACGATGATTCCATAAAGCGCTACCTGCTCAGCGATGAAATGCTGACCAATAGGAATAAATTGGTGCAGCGCCCTGTTATTCCTTTTTTGAAAAAGTTTTCCGACACAGTTTGGACAGACGGGCAAATCAAAGTTATTCTGGTCCTGCGCATTTATGCTGAACGCATAGCTTCCGGCTATGCACAGGTCGCGGCTTCCAATCCCCGGGCATCACAGGCTGATTTTGAGCGCCACATTAAGCACCTCCTGCAGAACGGGCCTACACACGATTACAGCAAATGGGTCGCTGAGCTATACGATGCCTTTGGCCAGGACAAGGTATGTATCCTGCTGATGGAAGAAATCGGGCAGGTCCAATTTTGGCAGCATTTAAAGGACTTTTGCCAACTGGAACTATTTCAGCCTGCCTCAATGCAGAACAGCCGGAAAAATTCTAAGCGGAAAAACAAAAACTCCTGGACCATATCTCCCTATGACCCCGCTGTAAAAGCAAAAACCATAGCCCTGAACCTGTTCGGATTTGGGTGGCCACATTACATCGCACCAAAGCAGCGGCAGCATCTGCTGGAAATGAGCAGAGAGAAGCTCACTGCCTTCTACGCCAGTAAATATGCAGATGTAAACCGGGAGCGGGAAACGGAAATTCACCTGACAGAAAACTTGCGCCACGCGATTCGGGAACACTACCGCATATCAACAGCTCAGCTGTCTGACCTGCTGGGAAAGGACATGGCAGCTCTGGGCTATTAGCTTTTATATTCACCACAGAGGCGCACAGTGCACATAAACCCCATGCCACTCCATGGTTAAAACCACCACAGAGCCCCACAGAGCCCCACAGAGGCGCACAGAGACACACAGTGCACATAAACTCCATGAAACCCCATGCCACTCCATGGTTAAATTCACCACAGAGCACCATAGAGGCGCACAGAGACACACAGTGGATAAAACACTCCATGAAACCCCATGCAACTCTATGGTTAAAACACCTTAGTGGTAAAAACAAAAAACATGAAGAAAAAAGCCCTAATCACCGGCATCACCGGGCAGGACGGCGCCTACTTAGGTGAATTCCTCCTGGAAAAAGGCTACGAAGTCCACGGTATCAAGCGCCGGACTTCTCTGTTCAATACCGCCCGCATCGACCACCTCTATCAGGACCCCCACGAGGACAACCTCCGCTTCATCCTCCACTATGGCGACCTGACCGACAGTACCAACCTCATCCGCATCATACAGGAAGTACAGCCGGATGAAATCTACAACCTCGGTGCCATGTCACACGTACAGGTCAGCTTCGATGCCCCCGAGTACACTGCGGATGTTGATGGCTTGGGCACCACCCGCATCCTCGAAGCCATCCGCATCCTCGGCTTGCAGGAAAAAACCCGGTTCTACCAGGCCTCCACCTCCGAGCTCTACGGCCTCGTACAGGAAGTCCCGCAGCGGGAGACCACCCCCTTCTACCCCCGCTCGCCCTACGCCGTCGCCAAGCTTTACGCCTACTGGATCACCGTCAACTACCGCGAGGCCTACAATATGTACGCCTGCAACGGCATCCTCTTCAACCACGAGAGCCCCCTGCGGGGCGAGACCTTCGTTACCCGTAAGATCACCCGTGCCGTCGCCAAGATCGCCCTCGGGCTGCAAGACAAAGTCTTCCTCGGCAATATGGATGCCAAGCGTGACTGGGGCCACGCCAAAGACTACATCGAAGGCATGTGGCTGATGCTGCAGCAGGATCAGGCAGAGGACTTCGTGCTCGCCACCGGCGTCACCACGAGCGTGCGCGACTTCGTCCGCATGAGCTTCCGGGAGATCGGCGTGGAGTTGGAATTCAAGGGCGAGGGCATCAATGAGGTCGGCATCGTCAGCAGCAGTTCCAATCCGGACTACGCCCTGCAAGTCGGCAGCGAGGTCGTCGCTGTAGACCCGCAGTACTTCCGCCCTACCGAGGTGGACCTCCTCATTGGTGACCCTTCCAAAGCCAAGGCCAAGCTGGGCTGGGAGCCGTCTTATGACCTGCAGGCGCTGTGTAGTGAGATGGTGGCGGCGGATATTGAGTTGTTTCGGCGGGATCAGGTGCTGAAGGCGGCGGGATTTGAGGTTAAGAATGAATTCGAGTAGGTTCACCACAGAGTTACACGGAGTTGCACAGTGTCTCATAGAGACAATACTTTATGCAACTCACTGGTTCTATTCACCGCAGAGTAAGCATGGAGTGTCATGGAAGTAAATGAGTTATCTAAGAAGGTATTGGGATGTGCGTTCAAGGTTCATACGGCACTTGGTCCGGGACTTCTCGAATCGGCATATCAAGCCTGTTTAGCATACGAACTCCGGCAATGTGGGCTATTTGTCGAGCAGGAAAAAGCAGTACCCCTGGTATATGAAGAAGTGAAACTGGATTGTGGCTACCGTATAGACCTGTTAGTCGAGCGAAAATTCATCTTGGAACTAAAAGCCGTTGATCAACTAGCTCCAATACACCTGGCACAAGTCCTGACATACCTTAAGCTCATGAATCTACGCCATGGTATGCTCCTCAACTTCAACGTCAAAAGCTTGAAAAACGGTATTAAACGAGTGGTGAATGGGTATTAACTGATATCACCACAGAGTTCCACAGAGAAGCACAAAGCAAAACTCCATGTAACTCTATGGACTCCATGGTTAAACCTTGAAAGAAAAAAATGAAAATCAACGATAAGATATTTATAGCTGGACATCGGGGAATGGTCGGCTCCGCCATAAGCCGCAAGCTTAAAACAGTGGGCTACTCGAATATCATAACCCGCACCAGCAAAGAACTCGACCTACGCAACCAAGCCGCCGTCAACCACTTCTTCCAAACCGAAAAACCCACCCACGTCTTCCTCGCCGCCGCCAAAGTAGGAGGCATCCTCGCCAACAACACCTACCGGGGCGAATTCCTCTACGACAACCTGATGATCCAAAACAACGTCATCAATGCCGCAAAGGACAAC
>CAZNHN010000316.1:0-2447 GCA_964572415.1 uncultured Phaeodactylibacter sp.
GTCAGGATTCTCTTGTTCAAATTGATGAACAGCTAAATGAAGACACTCCGCAGCTTAGTCCGGCGACGAAATCGAATCCGAACACCCAACCTATTGAACCAGCTATAGACTTGACGGATAGTCAAAAACCAGAGCAAGAAAAACCGGATAGAGCGCCTTACCAGCAACCACAAATCGAGCGTTCTTTTCGCGGAGACATCCTGACGGTAAGTATCCAGCAAGGGAAGCGTCCTTATGACCTCAAATTGACCAGAAGGGGCGCTACCGTCTATCAGCAAAAACTGAACACCTCCGGCGATCACCGAATTACGATCACCGACTACCGGGAAGATCCAGGCACTTACACTATCGAGGTAGAAGATGCCACCGGGAAGGAAGTGGAACGGAATGTCCGAATCGATGCGCCTAAAGTATCGACATCCACATCTTCTGGCAAAACCGGCACGGCGACCCTTGGCGGACAATCCTACCGTACGGTCCGCCTCAACGGGCTTACCTGGATGGCAGAAAACCTCAACTACGATGTAGGCGACGGGAGCTGGTGCTACGATAATGACGCATCCAATTGTCGAGAACACGGCCGCCTCTACAACTGGGAAGCCGCGAAAAAAGCTTGTAGGGCAGTAGGCTGGCGCCTGCCCTCTGACCAGGAATGGCGTGAAATGGCTAAGCAGTTTGGAGGAGCCAATGATGATGCTTCCGATGGCGGGAAAGCCGCCTACAAGGCTCTGATTGAAGGGGGGAAAAGCGGCTTCGCCGCGCAGCTAGGCGGCTACCGCAGCTCCAATGGCGTCTTCATCGTCCTCGGCGCCTGGGGCTGCTACTGGAGCGCTACGCAGCGGGATGCCGACCGCGCGTGGTACTACCTCTTCTACCGCGACGTCGGCCGGCTGAGCCGCGTCTACTACAATAAGTCGGTTGGGCGTAGCTGTAGGTGCGTCCAGGACTAATTTTTCGGCTCTAAGGCCGAAAAATTCTTGGCTATTCGACTATTTGACTATTTTCGCGCCTTGTTTCGAACCTCGCGCAGCGAGGTTCAATTTTTTCCATATACTACAAGTACATGCAAACCAAAGACATGCTGGCGCTGGAAAGCGCCGGCGAAGGGCGTATTGTCCTGCATAAGGAAGGCATCTTCTGGCGTGCTTACCAGTATTCGGCATTTCTTTTTTCAAAGCACATACGTCTGCTTAGGGTTAATACCAGGTTCGTCAAGGTAGTCGATACAGAAATAGCTTACCTGGGATTTCCGGAGAAGGTGCTGGAAGAGGTATTGCAGCTTGCTGCATAAAGAAACTGGAGCATAGAAAAAGAAGAAAAATTGATCAAAATCGGAATTGGGGAAACCATCTCCCCTGAGGTCTTTAAGGCCTGGCTTTCTTCACAGGGAGATAAGAATCAAGGGGCCTCACAAGACGAGACAGAAGGGAATAGCAATGGCTTTGAGAAAGTAATCCGAAAACTGCAAAGCTATCCCATTCTGGAAAAGAGCCCGCTGGAAACCCAGCAGTTCGTTTTGAACCTGCAAAAAGAGATCAATGGCCTTGTATAGTCAACTGCCGGTCTACCGGGCCAGCTATGATTTGCTGGTGTCCATTTTCGATTTTTCCCGGAATTTTACCCGGGAATACAAATACACGATCGGAGAAAAACTGAAAAGCGAAACCGTGGACCTGATCACCCATATCTACCGGGCTAACAGCCGGCAGGAAAAGCGGCCGGTCCTCCAACAGGCGCGGGAGAATGTGGAAGTAATCCGGCTGTATATGCGCCTGCTGCGCGATCTGCAGCAGGTAAGCATCCGGCAATTTGTCGATATCAACGAAAAGATTGAAGACGTTTCCCGCCAGTTGACGGGCTGGCAGAAAAGTCTTCGTTAAGAACCTGGCCGGAGTCGCGCCTGTTACGGCAGTCGCGAGGGTGCCGATCGAGTCCAATAGCCTTCTTGCCTCCGGGCGAGGAATCAAATATGCCCCGGGCCGCTCAAGGGCCGGGGGCGCAAGTGAAAGGCTATTCATTCAGCCGCGCAGCTAGGCGGCAACCGCAACTCCAATGGCGACTTCAACAACCTCGGCAACTGGGGCAACTACTGGAGCGCTACGCAGCGGGATGCCGACAACGCGTGGAACTACAACTTCAACCGCAACAACGGCAAGCTGAACCGCAACAACAACAATAAGTCGGTTGGGCGTAGCTGTAGGTGCGTACAGGACTCGCAGGGGAAGCCACAACCGGCTTCCCCTAAACTTTTTGCCATGAAAACTCATCCAGATGCAGACAAAAAACTACTGCTTGACCTTTTCCAGGCCTACTATAGTGCCCGGCAGAACAAGCGAAAAACATCTAATGCACTGAAGTTTGAGTTGGAGTACGAAGAAAACCTGTTTAGGCTCCGGGATGAGATTCGCGATCGCCGCTACCAGATCAGCCGAAGCATTTGTTTCATC
>CAZNHN010000316.1:2502-2875 GCA_964572415.1 uncultured Phaeodactylibacter sp.
AGACTTCCGCGACCGCATCGTACATCACCTGATCTTTAGTTACCTTAATCCCATCGTTTCGCCTGGCTTCATCAAAGACAGCTATAGTTGCCGGGAAGGCAAGGGTACACATTATGGGGTTAGCCGGATGCAGTCTTTCATTCGGGGTTGTTCCCGCAATTACACCCAGGAAGCCTGGATACTTAAAATGGACATCCTGGGCTACTTCATGCGCATGGATCGCAGACGGCTTTTCGAAATGATCTGCCATAAACTCGACCATTATCAACGGCCGGTCGATTTTGACAAATCCCTGTTGATATACCTGCTGAAAAAGGTGATTTTCAACGATCCCACTAGGAATTGCCTGGTAAAAGGAAGCGCCGCCAACTGG
>CAZNHN010000316.1:2885-6616 GCA_964572415.1 uncultured Phaeodactylibacter sp.
TACCTCCAAGTAAAAGCCTGTTTCATGCCCCGCCCGGCAAAGGCTTTCCCATCGGTAACCTTACCTCCCAGCTTTTCGGGAACATTTACTTGAATCCTCTTGATCATTTCGTGAAGGAAAAACTGGGCATCACCTACTACGGGCGCTACGTTGACGACTTCCTGCTGATCCACCAGGACCAATCATTCCTTAGAGGGCTGATCCCGCAGGTTCAGGACTTTCTGTCAGACCATTTGGAACTGGAGCTGCATCCCCGCAAAATCTATTTACAACACTATACCAAAGGTGCCTCCTTCCTCGGCGTTTACCTAAAGCCCCATCGCAACCACGTCTCCCGGCGGATCAAAAACAACTTTTTCCAAGCCATCCAGGAATGGAACCGACACATTGTGGAAAGTGGCAATAAACTTAACCGGAAGGATTTGCAGCGTTTTATCGCTTCCATGAATTCCTACCTTGGTGCAATGAAGCATTATGATACTTACAAACTACGCAAAAAAATGCTTCTGCAACTCAATGGGTATTTCTGGAACTACGTTTACATCAGCGGTGGATATGCAAAGCTGGTGCCGAAAATAAAGCGGTTAAGATCAAAAAGCTAGTACACTGTCAATTCAATTACTCCGGCGGCGATTGAGGAATCGCAGCCGGAGCCCTGGCTGTCCGGTCGCGACTCCAAAGTCGCCACCGGACTTGATAAGAATATAAGCTACTTTCATCCCAAATCCAGCTTCAAACTGGCATTCCATTATTAGTCAAAAATCGTTACTTTAGAGCACTCCAATTGAACGAAAAGATCGTAACCAATTGTTTGAAAAAATAGAACGCTACAGTATGGACAGAACAGACCTTTTAAATATCATCAACGGATATCCAATCACGGAAAGAATCCTCTTGGTAGAGGCTATTCTTAAGCAAATCCGGGAGGAAAGAGAAGCTTACGAAGAAAGTTTAAAGCACTACAGAGATTTAAAAAATGTTGTAGATACATCAAGAAAAGAGGGGATAAGGGAAGTAGCCAAAAGAATGAAAATAAAAGGTATGCCTAATTCCGAAATATCAGAATTGACAGGCTTAAAAGACGATGAAATAGACGAACTATGATTTAGGTCCCTACCCCCCAAACAACCGCCCCACCTCCAACGCCCCAATCCAATCCCGCTCCAGCGTATCCCCCGCCCGGAAAATCCGGATCAGGCGGTAGCCGTCCGTGGAGGGCTCGGTGTACTGCTCCAGCTGCTGCTCCGGCAGATTGACGATCCATACTTCCGGGATGCCGGCGGCAGCGTAGAGCGGCAGCTTCACTTTTTGGTCTTTGTCAAGGCTGGTGTCGGCGACTTCGATGAGGAGGTGGATGTCCTTAGGTTGCGGATGAGCCTTAGCATAATAATCTTCCCTAAAATCCAGAACGGCCAAGTCAGGCTCAGGCTCGGAGTACTTGCTGAGCAAAATAGGGTCTTGGACACTGATAGTGTACTGGTCAGAAAGGGCGGATCGCAGCCAATTGTTTAGGAGCTTGACTACAGAGGCATGTTTGGATTTTACTGGATCCATATCAATGATTCTTCCTTCGAGCAACTCGACACGCTTGCCTTCAAACAGACCTGATTCAGACATGCTGTGGTAGTCATCTGTACTGAACTGGTGCAGGGGTAATATTATTTCGGCAGCCTGTTGCGTCATAGGTAGTACTTTTGATCAAAGATAAGCTTAATTAAAGGATGGGGCAAGATTTTATAGCGCAGGGTCTCATGAAGGTGGCTTCAAGTTAGGTGGTATTCAGTGTTCTTTTGTTTGAAGCATAGAACCCTAGGAGAAAGGTCTGACTCTACCTGGCTGAGCTGGTAGACAGGTTCGTTAATAAACTACGTCGGACGGGGAGTGCGCCCGGAGTTTTCCTGTGATACTCAGACGGCGATTTTGGAATCACGGCCTGAGTCAGTGAGGCCTGAAGCAAAAAAGACGCTCCAAATAACCTTTAATCACCACCAAATACCTATTTTAATCCTCTGAAAAGCAGGTGGGACAGGAGGTTCCGGAGCAGGTAGGCAGGGCTGAGCTACTGTAGGAGCATACCAACAAGAGCCGTCCTCTGCCACAACGAAAAAGTACAGCTGATCATGGCATTGCAGTGACTAAGCTTCCCACCCGGCACTGAACCTCCGCCCCGGCATACCGTTCCAACAGAAAACAACGCCACATGCGTATCTTACTCACCGGCGCGACCGGCTATATCGGAAGACGGCTCCTGCCCGTGCTCCTGGAAGACGGGCACGAGGTCATTTGCTGTGCCCGTAACGCCACGACCTTTGACGTGCCGGAAGGGTGGGAAGAGCAGGTGGACGTTTTTCAGGTCGATTTCCTGAAACCCGTGGATATGCAGGAAGCGCCCGGGGAATTCGATGTAGCCTTTTATCTCATCCACTCCCTGTCTGCTGCCATCGACGATTTCAAATCCCTGGAGGAGCAGGCCGCTACGCATTTTAATGCTTTTGTGGAGCAAACAACTTGCCGGCAGATCATTTACCTCACGGGTATCGTCAACAGCGATGAACTGTCGAGCCACCTGGAGTCCAGGCTAAGAGTGGAGCAAATACTGGATAGCGGAGCCGTGCCCCTTACCGCACTGCGCGCCGGTATCATCATCGGCTCCGGTAGTGCCTCTTTTGAAATCATCCGCGACCTGGTGGAAAAACTGCCGGTCATGATTGCCCCGCGCTGGGTGAGTACCCGCTGTCAACCGATTGCTATACGCGATGTGATCAAATTCCTGACGGGCGTAATGCTCAAAGAGCAGTACTACGGCAAAAACTTCGATATTGGTGCCGAGGATATTCTGACCTACAAGGAAATGCTGCTCGGCTACGCCCGTGCCCGGGGGCTGAAGCGGTCGCTCTATGTGGTGCCGGTCATGACGCCCCGTTTGTCTTCCTACTGGCTGTACTTTGTGACCTCCACAACCTACGAACTAGCCGTCAACCTGGTCAACAGCATGAAAATAGACGTAATCTGCCGCCCCAACAATCTGGCGGAGGAGCTGGGCATCGACCCTATCCCCTACGAACAAGCGGTAGCCCTGGCTTTCGATAAGATACAGCAGAATATGGTGGTCAGCAGTTGGAAAGACTCTCTGGTGTCCAGCTCAGACAAAGCGTCGCTCAACCGCTACATCGAAGTGCCCGAGTACGGCTGTTTTGTAGATGAGCAGAAGGTCGCCATTACCCACAATACTCCTGACCAGGTTTGGCAAAATGTAGTCGGCATCGGGGGAAAGCGCGGCTGGTACTATGCCAACTGGCTGTGGAAGCTGCGGGGCTACCTGGACAAGCTCGTCGGTGGCATCGGTCTGCGCCGGGGCCGTACCCATCCCAACCGCATCCACGATGGCGATGCCCTTGACTTCTGGCGGGTGCTCATTGCCGACGAAGACAAACAACGGCTCCTCCTTTACGCCGAGATGAAGCTGCCCGGTGAAGCCTGGCTGGAATTTCGCATTCAGCACAAAGACGGGCAAGCCTATCTGCGGCAGAAAGCCACCTTCCGGCCGTTCGGACTGTTTGGACGGCTCTACTGGGGATCCGTGTTGCCTTTCCATTACTTTGTTTTCGGCAACATGGCAAAGCGTATCGAGCGCTTTCAGGCTAAGACTATGTTTGGAGCTTGATCCTATTGCAAGCCAAGGACTTATGAACCTGGCGTCATCTTTTTTAGCTTATTTGGCCCTGACGATA
>CAZNHN010000317.1:0-6569 GCA_964572415.1 uncultured Phaeodactylibacter sp.
AAGCCATTGCCATCGGGGGGCAGGTGGACGATGCGGTCTGCGCCCGGGCTCAGGTCAAAGGTGTACTGCCAGACGATGCTTCCCGCCAGTGTGACCCGGGTAATGGCAGCGGCTTCACCCGCATGGCCGCCTATGTAGAAATCGCCGTTGTTGCCCTGTACCAGTGTGGCTGCCCCGGTGCCTGCATCTAGCAGTTGAACAAATGTCTGCCCGCAGTCTGCCGAGCAGGGGCAGGCTTCATCTTCACAATCGGTCAGCCCGTTGAAATTATCGTCCAGCCCATTGTCGCAGATTTCCGCCTGTGGGCAGGGGGCGGGCTCGAAGTAACAGGTCACCTCATGGTTTCTGTAAAAAGGGCTTGTTCCCGCAGTAATGGGGATGCGTTCCAGTGGTACGTCTTCCAAAGTAGGTTGGTGCTCGATGACTTCGACGGCCACATCTTCGCTCTCTATTGCTAATGGGAGGAAAGGGGTACAGCCTGTCCAGTCTTCGTACACTTTTCGGATTTCGAAGCTTAGGTCTTCGTTAACGGTGACGAAAGTGGTGGTGCTGTCCCGGTGCAGTAATTTGTAGAAAGTGTAAAAGTGGTTGTCGCTCAGTGTAGTGTAGTCTACCTGTACGGCTTCAATGGGTATCCCATCAGGATCAATTTCTATTATAGCGTGAAAATTGTTGGGGTTCTCAGGTGTGCCCGAAGTACCCGAAGATTGCAATAAAATATTTCCATTAGCCTTACAAGTGAGCGCATATCCGCCTTGAAGCAGCAACGAGTTGTCCGAGCTGTAGTTTTTAGACCAAATGACCTCCCCACTTGGTGTCAGTTTTGTTAAATGTACTTCGGAGCCCAAAAGGTTTTCAGTGATGTTAGAACCAGATAAATAAAGTGCATCTTCGGTGGCGAGCATAGCACCAAGGAAATAGGTGGTGCCTGAGTCAACTTGAGGTAAATATTCTTTGGAAAAAAGTATAGTCCCATCTGGCTGTAGCGCTTCAAGTATAACATTGCTGGAGGTCGAATCAGCCCAATGAACGGTCTGGTAAAAATGCCCGTTGAGTATAGCAGTATTTTCTATTGGGCCGGAGAAATCTCTAGTGTAGGTATTTTCATAATAATTGAAGGATCGTATGAAGTCCAGTGAATTAGCCTGGCTATTGTACTTACCGTAAATTTCTCTTATCAAGTAGTTGTTATTTCCGAGGTCAACACTGTATCGTCCAGCCAGCCAGTAACCAACGCTATTTTCAAGTGGGTTTATGTTGCGAATAAGTACCGAGGTGTCGGGACCTGCCCACCACCGTTCTGCCCAGTCAATGTTCCCGGTTTGGGTATTGATCTCCATTAAATGGGTCCCGTAATTGAATAGATTACCGGTGCAAGCTAGTATCCCGTTTTCCGAGGGGGTAATCTCAAATATTCTTAAATCCGGGTCAATATCAATTTGTCTGGTCCAGCCGATTTGTCCATCCGGGTTGACTTTACTGATGAAGGAGTTCAGGCTATTGGAAAAGAAATTGCCTAAATAACCTGAAAAGTATAACCCGCCATCCGGAGCGAATTCGATATCAGTTAGACGTGGAAACTCCACTTCATTTGTAAAGGTATCTGTGACAGATGTGATAAAGGTATTCTCGCACGGGCCACCGTTATAGGGCCCCTGTACCTGAAAACGGGTACAAATAGCCTCGGCACAGAGCCCGGCGTCTGCTTCCAGGCAAATCTCGTAGAAACCAGGCGTGCTGCTGCTGAATGTATAGAAATCCTCTGTAGAGACCAGGCTATCTTGTAGGAACCACCGGTAAGCATTAGCACCGGTGGAGGTATTCTCAAAATTCAGCGTGGCGCCGACAAGCACGGTGGTGTCTGTGGGCGTGAAGGCGGGGACAACGGGGCAAAAGACTGTGACCTGCTGCTCAAATACCGCCGGCTGGCAGAGCGTATCTCCGCTCATGGCTACCAATTGGAGCTGCTGCGGGCCCAGGGTGCCGGGCGTCCACACCGGATTAGCGGCAGTGCTGATCAGGCTGTCGTTGAGGTACCAGGCATAGGTGTCCGCATTAGTCGAGAGGTTTTCCAAAGGGATGGGCACATTCAGAGGGACGGATGCCGGCAGGGGCGTAAAATCGGCCGTAACCAGTGCCGGGCAGGGCGGGCGGCAGCCGAACGAGCTCAGGAGGCTTTGCCGTTGGTTCAGGGCGGACAGCCGCATGCGTTTGATCTGGCCCGGCGTGAAATGAATGCCACATTCCAGCCGGTTGTAGTCCATGTGGTTGCGGTAGTCATCCGGCTGATCCCCCAGCCCGCCAAGGGTTATGGGGCGGAAGGGGTTATTGTCGGAAACATCAACGGTATCGGTAAAGCAACTGTTATCTGGTTGGTCGCAGGGTGGCCAGGCGGTCGTCTGATCGGGCGGCGTGTCACAAATTCGGTCGCCGTCAAACAGGCAGTTGTCATTTCCGCACCCGCCCTCGAAGGTGTGGTACAACCCCAGGTAGTGCCCCATTTCGTGCGCAAGGATACTGCTGCTGTCGGGCGATGTGCCAGTGTAGTCAACTTCTACGACAATACCATCGCGGTCCTGACCGTGCGCGCCGGGCAGGTTGGCGTAGCCAAGGAAGTTGCAACTGCCGTTTATGCAGACTTCTTCCACCACCCAGATATTGATATAGTGCAGGGGCTCATACCGGCTCAGGTTTTTCAGTTCAATATCGTTTTCCAGCTCTTCCATCACAGCCAGGGGGGAGGTCACTCTTTCCACACCGGTGGAGGGTAAATTGTCCGGTGTGCGCTGCGCCATACAGAATTGAATGTAGGTATTGCTGCCCTGCGCGGCATTGTAGTAGCCAGTATTTGCAAAGGCATCATTGAGGTACTGCAAGGCCTGCTGCATCTGCGTGTCCGGCACGGGGTCCTGTTCATCACTCTGTATGATATGGAAGACAACGGGCAGGACAAGCAGTTCGTCACTGGAACGGGCTGAGGCGCTGATCCGTGAGCGTTTGTCCATCATCTTTTCCTCAAAGGCTAAATGCCGCTGCCGGTAGGCATCGTCTTCGGCCATCAGCTGTTTGTGGAGCAGTGCCTGCGCGCAAGTTTCCTGCGCTGTAGCAAACGGAGCGGAAACCATCAGAAAGGCAAGTGCGCAGCAAAGGGCTACACCACTTTTGAGGGATAGCAATGGGTAAGGCGTTTTCATAGCTGAGAGCATTGTGGCAAATAGCAATGTCGCATATAAGACCGGATAAACCGTGTTTTGGTTCGTCTACAGGCCGTGCGTCATGAAAGCTCCCCTAAAATACAGATTTTCCACTAAAAAATCAGCCGCTTCCGGAATACTCCGGAGGCGGCTGAAGAAAACTAAGAAGAGTTTTGTCTTACTGCTCCTCCATCATAAAAGGAGTGGCATAAGCATGCGTAAGCAAATCAAAAGTCGTCAAAATGCCTATGAGGCGGCCCTTGTCCACTACCGGCAGGGCGTGGAAGAGGTTCTCCCTGAAAAAGCCGACGGCCATTTCCAGCGAATCACCGGGAGCAAGGGTAGGCTTAATCTCCATCATGGTCTGAAAAACGGTACTTCAGCCATTTAATTCCTTAAAACCGCTTCTGGCCCGAAAACTCCATCGCCTCCCCTTTGCCAAAACCGTAGCTGAAGCCGAGGGTGACAAACCGCCCGCGCTGCCCAAAGCTGTACAGGTAGAAAGTGGGCTGCTGTACCACGCTTTCACGGATGCGGGAGGCAAAGACATCGCGTACGCTCAGGTTGATCACGCCCCGCCCTTTCATCAGCTTTTTGCGCAGGCCCAGGTCCAGGAAGTAGTTTTCGGAAACCAGGCTTTGCACGGTTTGCACCCTTGATTCATATTGCCCGGTCGCCTCAAAATCGATATCAGCAGGCAGTTTAAATTTAGCCGTGAGCCTACCTGACCACTGATCACCAGTGAAGTCGAAAGAGGTGGCCTCCAGCTCGCCCTGCCGGTTGAAGTAGTTGTAGTTGAAGTCGCCATTGAGCGTCAGCCAGGTCACCGGGCTGTACTTGGCATTGAATTCCAGCCCGGTGGTGCGGTTGGTACCGATGTTCATGGGCATGGTGATGTTGACGTTGTTCTCAAAGACGGAGATGCGCTCGACTACCGCCGTGGTGTACCGGTAGTAGACGCTAAAATTCATAGACAGCGGCCCCAGAAGGTAAATGCTCGACACCTCGTAGGAGTCGGTAAACTCGGGCAGCAGGTTAGGATTGCCGGTACGGACACTGAAGTTGTTCCGGATATTAAAGAAGGGATTGAGGTCCCACAGCCTTGGCCGGAAAATACGCCGGGAGTAGCCCGCCTGAACGGACACCCGGTCGCTAAGCTTGTAAGACGTGTGCAGGGAAGGGAAGAGGTTGGCAAAATCCTGATTATTGGACTCGCCAGTGGTAGCCAGCAGCGTCTTCAGGTCGGTATGTTCCACGCGCATACCCAGCTTGAGCCCCCACTGTTCGCCTTCGTAGGCTCCGGTGGCATAAACGCCTAAAACATCCTGACTGTACTCGAAGATATTGGTCAGGCTGGGGTCCACCACAAAGTCGCCGCTCTCCAGGTTACTCACGGCAAAGTCATTGCTCACGTCATTGACCACATACATAGCGCCGGTTTCCAGGGTCAGCTTGTCCGTAAAGGGCTTCGTGTAGTCCAGCTTGAACGTGTACTCCGCTTCCTGAAAATTAGTCCGGGTCAGCTGATCGCCAAAAGAGGAGCCATCAAGCAGAGAGGTATTGGTAAATTCGGAAGATTGGTCCTTGCCAAAGAAATTCCCCATAGCACTGAAGAGCAGTATATGGTCTTCGTTGTCTTCAAAGTCTTTCTTGTACTGCAGCTCGTAGTTCCACTTGGGGTTGGTCGCTTCCGTCACTTCCTCCCGGAACCACTCATTAGCCAGCAGCCCGCTCTCCTCAAAAAACCGGAAATCGGTACGGGAAGGCTGATCTTCAATTTCATAGGCAAAATTACCAGACAGGGTAATCACATTCAGGTCGTTAATGTGATAGTCGGTCCCGAGAATGACGTTGTAAAATTGCTCATTGCGGTATTCCCGACCTGCGCTGCGCACCTCTGTTCCGCTCACAAGATCCCGGTTAATGACCTCCCGGTCTCTGGGCAGCTCCCGGTAGCCCACTCCCAACTGACTAAACAGATTGAACTTCTCCGTGCGGCGGTTGAGGCTCAGCCCCACGCTGTGGTTGTGGGGCGTACCGGTATTGACCGTCAGAGAGCCATTGAGCCCCTCGCGCTCGTCTTTTTTGAGAATGATGTTGATAATGCCCGCCGTACCTTCTGCTTCGTACTTGGCTGAAGGATTGGTGATGACTTCTATACTTTCGATCATCTCAGCGGTAATCGTACCCAGCGCATTGCCTTGTTCGCTGGCCAACACGGAAGGTTTGCCATTGATAAGAATCTGCACCCCGGCACTGCCTCGCAGGCTAACCTCCCCCTCTATGCTGACATTCACGGAGGGCACGTTATTCAGTACTTCCAGCGCACTCGCTCCCGTACTGCTGAGGTCTTTGCCGACATTAAACACACGCTTGTCGAGCTTGAATTCTGTTTGGGAACGCTCCGCACGCACCAGTACCTCATCCAGGGTTTGCCCTTCGGCAGAAAGGTAGATGTTACCCAGGTCGACCTGCCCGTTCTGCGGCGTAAGGTCTGCAAACTCCCGGGCAGCGTAGCCAATAAAGCTGACCTTCACGGTGAAATCCGTTGCCTCTGCCGACAGCAGAAAGGCACCATCAGCACCGGTAGTGGCCCCGCTCAGTGCGGCTTTGCTTTGTTGCTCCTGAAGCATCACGGTAGCGAACTCAATGGGCTGATTCGTAGCTTTCTCTAATACAGTACCCCGCACCTCAATCTTGCTTTGGGCACCGGCTACTCCCCAGCAAAACAGGGTGCAAAAAATGAGTACCCCTATCCTTTTTCCTACCGCGAATTTATCCATCTGACTGATCTGTTTTGCGCTAAATGACCGGAGCTGTTGCCTGTTGTACCGGTTTAGAACCGCAAAGATAAAGTTTAAACTTTAAGCCTCCTGATTACAGACTGAGCTAATAACTGACAAATCAGCTTATAGCATTCGCGATCTCCATCCGGCTATTTACCGCGGGTACACCAAAAAATTGAGGCCGCATGGCTTTGAGAATGGCTAATAGGTTTAAACCAGCAACATCACCAGAAAGCTGACCACCGTAGCGATAAAGCCAACCATAAACACAGTATAGGAGATCGAGAGGTAGCGGTACTTTTTGTCCAGTACTTTGCCCAGGAAGTAAAGATCGCGCACCATATTACCGTAGAGCAGTTCCCCATCCTGGAATAGCTCATCCATGGCCGTTTCGTAATCCTCGAGATCAAGCTGTACGAAGTTGCCAAAGAAGACCAGGTTTTGCTTAGCGGTCTGCGGGTCGGCCTGTTGGGGGTTAAGACGGGTCACTTTGGGGCGGGCAGAAAGCACCGCGAAAATCAGGGAAGACATACCAGTGACCAGGAAGACCACTACCGGCAACAGGATCTGAGGGGCGTTTTCCCCAATA
>CAZNHN010000318.1:0-4375 GCA_964572415.1 uncultured Phaeodactylibacter sp.
AATCCGATTCATTGACCTGCACGATGACTTCGAATACTTTGGCGTCGTACCCGCTGAGCTGTTCGCCAATATTTGCTACCTTAATCACCTTGCCTGTATACTTCCGTTCCGGGAAGGCATCCACCTGAATGGCTACATCCTGCCCTTCCTGGACCTTGCTGATGTCCACCTCATTGACATAGGTTTGGGAAATCATGTCGCTGAGGTCAGGCAGTTCAGCAACGATGGGGTCCCAGGCACTGATCCTTGATCCGGGTTCCTTTTTGCCGCGCCAGGAGCGGGCGTAGATCATCATGCCGGGTTCGGGAGCATTGATGCGGAATTCCTCCGACAGGTCAGCGTAGACCTTGAGCTGCCGTTGGTTTTGGCGGAGCAGGGCATCGATTTCCTGGATTTTGGCAATGGCCTGCTGCTGTTTGAGCTCGTATTTTTTGAGCAGCTGCTTATAATCCCGTTCTGTCTTTTCGAGGTCCAGCTCAGCCTGTTGAATCACGGAGCGGGGCTCGAATTTGCTCTGCTCTACGGCGAGCAGTTTTTCCTGTTTGGTAAACTCCAGGTTAGCGAGTTCATCCCTGAGCCCGCGCAGTTCAATGGCCGTGTCGATGCGGGCTTGTTCGAGCTGGGTTTGTATTTTTTCGAGCTCCGTCTGCACATCACTCATCTTGCCTGCCAGTTCCGTGCGGTCGAGGGAGGCCACATAATCGCCCGCTTCTACAACACTGCCCTCCGGGATAAGGTCAGAAAGCGTCGTCTCATAGATACCTGCAGCCCGCATACCTTGCGGGGCTCTGATTTTGACAGAGCGCTTGGCGGCCAGTTCGCCAGTTGCTGTAACCTGTATAGAAAAAGGTTGCCGTTTGAGTTGGTACCGGAGTTCCTTGTCCTGCTCGGTGGAAGTTGATCCTGATAGGAAGTACCATCCTGCCAGCCCGGAAAGGCCAAGAAAGGCCACCAGAATAATGATGCCTGAGCGCTGCATAGGGTGATTTCTTTGATTGCACTAAAATTAAGAAAAAAGCTCTGCAAACAACACGGTTTTACATTAACTTAACATTTACGTAGCGTAACCAAATAATTTAACTATTTGATAAACAGTGTTTTACGAAGCTTTCAACAACAAACACCTTGTTATCCACATTTTTACCCCCCTATGTGGAAAGGCTTTCAGGAGAGGCAGATATTTTTTTGTTCCGCGCAAGCCCTTGCCAGTTAAGCAGCTAGACGGTTTAAACAGGAACTACCCTCTCAAAACTTTTCAACATCAGTTTTAAAACCGGCATTTTTTTGCCAACTTTGTAGTCCTCCGATAGTTAAGGGCACAAATCAAAACATCGGTTAAATGCGACTTGGTTTTTTGCTTTTTGCAAAAACCGCCACCCTGCATTTTCAAAACCTAACTTGCTGATACTCTAGGCTTAACAGCCCACTTTTATTAATGCTTTTAAACCTGCAGAATGACAAAGGATCATGCTACAGTCTGGGGTAACTGTCTGCAAACGATTCGCAAGAATGTGAATCAGCAGAGCTTTAGGACCTGGTTCGACCCAATCAAGCCGGTACGGCTTGAAGATAATGCGTTGACGATTCAGGTACCGAACAAGTTTTTTTACGAGTGGCTCGAAGAGCACTACGTGAAACTGCTGAAGACGACCATCCGCCGTGAACTTGGGCAAAATGGCCGGCTCGAATACCAAATTCTTACGAAGAGTGCAGTGGCAGCTGCTCCAAACGGAAGACCGAATTACAGTACAACAAACGGAACTCCAGGAAAGAAAAACGGAGGCAAGTCCGGCGCATTCGCCCCTGGCATGCTGGATAGCCAAACTATTCAGAACCCCTTCGTGATCCCGGGTATCCGCAAAATTAAGGTAGACCCCCAGCTTAACCCTAACTACCTTTTCGATAATTATATTGAAGGGGACTGCAACCGCCTTGCCCGATCAGCCGGTGTGGCCATAGCGAAAAAACCGGGGGCGACCTCGTTCAACCCGCTGGTGATTTTCGGAGATGTGGGGCTGGGAAAGACGCACCTCGCTCATGCTATCGGCAATGAAGTCCGCCAAAGATTTCCGGCGAAGACTGTACTATATGTGTCGAGCGAAAAGTTTACCAATCAGATTATTCAGTCTATCAAGAATAATGCGGTGAATGACTTCGTCAATTTCTATCAGTTGATTGATGTACTGATCGTGGACGATATTCAGTTTCTGGCCAATAAGCAGAAGACCCAGGAAATCTTTTTCCACATCTTCAATCAGCTGCACCAGAATGGCAAGCAGATCATCCTGACTTCCGACCGGGCACCTAAGGACCTGGACGGCATGGAGGAAAGGCTGATCTCCCGCTTCAAATGGGGGTTGTCGGCAGACTTACAGGCACCTGATCTGGAGACACGCATTGCCATCCTTGAGGCCAAGATGAATCAGGAGGGCGTAGAGCTCCCGGCTGATGTGACGGAGTTTATCTGCTATAACATTCAAAACAACATCCGCGAGCTGGAAGGCGTACTGGTTTCTTTGATCGCCCAGTCTTCCCTCAACCGTCAGGAAGTGGATATTGAACTGGCTAAACGGGTGATTCGCAACTTTGTCCGGCAGATCAATAAGGAAATTACCGTTGACTACATTCAAAACCTCGTAGCGGAGCACTTTAGCCTGCCAGTGGAGAAGCTGCAGGGCAAGACCCGCAAGCGGCAGGTCGTCATCGCCCGGCAGTTGTCGATGTATCTGGCCAAGAACCTGACGGACAAATCACTCAAAGCCATTGGGGAGAACTTTGGCGGGCGGGACCACAGCACCGTCATCTACTCCTGCAAGACCGTGCAGGACCTGATGGAAACCGACGCCATCTTCAAGGACACGGTGTCGGAACTTGAGAAAAAGATCAAACTAAGCCTGCACGACCAATAAAAAGCAATGGGCGGGAACGTTGAAAAAAGATTTAGCGTTATTCCCACTGTAAATCAGCAAAATAGAGGATGCCAGTCAAAAAAGTTAGAAAAAACACGCTGTAAGATTTGATTTTTTGACTGGCGTTCTTACCTTTGCAATCGCTCAAGAAAAACATACGGAAACGTTGTTTGAAAGAGCAAAAAATTCAGGCAAAAGCGCTTGGATTTCTCAAAAAAAGTCAAGTGATTTGGGGCTCAGAAAATGGCAGATGCCACTACCCCACTCACAACTTACCAGCTCTGGCAGCTGGGTCAATTCAGGATTACCCGGTGACGTGGGTGAGTGGCTGAAACCACCAGTTTGCTAAACTGGCATACCTTTACGGGTATCGGGGGTTCGAATCCCCCCGTCACCGCTGGATTAATATAGATCGGGGCGTAGCGCAGTCCGGTTAGCGCACCTGCTTTGGGAGCAGGGGGCCGCAGGTTCGAATCCTGCCGCCCCGACTTTAAAAGACCACCTCGTTTGAGGTGGTCTTTTTGTGTTTTGGCGTAGCGCATCCCGCTCAAAGCGGGAGGGCCGCTGCGGTCAAACCGTACCGCCCTGACTAGGAAAGCCATCTCGTTTGAGGTGGTCTTTTTTGTGTTTTGGCGTGGCGCAGTCCGCTTTAAATCCACAGCGCACCTTTTCGAACACAATCCATTGGTTCACAGTTCTATAAGCAGAGATTTTCAAAAGAAAACCGATACTTATGAGAACCTTTGGAAACTTCAGAGGACTATTGCCAAACGATGATGATACGCGCTACTCCGACCAATTTCTAAACCGTCAGGCAAGACGGCGAATGGGGCGCCCCATGGATGATGAAGGCTTCACCGTGCCTTCCGTCAATATCCGGAATAACGATGAGAAAGAATTCCTGATCGAAATGGCAGCACCTGGCTTTGAAAAGTCTGACTTTGATATCACAGTGAGTAAAGGGAATCTGTATGTGGAAGCTGCTCACCATCATACGAGCCATAATGACACTTATACCCGCCGTGAACATAATTATTCCCGGCTCAGCCGCAGTTTTACCCTGCCGGAAACAGCTATAGAAGATAAAATTGATGCGCGCTATAAAAATGGCATGCTGGAGATTGTAGTACCGGTAAAGACCAATGCTGATGATGCCGGTACGACAAAATCTATTGATATCAAGTAGCGTGATTCAAATTAACTTCTCTGTTGCGCAAAAAGTCTGTCTTTTAGGTGAGGCAGGCTTTTTGTGTGTATTCAAGTAATGGTATTACGGATTAACTTTTGCTATTTTCTGCATATGCCGCCTGCCGTTTATTATGGATTCCACCCAGTACAATCCGGCAGGACAGCCGGAAAGGTCCAGCCTTAACTGCTCATGATTATGAAAAAATTGTTGGTGACAGATTTGTCTTTGGTTATTCCATACGGTTACCTTAATCTCTGGATAGCTATTGGTCCTTTCT
>CAZNHN010000318.1:4385-6562 GCA_964572415.1 uncultured Phaeodactylibacter sp.
AGCCTGTCGTTGGTGAAGGATACCATATAATTGTATTTACTGATTCTGGATTTCGGGTAGATGAGATCAATTGGACAACAACTTGGTAAGATCTGATGCAATCCATTTGGTCAGTAATTGTTAGGATATAGGTGCCGGGCGCTAACCCGGAAATGTAGGAAGTATCAGGCAACTCTGGTCTGCTCCAGTCGTAATTATAAGGAGGGTGCCCGCCTAATACAGCCTGGACTTCAATGGCACCGTTCATTTGCCCTTCGTCACAGTGGGTGACCCCAAAGGAGGCAGTAATGAAAGATTGATCAGGGATATTGAACTCAAGTACTACTGAATCCAATAGCAAATCGGTGACGGTAACGCTATATTGACCCCCTGCCAGACTTTCAGTTACCGGACCTCTTATATAATCAGAATACCCCCAGTGATAAGTATAATCTCCTGTGCCTCCGTTGGCTATTACTTCAACTGCCCCTCCAAAGTAATTGGCACAATCCGGTATACTTAAAATTTGCACTTCAGCCTCTAATGGAGGATAATCTATTGCCCCATGCTCTAATGCCACGAGTCGACCGTTTTTCAAGTCTGAAATGACAAGCAGGCTATCGGTAAGCGAAAGGGACCCGGCAGCATTGAAGCGTTGCAGTAACTCGCCGGAATCCATATCAAATGCATAGGTCAACCCATTGCCGCTCACATAAACAGTGCTGTCGTTGGCGACCATGGGATAACTGGAATCCATATATTGGGGCCAGTCGTAAGCCCAAAGCAATGCTTCGGTGCCCGGGTCTCGGGATTGCAAGCCCAATGTAGTCTTCAAAAAAAGCTTTCCTCTGTGGTATAGAGGGCTGTTTTTAAACAGTTCCAACCCAAAAGCCTCCACAACCCAGTTCACAGATTGGGTTTCGAGGTCAATGGCCTTAACAGAAAATAGAGAAGATACAAAGACCTGGTGAAGCAAAGAATCCAGGATCAGTGGAGCATTGAGGCCTCTTTCTATTTCACCATTGGTATAATGGACATTCCCCGTTTCAGGACTGATCGCCTGAAATTCCTTAAAAAGGCTATACATGGTATCCCGATAGAATACAGGAAAAGCATGGGAAGACGCCACGCTATTCGGTGGCACAGCCATAGACCATATCGTTTCCCCGTTAAAGGCGTTTGTAGCTCGCAACTCGTGTTCATCCGTCTCTGTATGGTGTATTATCCTATCTTCAAATATAGAAAAGCTGTTCCGGGAAGGGACTTCCCAAAGGCTTTCTCCTGTGCTTAGGTTTTTTGATTTTAATTGCTCGTCCAGGATGTAATATATTCGATCGTGAGCCAGGTGCAACGGATAGGGCAAACCCGGGACAGGCTCCTGAATTGACCAGATCACCTGGCCGTCAGAAAGGCTGCGGGCTTCAAGGACTGCTGGCTCGCCAAAAGTGGGGTAAGACCCTAAGAATAGTAAAGAATCCGCAACTACTACATTTGAAAGTAAGGCTCGGTTGGCTTGAAAGAAGTCGACCGGAAGGTCGATCACAAAGTGCGGCCGCAGAGGTGATTGCGTTTTTGATTGAGAGGTCGCTGAAGTATTTAACTGGTTGTGAAATTCAGAAGGCCATTGATAAGCCTCAAGAGGCTTGATCCAAAAAGTAAAGACCTCAGGGCTGCCCCAGTTGCCTCGGCTATCTCTTGCAAGTAAGGAAATAGAATGAAAGCCTGTATCCAGGGCATTTGTGAGCAAACTAAATGAAAAGGGCTCTGCCATGACATCCCATTGCCCATCTGAGGGTGGGAAAGAAACCCCGGTACCTGGTACAACTGTATCAGCATCCACAAAGTATTCTGCGTAGGCCATCTCAGAAGCTGCGACCTCGGAAGAATCCGAAAAAATACCTGCAAAAGCTAGAGGTTCATACCTGATGAGTGTATCTGCTGTCAATGCGCCCTGAATTAATTCAGGCCCCTGCTCGTCTTTGCCGGATCCAAGTGGCAGGCAAATTAGATAGGTATCGATTTGACCATCCGGTAGGGTGTTAAAATTACCATCTAAAGGGTTACCATTCAAATCAGTAATCTGCGGGCTAAGCCGGATATAAACGGTGTCAGGGGGCCATTCATCCTGTGGGCTTAACCATAGCCGATGGTTTAAGCTATCATACTCAAAGTCAAATGAGACCAACTCCTCATTGACA
>CAZNHN010000319.1:0-413 GCA_964572415.1 uncultured Phaeodactylibacter sp.
CTAGACCGCGGGCTTCGAGGCGGGCGACGTGATCGTCTCCTGCGACGGTGAGGCGGTCCGGAGTGCCGGCGACCTCCGGCTCCAGGTTTTCGGTATAGGGCAGAGGGTGTGCAACCGTACCTTTCCGGTAAGTCTCTTTACCCACCCATAGGGTATCAGTGCCCGCCCCGGTTTCGAACACCAGATAGGGTTCTGCATGCTGTAAACGGAAACGGACTGCCTTCAGGCCGGCATTATTGTCTTTTAGCCGGTAGGTGCCATCTTCAACGCCGGCTTTACCCCCCACGGAAGCCAGCAGGGGTAAGTGTAAGCCTTTGAGGCGCTCCCGAAGCTCCGCGTCCTTTTTCGGCTGGGAGAATAGCGGCTTATCTTTCATGCCAGGTAGCAAAGTTTCCCAAACCACCTGCAACAGG
>CAZNHN010000319.1:423-5940 GCA_964572415.1 uncultured Phaeodactylibacter sp.
AGCGTGTCAGTACCGGCTGAGGTTTCGAAGATCAGGTAAGGGGTTGCTTCCTGCAAATGAAAGCGGATGGATTGCACACCGGCGTTGTTGTCCTTCATGCGAAAGACACCATCAGTGATACCTTCCCCGGCATTATCCTCACCGGCAACCAGAGGGAGTTGTAAGCCATTGAGGCGCTCATGGAGTTCGGCTTCCTTTCCTGGCTGCGGAAACAGCGGCTTATCTTTCATGCCAGGTAGCAAAGTTTCCCAAACCACCTGCAACAGGCGGTGCATATCCGGCGTGCCGGAAGTAATAGCAATCACCGCATCCTGCTCCGGCATTACAATACAGTACTGCCCGCATGCCCCATCTCCGCGGTAAGCATTGTGCCGGCATTGCCAAAATTGGAAACCATAGCCCTGTGCCCAGTCATTATTGGGGTCACTGCCGTTGGACACCTGCTTTGAGGTCGCTGTTTCTACCCAGTCTTTGGACAATAGCTGCTCGCCTTCCCACTTTCCCTTTTGCAGGTAGAACTGCCCGAACTTTGCAATGTCTTCCGTACGTACCTGCAGGCCCCAGCCACCGGTATTGACGCCATCGGGGCAGGTCTTCCAGTCTGGCTTGGGAATGCCGAGTGGCTTGAACAAGCGGGGCTCCAGGTAATCCACCAGCTTTTCACCCGTGGCGCGCTGTAAGATGGCAGAAAGCATGTAGGTCGCCATACTGTTGTACCGAAAATGAGTGCCAGGCATAAAGTCCAGCTCAGAGCTCAGAAAGAACTGTACCCAATCCTCTGTAGTGGCATCTGGCCAGCGTTCTTCTGCATGGCCGGTATTCATCGTCAGCAAATCGCGGATGCGCAGTTGATTCCAGTACTGGTCTGGCTCACCTATAGTTTTGTCCGGAAAGAAGGAGACCACTAAATCGTCCAGCGTCAGTACTTCTTCCTGAACAGCAAAACCGATAGCGGTAGAAGTGAAGCTTTTGCTGAGCGAATGCATAATATGAGGCGCTTCACGTTCGTAGGGTGCCCACCAGCCTTCGGCTACCGAATAGCCATGCCGGACAATCATGAAGCTGTGCACCGCATCGAACTCCGCTTCCACCCGGTCAATGAAGGACAGAATGGAATCCGAAACCACGCTTTGCGCTTCGGGGGCACTCTTTGGGAAGTAAGCGGTGGGCTGAGCCAGGAGGGGCATGCACCAAGTCAGTAATAGAAGGGAAAAGATGTAACGTTCTGCCATCAGTCAAAGCTTTTTAGTGAAGTTAGCGCCTAACGGACAATTAGCAATGGTTGACCCTCAATACTCTGCGCAAGCCGCTCCGTCACGGAACCGAAAAGGAACGTCTCGAAGGGGGTATGCCCTTTTGCCCCCATAACCAGCAGTGAATCCTGTTGGTCAGCAGCATAACGGATGATGTGAGCAGCCAGGTTGTTCCGGCTGTTTTCCTGAAATACATCCACGATATCGTCATCGGCAATCCCCTGAGCGTCCCGAAATTTCCTGGCCGCCAGATGGGCCGATTCTTTTAGCATTCCCAGGTAGCCACGGTCTGGCGCAGAGCGGTTGTAATACTGCCCGGGCGGTAAGTCAATAATATGCAGGCTATGTACGGGCTGCCCTTTCATTGCCCGGCTGAGAGACAGGGCAGCTTGCAAAGCACGGGCTGCATTCTCGGAAAAATCGTTGGGTACGACGAGATTAGCAATTTCAGCACCAGCATCATCGGGTATCAGCAATACAGCCGCATGGACATTGCGCGCTACACGCTTAGCGGTAATGCCGCTGCCTTCACTCAAGCGCTTTTTGCCCATGATCAGCAGGTCTGATTCTTTGATTTTTGTCCAGTGCAGTAATTTCTCATAGGGTTTACCCTCCCGGACTTCAATATCGATGTCCAGCCCGGTCGCTTCGCCGAAGACCTCTTCCACACGGGACTTAATCGCCAATTCTACCCGCTCATCCACCGGAGACTCCGGAGCAAACCGCTTCTGAAAATCCAGGTCAGGGTGGGACGGCTCCGTGAAATCAGGCATAATGTGCAGTGCATACAGTTTTTGGATACCCAGTGCCTGGTAGTGTTGCGCCAGGAACTGCAGCAGTTGCAGGTCCATTTCTGACAGATCTAATGCCACAAGGGCGCGCTTGAATGCTAGCATGTCGTTGGTTTTGGTTAGATACTTGGTTCCTAAAGGTACAGCAGGATGCCACAATTTCATAATAGGCTTTACCGGGCTTCGTGCGCAATGAAAATTAGCAATCAGGCCGTTGATAATGGTCACTTGCTAAAGCCTTCTAACGGAAAGCGCCCGGCGTGGGCAAAGCCAGCCAGGCACTTTCAGGTTTAGAGTCTTAGATATCCCAGTGTGGGTAAAAAACGGTGTTTGTTCTAGCCTACAGTGGCGTCTGCCGCCTCGTATAAGGAGAATTGAGCCATAAAGGTATTGACTTCCTGCCGGATTTCCGCAATCAGGCCATCGTTTTCCGGGTTGGTAATGACCGCATCAATCCATCCCACCACCTTTTCACAATCGGCTTCCTTAAGGCCGCGGGTGGTCACTGCTGCTGTACCTACCCGTATGCCGGAAGTAACAAATGGCGATTGTGTATCAAAAGGTACCATATTCTTGTTGACGGTGATGTCTGCCGCTCCCAGTTTCTGCTCTGCCACCTTGCCGGTGACGCCTTTGGAGCGCAGGTCAATCAGCATCAGGTGGTTATCGGTTCCACCGGAAATCAGCTTGTAACCTTTCTCAACGAAGACTCGTGCCATAGCCTGCGCATTCTTAACGACCTGCTCCGTGTATGTTTTGAAGCCAGGCTGCAGCGCTTCGCCGAAAGCCACTGCTTTGGCAGCAATGATGTGCTCGAGCGGACCACCCTGCATACCAGGGAAGACTCCGCTGTTAAGGATAGCCGACATTTTGATCGGATTGCCCTTTTTCGTTGTACGGCCCCAGGGGTTGTCGAAGTTTTCGCCCATCATGATGATGCCACCGCGTGGCCCACGCAGGGTTTTGTGGGTGGTGGAAGTTACGATGTGGCAGTGGGGCATGGGGTTATTGAGCAAACCAGTCGCAATCAGTCCGGCCGGATGGGCAATATCAGCCAGCAGCAAGGCGCCTACCTTATCCGCAATGGCCCGGAAACGGGCATAATCCCAGTCACGGCTATAGGCCGAAGCACCACAGATGATCAGCTTAGGCTTTACTTCCAGCGCTTTAGCCTCTACCTTGTCCATATCAATGAGCCCGGTATCCTCTTCCACACCGTAGAAATGCGGTCGGTATACCTTACCGGAAAAGTTAACCGGAGAGCCGTGAGACAAATGGCCACCGTGCGCCAGGTCAAAGCCCAAAATCGCATCACCGGGTTGCAGAATAGCCAGAAAAACGGCTGCATTGGCCTGAGCACCGGAGTGGGGCTGCACGTTGGCGTAAGCAGCTCCAAAGAGCTCCTTGAGCCGGTCAATAGCCAGCTGCTCGATCTCATCCACCACTTCGCAACCACCATAGTAGCGCTTGCCGGGATAGCCTTCCGCATATTTATTAGTCAGTACGCTCCCGGCAGCTTCCATCACCTGCGGGCTCGTAAAGTTTTCAGAGGCGATCAGCTCAATACCGTGCTGCTGACGGCGCAGCTCTTTTTCTATGAGGTTAAAAACGGTTGTATCTTTCATGATGTCGCTATACGGTTTTGAAAATCAGCGGATGCTGGTTTGGCATTCTGCCGCAAAGGTAAGCCCTTTGCCAATAAGAATAAAATCGAAGCCTGTTTTTGACCGGATCGTGTTTTTTCCCGGCTTACGATCCCTAATCGCGGCAGAAGACCTGACCTTCGGGAGCATTCTTATCACCTTTTTGAAAAATCAGGTGGTTTTGAAAATGCGCCCCGCTCAGCACCCGGTTGATAAAATCAACTACCCGTTCCTGCTCCCGATAAAAATAAGCTCCCGCAAAACCATGCCTGCCCCCGCAGAAAGAGTGCAATTCAACATCAGCACCAATATCGCTGTAGCGCTCATAGATGGAATGAGAGCCAAAGAGCATAAGCCATCCGGTGGCATCTGTTTTACAGTAATGATGGGCAGCGGTACCGTAAGGCACAAGCGGATCGACAGTGCCATGAAAAAGCATAGCCGGAATTGCCGTCTTTGGCGTTATCCCACTCATATCCATGATCGCACCGGCACCGCCAATCAAACCAGCATATTGAAAACGCCCGGGCAAAGGGTCACCATAAAGCTGCATGACCGACCGGTCCCAAAAGGCGGCATGAAGTACGGTCTCAGCCCCGGCACTGCTCCCGGCAATAAAAATTTTGGACGGATCGATACCATATTTGTCTGCCTGCCCGGTCAAAAAAGCAGTGGCCTGCCAAAGCTGATTAGCCGCCAGGCGTATCGCCTGAATCTTTTCCGAAAGGATGCCATCGCAGCTAAAGCTTTTGTCTTTCATGTAAAGCGTGTAGGTGATCGTTGCCGCAGCCACCCCCTTTTCCGATAGGTAGGTACACAGCTTGTGCCCGCCGGCCCGGTCTCCCCCTGAAAAGCCACCGCCGTGCACATAAATCAGTAAAGGTTTTAGCGCGGGCGAGGGGGTTTCCGGCAGGAACAGGTCAAGCTCCAGCGAAAAAGAATCCGTCTCAAAATAAGTAAGCGTGGAGTAACGCTGCTGGGCTTGTACCAGTAGCACCAGGCAAGTCAGAAGTAAGGTAAGTTGCTGTTTCATAGCTGTCTTTTAAGTTAATATCCCGAATTTAAGCCTTTACCACCAGCCTGGCTAGCGAATGCTCTATGATTTGCCTGCAGAACGAAAGAAAGCGATAGCTAAAGGCCAGCAATATTAACTTTTACTGGCTTTGCTGGCTTTTTTCATCGTATCCTATCATTTTTTGCAACTGAAAACCGTTAAAGCAGTATAAACAATAACGGTGCTGGCCGGATTTATTTCCGGGATTAGCCCAATGCCTATACCTTTGGCGCGAAATATACTGTTCCAGAGCGACTGAAAAAATCAACCATAGATGCGTGTAACCCATCATCTGCCTTACTTATTGCTATTGACTTTCGGATTATCCGCGGCTACTGAGCTGATGGGGCTGACTGCCCGCTACCGTTGTATGTGGCGGGAAGACCCGGCCACCACGATGGTTATTGGCTGGGATCAGGTCTCCGGTACTAATCCGGTTCTGCATTTTGACGAAATCGACTATGGCGGGCAGGCCAATGCCTATCGTTACCGCAAAGCCCCGGACCGCTTTATCAGGGCAAAGGGTATGCAAAACCAATTTGTACGCCTGACCGGGCTAAAGCCAAATACGGTGTACTATTTTGTCATTCAGGATAGTGAAGGGATGAGCAGGCGCATGTCTTTTAAGACTACGCCCAACAACCCGAATCAGCCCTTGTCCATTATTGCCGGGGGCGACTCCCGGAATAACCGGCAGGCGAGGGTGACCGCCAACCGCCTGGTCAGCAGACTGCGCCCCCACTTCGTTATTTTTAATGGGGACATGACCGGCGGGG
>CAZNHN010000319.1:5950-6513 GCA_964572415.1 uncultured Phaeodactylibacter sp.
AGCAGCAGGTGATGGCTGCGGATCTTGCTGCGGCGGTGCGCGCCCGCTGGCAGGGCTGGCTCGACGACTGGCAGGAAACCATCGGTAGTGATGGGCGGCTATTCCCAATTGTTACCTCCCGGGGTAACCATGAGCGGGAAAACGCCTCCATTACAGAGCTGTTCGACGTTCCCAGCATTGATGTGTATTATGCGCTTACCTTCGGAGGCGACCTTTTCCGTTTGTACACCCTTAACTCCATGATTGCACCCGCCGGCAGTCAGGCCATCTGGCTGGAAGGGGATTTGGATGCCAATCAGCATATAAGGTGGAAAATGGCGCAGTACCATCACGGTATGCGGCCCCATACGCAACGAAAGCCCGAAAAAGATGAGCTTTATAATAACTGGGCCAGATTATTTTATACTTACGAAGTAGATTTGGTCCTGGAGTCTGATGCACACGTAGTCAAGACCACCTACCCTATCCGGCCATTCCGCGGGGTCGGCAGCGATCAGGGCTTCATCAGAGATGATAAGCGTGGAACCGTATACATTGGGGAAGGTTGTTGGGGCGCCCCGCTC
>CAZNHN010000320.1:0-6459 GCA_964572415.1 uncultured Phaeodactylibacter sp.
AGATACGGCAGATCATCGAGGAGTCCTGTGCTTACTCCGGTTGCCATCTGGACGGTAGCGCCCCGGGCGTATATGATTCTTATCAGGGTTTGTTGCCCAATATAGAGAGCGGTCTTTTCCGCACCCGTGTTCTGCAACTCCGGGATGATCCGAATCAAGGTATGCCACCGGACTATGCACCAGAGGGCCGTCCAAAAGACCTCACCCCGGAGCAACTAGACCTCATTGAATGCTGGCTGGATAGCGGCCACCCGGAATGATTTTAAGAAACACTGCAAACTGAATACCCAATGAAAAATCTTTCAATTTTAATACTGCTGATGGTCTGGACAGTTCCTGCCGCTGCCCAGGATGTGGTTACCCAGACCTTTAAGGATAGCCGTCTGGTAAATATTCAATCTGTGGAGACGCTGGCTAAACGGCGGCTAGACGTGCGCATCGGGCACCGCTTCGGTGATTTGCTGGGCGATAATGGGGGCTGGGCCACCTTTTATGGGCTGGAGCAGGCTGCTGATGTTATGATCGGCGCTGCCTACGGTGCGACGGATAAGCTAACGGTGGGCTTTTTCCGGACCAAAGGGGCGGGGTCTTTGCCCAACGGGCAGGCCGGGCTTCGGCAGGTGCTCAATGGCACGGTCAAGTATGCCCTGTTGCAGCAGGGGGCAAATGGGGGGTCTCCCGTGAGCCTTACTTTTTGGGGGGTGGCGGCGTTGTCTACGGCGGAGCGCATTCCTGATAATCCGGACATCATCCGGAATTTTTCCACCTTTGCCCACCGTATGGCCTACCACGGGCAGTTGATGATTGCCTCCCGGTTGTCTGACCGTATTGCCCTGCAGCTTACACCGGGATATACTCACCGGAACGTCGTCCCTTTTGAGGATGAGAATGGGTTGTTCTCTTTGGGAGTGGGCACGCGCCTGCAGATTAGCCGGGTCTTTGGGGTGATTGCCGATGTGACCCTGCCGTTTTCAGACTACCGCACCACTGAGAATGGTTTCTACCCGGCACTGGGGCTGGGGCTGGAGATTGACTCGGGCGGGCACTTGTTCCAGCTGAACTTTACAAATGCCACTGGTATCATGGAAACGGACTTTATCCCCTACACTACCTCCAACTGGCTGGACGGGGAATTCCGTTTTGGTTTTACTATCTCTCGTTTATTTAACCTGTAAAGCGCCAAACCAGCATGTATAAACTGTTATTCTCCACGCTGATTGCTACTGCTTTTTTCTGGTCTGTCCGGCATGCGCCCGATCCTTTGGCGCCCGGGGATGCCGTAGCGAATGTACTCCTCCGCCTTGGCGATGATCCGGTTTCCCATTATCCGGATACTACGTTGGAGGGCGTATCGGTTGAAGCCGGGCGGGGTATTATGCTGACGGGCTTTGCAACCGGCCCGGGTGGAAGTAAAAACGGCAAACAGAGCAAGCATTACGTTTGCACCGCCTGCCATAATATTGAAAAAGAAGATCCCGACCTGAGCGTATCCGATCCGCAGGCGCGCCTGGAGTATGCCCGGGACAATGGCTTACCTTTTTTGCAGGGCACCGCCCTCTATGGTGCAGTCAACCGGACAAGCTTTTACAACGGTGACTATGAGCAAAAGTACGGCAGCCTGGTGGAGCCCGCCCGCGATGACCTTCGGGAGGCGATTCAGCTCTGCGCTACCGAGTGCTCACAGGGGCGTGCCCTGGAACCATGGGAGATGGAATCCGTCCTGGCTTATTTGTGGACGATTGGGCTGAAAATGGATGATCTTATCCTTTCTGATGAGGAAAAAGCTCAGGTCAATCAGGCGCTAAAGGGTAAAGGCGATGCAGCAGCGGCTATTCAATTAATCAAGTCCAGGTATCTGTCCGGCTCACCGGCTACCTTTGTAGCTCCTCCGGAAGACCGCAAGGCCGGGTACGAGGTGGACACCACCGACGTGGAAAATGGCCGCTTGGTCTACGAGTTGAGCTGTCTGCACTGTCACGAAAACGAGCGCTATTCCTTTTTCAGGCTGGATGATTCCAAGCTGACCTTTCAGCACCTGGCGAAGCATTTCCCCCGGTATACCGAATACTCCGTGTATCAGGTAGGGCGCTACGGGACTTCACCGGTCCCCGGGAGTAAGCCTTACATGCCCAACTATACGCTGGAAAAGCTTTCCCATCAGCAAATGGAAGACTTGCGGGCCTACATTGAGTACCGTGCAGGGTATGAGCGGTAGGTGTGTTGAAAATGGTATGCGGGAAAACGGACAAAATTCGTACCTTTAGACAGCGCACCAAAGGACGAATGATATGCGGATAAATGGCCACGGGCACCTTTTGCCATACCCTGATGAAATACCGGCTTTCATGCGGGAAAAGGAAATCTTCTGGATTGATGAGGACCGCAAATTTATGCGCCAGAAAAACTGGAAGCGACCGGTTACCGATCCCAGCTTTTTCCTGAATGAGAAGCTGGAGTGGATGGAGCAAAGCCATATTGACCATGCGGTTATCCTAAGCCTTTCCCAGCTCTATGGCAATGGGCTGAAATGGGAGCATATGAAGCGGGCGCTGCGCTTTCAGAACGACTTTAATGCCCGGATTCAGCGGGACTATCCCAAGAAGTTTACCTGCGGTTTTGTGGTGCATGCCGGTTTTACGCAGGGCGCACTGTGGGAAATCGAACGCTGTGTGGAGGAACTGGGCCTGCAGGTCTTATGCCTGCCCACGCACTACATGGACTCCACCGGACACTGGAATGTGATCTTCAATGAAGAAACGGAGCCCATTCTTGAGCTGGCCAATCATTACAAGCTGGCGCTGGAAATCCACCCCTACGATGGGGAGAAGTTCATTCTGCTGGAGAATACCGCCTGGCGTTTTCACCTGATCTGGATGCTGGCTCAATGCGCTGATGCCTACCACTTTTATACCCTCAATGGTCTTTACGATAAGTACCCTGATATCCGGGTGTGTTTCGCCCACGGCGGTCAGCTCAACCACGTGAATCTGGGCCGACGGGTGCAGGGCTTCGATGGGCGCCCGGACTTGTTTGAAGGAAAATCACGTCCCCGCAAGGCTTTGGGGCATCCTAACATCTATTTCGATACGCTGGTCCACGATGTCCACTCCCTGGAACTCATGGTAAGAAGGCAGGGCGGCACCGATCAGATTATTCTCGGCCTTGATGACCCCTATCCGCTCGGAGAAATGAAAAACGAACATCAGTCCTCCTATCCCGGAAAACTGCTGGACCTGGCGGTGGAAGAAGAGATCATCACCCGAAAGCAGAAAGATGATATTTGGTCGCACAATGTGGTGCAGTGGCTTTACGGGGATGATGCCCCTAAATTCTATGAGCGGGTTCAGCGCCATTTAGTGGTGGAATAGGCAAAGTCTAAAATAAGAAAGCGGAAACCAGAAGTAAAACTTCCGGTTTCCGCTTTTCAACACATTGTCCTATTCTGGCTACGCCAGCGCCTTGTTCTTCGCGCGCTTCCGCTCATGCTCCTTGAGCAGCGTTTTGCGCAGGCGGATAGATTCCGGCGTGACCTCTACGTATTCGTCTTCCTGAATGTATTCCAGGGCTTCTTCAAGGGTAAAGACCTTTGGTGGGATGAGCTTCATCTTATCATCAGCACCTGATGACCGCATGTTGGTCAGCTTTTTGGTCTTGATGAGGTTGACTACGAGGTCGCCCGGGCGGCTATTTTCGCCCACCACCTGGCCTTCGTAAATCTCATCACCGGCGCTGATGAAGAATTTGCCACGGTCCTGCAGGTTATTGATGCTGTAGGGGATGGCTGTGCCTGTTTCCATAGAAATCAGCGAGCCATTGATACGGCCCGGAATATCACCTTTATGCGGCTGGAATTCCAGAAAACGGTGGGTCATGATCGCCTCGCCGGCAGTCGCGGTCAGCATTTGGCTACGCAGGCCAATAATACCCCGGGAGGGGATCTCGAAGCGCAGTTGCACCCGGTCGCCCTTAGGTTCCATAGACAGCATGATGCCTTTGCGCTGGGTAACCATGTTGATAGCCGTACCCGACAGTTCGTCAGGAATATCGATAGTCAGTTCCTCAACCGGCTCGTGTGCCACGCCATCAATACGCTTGGTAATAACCTGTGGCTGCCCGATTTGCAGTTCGTAACCCTCGCGGCGCATAGTCTCGATTAGTACCGCCAGGTGAAGTACGCCACGGCCGTACACGCGGAACGTATCCGCCGAGCCCGTTTCTTCCACCCGCATCGCCAGGTTGCGTTCCAGCTCGGAAGTAAGGCGGTCCTTGATGTGGCGGGAAGTCACATACTTACCTTCCTTGCCGAAGAATGGAGAATCATTGATGGTAAAGACCATGCTCATCGTGGGTTCGTCGATGGCAATGGTAGGCAGGGCCTCCGGGTTCTCGAAGTCGGCGATGGTGTCACCAATTTCAAAACCTTCGATGCCGTATACCGCACAAATTTCCCCTGCTTCCACCTGCTCTACTTCCACGCGTTCGAAACCATCAAATACGTATAGGTTTTTGATGCGGCTTTTTTGAACACTGCCGTCCTTTTTTACCACAGAAACCGGCTGTCCGGACTTTATAGAGCCCCGCTGCAATCGGCCTACGGCGATCCGGCCAATGTATTTGCTGTAGTCCAGGGAAGTGATGAGCAGCTGTGGAGTCCCCTCTGATACCGAAGGCGGTGGGATATGCTCCAGAATAGAATCCAGCAGCGGCGTGATATTATCGGTCTTTTCCCGCCAGTCATGGCTCATCCAGCCAAATTTAGCAGAGCCGTAAATGGTAGGGAAGTCCAACTGATCTTCTGTCGCATCCAGGTTGAACATCAGGTCGAAAACCGCCTCTTGTGCTTCGTCGGGCGTACAGTTTTCCTTATCGACCTTGTTGACTACCACAATCGGCTTCAGTCCAAGCTCAATCGCTTTTTGAGTGACAAAGCGGGTTTGCGGCATAGGGCCTTCGAAGGCATCCACCAGCAGCAGTACACCATCGGCCATATTCAGCACCCGTTCCACTTCACCACCGAAGTCGCTGTGGCCAGGGGTGTCAATGATGTTGATCTTGGTGCCTTTGTAGGTAATGGACACGTTTTTGGACAAAATGGTGATGCCGCGCTCCCGCTCCAGGTCATTACTGTCAAGTATGAGTTCGCCCGGCGTCTCGTGGTCAGCAAACAGCTGCCCCGCGAGGATCATTTTGTCAACCAGGGTGGTCTTGCCGTGGTCAACGTGTGCAATAATGGCGATATTTCTAATATCCATGTTATTCAAGTTAATGTACTGCCAATTTGTAGTGTTCTGGCAAAGAAGGCGCAAAGGTAGGCTTATTTTTCTGCAATCGCTACACTCATGTGTTATTTTGGGATTAATTATTTGGGGTAACCGCCTCAGTTACAGCGGCCGGGATGTTAAGGAAGCGTTAAGGCATGTCTTAATGTTTTTGGTAAAGGCAACTAGTGCAGACTTAAAGTAGTTTTTATTATGGATTCACAAAACATCATCTTGAAAAGCCTGCAAAAGTGCAGACGGCAAGATATAAAATTCACCTGTTGAAGACCTTACGCAACATCATTTCCCTATTGTCGCTGGCCGCCGTTGCCAGCAGCCCGGTAAGCGGAGTGCTCGCTCCCGCTCATGCCGGAGGATGTTGTGTGCTTAAGTTTTTCAACAGTTCCTGTGAGCTGGACGCTTCACCGGAAACCCTGCACTGGGAGCCGGTCTTACCGGATGGCGGTTCTTGCAATGCCGGTTTGCCCAAGGACATGGTGTTTCCAGCCCCGGTCCTGGCGGTTTCTTCCAATGCCTTAGCGGAAACGGTCTCTGATGCAGTCCGGCTGCCTTTCTACCTTACAAATCAGTCTTTGCTTTTTTACGACCCCGCGTCGATTTGATTTTTTGAATGCTTTTGGTGCCCCGCACCTATTCATCATCAAAACCGCAGCGCTGAGCTGCATAAAAAAGTTCGGACTATGGTTACCTATTCCAAGAGTCAAAATGCATTTGCTTTAAAAAGCTGGTTTAAGGAAATTCAGTTTTATGAGCAGGAAATCCGCAATTGTGAGTGGAGCCTCGAAGAGGTGCTCATCAAAGCAGAAACCACCGAAGACCGCGCAAAAGTGGAACACTTTCAAAATCAGTTCTTACTGCAGCGCCTCAATCTGCAGCGCCTCCAAAAACAACTGCGTGAAGCTGTGGAAGCTTCCAGTCAATATCTTGAACAAGCCTTTAGTGAGGTGCGCCACTTCCGGCAGTACTTCAAAAGCCTGCTGAAGGAGTTCGATGCCTTCCTCCACAAATATTTTGCGATACCGCAGCTGAAGTTGTAGTGGCAATAAAAAAGGCGATCCGGGAGGGTCGCCTTTTTTGTTGATCCAACGGTTTTAAATAAACTTTAAGATAATATATCGAATAAAACGGGCCGAAAGTTAGTTAGGGTAATTGTGCGTGGCGCATCTGTGCGCTGCTATAC
>CAZNHN010000321.1:0-6439 GCA_964572415.1 uncultured Phaeodactylibacter sp.
CATGGGGGGCATCAGCGTTAGCATCGAAGGTGTAATCGGGCTTCCGGTATAGCAGTACGCCTGGCCACCTGACAAATCACAACTAATTGGTGGGCAGAGGTTGATGGTCGCGATATTGGACGTCAACATCGTACAAGGCCCGGCATCTGGCCCCATGTCTACCTCGGCGTACACACAAATGTCTCCGGTGTGGAACTGTGGGGAAAGGGTCAGTGGCGCACAGCCGTTGGTCACCTGCAGAGGCGGACCCCAGCTTGCCGGTGGGCAGGGTGCATCGGCTACGTACCAGCGTACCTGCTGCACATCGTATAGGTTGCCACAGCCTGCCAGTGGGATTTGGACAGCTGGCCCATTCTCACACACCTCCTGTGGATCGACGGAAATATCCTTGCAGCAAGGGGTCTGCAATGTGACGGGGAAATCGCAATCGTGTACGGTGCCGTCTGGGCATACGCAGCTCACGCTAACTACGATGGTAATGTTGTTTGGCATAGGTGGCGCTGCCACATCGATCAATCCGGAGACCGTATAGCCTGGCCCGGAGCCAGTCGTTGTCACCCCGCTGATGGTAATGCCACTCTGCGGGCTGCTCACGCTGACTGTACAGCCATTCGTGCCGCTGCCTGTCAGGTCGTTCACGCTCACGGAGAAGGCAAACTGGTCGTCCACATCTGTACAGTTGATGGTTTCGCCGCCCACTTCTGCACACACGCAATCTACTGTAATTGGGAAGCTGCAAGTACTCTGGTTGCCTGCCATATCGGTGGCTGTACCCGTGACTGTAGTGGTACCGCAGGGGAAGAAGTCTCCGCTCTGATGGCTGTAGGTCCAGCTCACCATCGGGCAATTGTCGGATACCATCGGGTCAGGGAACTGCACTGCGATACCTCCCGCACAGGCTGCAACACTGGTGGTGATGGGGCTGGGGCAGGTGATCGCCGGTGGCTCCTGGTCGACTACGGTAATATTATAAGTACAACTGGCGAAGTTGCCTTTGTCATCTTCCGTTGCGCAGGTAACCGTTGTGATACCTTTTGGCAATTCGTTTTCGGGGCCAATGGGCGCGGTGGTCGCTCCAGACAAAGAGCAACTGACAAATAAATCGTCATCGCAGTCATCTGTTGCTGTAAGCATGGGAATGCTGTAAGTGGCAAAACACTCACCGGGATCGGTCGGTAAAGTGATATCGCCCGGACAGTTAATGACCGGCGGAGTGTTATCGCCGACCACAGTTATCGTTTGCTGCACCGTTGCCATACAGCCGGTGGCGTCCGTGATTTTCAGGCAAAGTATATTGGGCCCAACGGGCAGGTTGGGAAGCGTGGCGCTTTGGCCCGTGGCCTCTACAGAGCCATCGCACAGAAAGTCCCACTCGTAAGTATACGGCCCTGTTCCGGTGGCGCTGCCCATGAGCTGCAGCTCGCAGCAGTCGGAGGTCCAGGTGAAGTCTGCGGTGCAGTTGGAGCATTCGACTACCTCTGCCTGCTCACAAACGACATTCCCCGCAGCATCTTTCCAAAGATAATTGAGCGTTGTTGATGTGGACCCTGACAGGCAGAATGATACGGCGTCGTTGATCGGTCCGGCAGGGAGAGCAGCGGAGGTGCTGCTTTGGATAATGATTTCCTGTCCGCTTGAAGCCAGGGTATGGCTGAGTCCGGGATCCGCACTGACGTTGGTGAAGATACCACTACCGCTTCCAATCCGCACGCAGAGGCTATACACCGGTGCCGGAGAGTTATTCTGATAATCTATGCTAAAACAACAGTCGCCCGTGGTATCCGGTATTTGCTGCGCCACCAGCATCAGGCTGTCGCAAATCACATCGCTTCCACTCCCCAATGCACAATTTTCCCGTTCTACAAAGTAGTCGGCATCTGCTTCCGTTCCCGCTGTGAAAACGTAGCCGGGTGTAGTGGGCGTAGCAATAAGATCCTGAGGAAAGGGTGGGGGTGTCGTTACAGTAGCCAGAAGTGGCTCTGTACATTCCGTGTTATAGGTTAGTTCACCAAAGCGGCTTGCCCGTATGGTCATTTCGTCAAAACGGCGTAAAAATGTCCCTAAGTTTGAAAACTCATTAACCCAGCAAGAGCCCGTGACATTGATCTCGTCAAACAGCTGAGATAGTTTGAGGTCAGCCGGCTCGGAACCTTCGCTAAAAGCTACCTTTTTGCCCCACAGCTGGTTGCCAAACTCGTCCAGTCCCATGAGGAAAGTTTGCTGGGACTCAAATCCGCCAGGAGAGCCAGTAGGGTCATCAAAATCACAGATCCCGGTTATTATTAATTCGTCGAATCCGTTCAGCTCCATATCAACGACTCGTTCGCCAAGCCCTGGAAGGTCATATATTGTTGTAGTAGCCTGTGGGATGCCCTGCTGGCCCAAAAAGCCGAGTTTCAGCAGAAATACTTTATTGGCAGTAGAAGGAAGAGATCCATCATTTTGATTACCCACGATATACAAGTAATCTCCATTTCTTCTAATCCGAACGCCAGCATCTGGGGTCGAAGCATCACTATCTATGTCGTAAGTCAGAGAGGTACCCACTTGATTGAGGCTGGCATTTAAGAACAGGAGTAATACCTCATTCCCAATTTGCCCGGTTACGACGTACCTGGCATTAGGCTGCCCGTTCAGCGGGGTGGTCAGTTCCAGAATAGAACGCCCATCGGCATTTTGTACTCCAGCTGCCGTCTGAATCTCGTACTCCCGGTGTGCAAAAGTAGTGGGCCCGCAGGCGTCGAACCTGGAGACCATCACCCGGCGGGTGGAGGGTGGGGCGGTGATTTTAGTGCCCACCCACATGAGTTCGCCACTGCTTAGCTCAATAAATTCGCTCACCGATTCACGTTCGAAGCCGGGGGTACTCGTTACGTCTGCATAGTTGAGAATGGTCCCGTCATTGGCAAACTCGGCGTAAAACACATCTGTATTGGATGCATTGCGTACCGTGCCTACAGCGGCATATCTGGACTGGGTGTCACAGAAAGAAGAGCGGTTGAGCTCCTGCATATTATCTACAAAGTGCTGGCCAGCGTCTACATCGGTAAAGAAGTTGATTTTAGCACCGGGCTGCAAAGCTCCCGTAGCGTTGTCCCAGGACTTAGACACCAGCTTATCATTTGGGTTAGGTCCGGAAATTAAATCCGTAGCCGTAAAGGTCCGGGTGATATTGCTACTGAAAAAACCACCATCCGTAGTAATTGCCAGCCCCCGCTCATCATCTGTATTTTGGGGTTGAGGCTGTACACCACCGTAGGTACAGTCCAGCCAAACGTTAGGGGTATAGGGCAGATTGAGGAAAGTGACGTGCTGGGCGTCGTTGGTCCCCAGGGTGATTTGAAAAGCGGTTGTAAAAGGTAACCAACCCCACTGAGGGCGCTCCCGTACGGTATAGGAACCCGGAGGCAGGTTATTGAATTCAAATTCCCCAAAATTGTCACTCTGTTCGGTAGCGACGATGGTTCCCGTCGAATTGTCGATCAGGTCATACACAAAGCCCGTACCAGTCAGGTCTGTCCCAGGATCATAAACGCCATTGCTGTTTTGATCCAGGATTTTCTGCCCTGTAATGACGGAGGCCGAACAGCAGAAGCTTTGCTCGTCGTTAATGACAGGCCCCGTGGCACTTACCATATTGCCCTCGACGGCAAAACCAGTGGCTACGCCATCAGTATTCAATAGCTCAAACTCAAAGTAGTAAGTGCCGGCTGGCAAGAAGAGGGCCTGGCTGAAAGGTACACCCGTATTAAAATTGTTGACGTTGGGTGCCGGTGCAAGGGTGGCAGAAAAAGCGGTGGCTGTCCCGTTGTTGTTGTATAGGGTCAGCTTGCCCGTATCATCGGCTTTGATACGGCCGTCTAATACAACTTCGGCATCCTGGCATATACAGAAATACCGCCGGAAGCGCCAGGGCTGATTTTCGTTGAGGTTGTCCGGCCCAAAATTGCTTTGATCGGTCATGGAAAGTACGCGCGAATCAGGCAGCACGTTCCAACCGGTTTGAAAAGGGGTAATGGCATAAGCATCCGGAGGAGTAGGGTTGGCCGCACCGGGAGGTATAGCCCCCGAAATAGGCGGCACATTCATCAACCGCCAGTAAGGGTCCGTTTGTCCGATACTGATCGTGCTGTTGGTTGCCGGATCCCAACCGGTACTGAAAGTCAATTGATCAGTAGGGCCGCAGTTGGGGTCGCACTGCGCAAGACCATAACGGCCTACCAAAGAAAAGAATAATAAGAGAATGATATGATTTTTCATAACTGTCTTTTGTGGGGTTGTTTAATTAGCATCACAAGGAATCACCGTATGCTCCACCATATCCATACAGCCGGTAGCAGGGTCTGTCACTACGACTTTGTAGGTGGTGCCGGTGGTTGCGGGCGTATGCGTAAGGTCACACAGGCTGCTGGCAGCACCCTGCGATACACCATCCACAAACCACTCAAAGAGCAGCCCAGCCATGCCCGAGCAGGTATTCTCCGAATCGCAGGCGGTAAGGCTAATTGGTTCTCCCGGTGTGGCACAAGCATTCGGTGGGAGCGGGCAGCTTAGGCGGGCGATGGTCTCGCAGACTTCCAGGCAGAAAGGCGGGCCTTCTACCGTTTGGCAACCATTGCTGGCTTCCAGCCAGTAGCAGCCGCCATTGGTAGCGGAGATAGAGGTGCCGTTGCCAATGACCAGGCCTTCGTACAGCCAGGTGTAGGTCAGTCCTGCCACCGGGCTGTTGACCGAAAGGGTAACAGGTAAGTCCTCCACGCAAACCTGCATAGGGCCGGTGATGGTAGGCGGTGCTGGGGCTTGTATTAGCGTGACTTCCACGATATTGCTGAAGCAGGGCTCGCATCCGGAAGGATTCGAAAGCGGATTGCATTGAATGCGGTAGTAAATGGAGGTTTGCCCCGCCGGCCAGAGGTGGCTGGGCAGGATATTGGTGTTTTGGGTGGTGTTGCTTAGCCCCATGTTGACCCAGTCAGAAGGGGCGGCTATGTTCGGATCTGTAAAGGTGTACTGCCACTGCGGGATGCAATCTTCAAAAGGGTCATCCTGACATAATATAGCATCGTTATCCGGGCAGATTTCGTAGATGAGATGGGCGGGGTTGGGGTCAATGAGAGTTAGATTGGTGGGCGCTCCCAGAGGACAGCCCGCTATCGTGCCGCAGACCGGCTCTGGATCAACGGAAACACAACCAGAGAAGGTATCCATTTTGTCGTTGCAGTTGGTCACTTCCACCTCAAAGCAGAAATCCGTCACGCCCGGCACCTGCGGGAAGGTAACCGTATGCGTAACGCTAGGGCTCCCACTACCAATGAGCGTGCGTGTACCGGCGAGGGGGTCAACGTAGTACCAGTCGATGGTGACATTCGGTCCTGGCGTTTGCACAAAGGGATCCGGTGAATTGAGGGTAGCGGTAAAAGTCTCCATTTCGCCCTCGCAGTAGGGGCCGGAGGGAGAAAGGCTCACGGTAGCAGGGCTGATGGGGCAGCAGATTTGCAAGTCATATTCCGCGCTGAGGTATTCGCATTGCTCACCGGTAGGGCCAGTCACTGTGCTCACTGCGCGGTATTTTCGGTCGACAAAGCCATCCGGGCTGCTGCAGGGCAAGGTCAGCTCGCCCGGCGCTACCGGGAAGCAGAAGTCGATAAAGGAAGGCGAGGTAACCGGCTGCC
Organism: uncultured Phaeodactylibacter sp.; assembly: GCA_964572415.1. GTDB lineage: Bacteria > Bacteroidota > Bacteroidia > Chitinophagales > Saprospiraceae > Phaeodactylibacter. Next base: position 5,673 of record CAZNHN010000321.1, read on the forward strand.
AGCCTGAGCCTCCAATGTCAAAAAACTCCCACTGCACGCTGACGTTGCTGTACGGGCCGGGCGTTTGGCCGTTATCGTCCAGGCAGAAGTGAGCGGGATCGCCGTTGCAGATACTGGTGAGCAGGTTGCTCCGGTAGGGGTAGTCCCGAATTTCTAAGCCCAAATCGTGCAGAGCGGGATAGACGATGGGGGCGGTGGAGTTGATAAAATTGCTGGTATTGCCCGTGAGCGTAATAGGGTCATTACCACCTATATAAATACTGCCGTCATTGCCATTAGGGCTGCTGTCTGTGACTTGGGTCAAAGCAGTATTATTACCCCCTGGTACGGCTTCGTTGAAATCCCAGTAAGCCAGCAATCCAGGCTCTTGGCCGGAAAGCGGGCAGTTCAAACGATCGCAGAGCTGGGTTGGGGAGGCTGCCGTACTCCACAGGCGGACATCGTCCAATAAGCCTTCCCATTCCTGAGCAGGGTTAGTCGCACCACCTGGCCAGGCTCCAATGCGGAATTCCTGAATATTTGGGTTTCCGGTAATTGGAATGACCCCTACCGAGGTGCAATCAAGAAATACCTCCAATTGCCCGGAGCTCCGAACTATTGCCAGATGATGCCAGGCGTTTGGGGTGATGGGAGTAAGGGGCGTAATGGGATTCCCCTGAGCGGGGATATTTAGAAAGTAGTTCAACTGATTGCCGCAATTACCAAACTCGATACGAGTACCTGGGCTGCCCAAGCTCAACAAGCGATTAAAATTACTGCTGCAGTTG
>CAZNHN010000322.1:0-4583 GCA_964572415.1 uncultured Phaeodactylibacter sp.
CATAACCACAACTCTTTGATTATCAACTCTCGTTTGCTCCAAACATACACTAAGGTATTTTATGGTTTTCCCAACAAACATGCTCTCAAAACCACCTGCACGGTTTTAGCGGGGTATTAACGTTTTCAATGGGGGACAATGAGCTTGCTGTCCAGTTTCAAAAGCTAAATAATAATGAGAGACTATCTGTTATTGTGTCTTGTTGCTGTCCTGACGTTAGCCTTACCGGTATTGAGCGGGGCTGTTTCGGGTATTTAAGGTATAGCAAATTGCGGTAAGGGTGCGTGTGGAGCGCTTGCGCAATAGGGCTAAGAGCGTTGCATAGCTCTGGATATGCTATTAAGGTGGTGGTTTTTTTTCGGAGCGTAGCTAATTGTTTTTGCCTTAGACAATGTTTTTTTGAAAAAGAAGCCCAAAAATTTGGAAATGTCGCGGGGGGGGGTAAATTTGAGCATCGCTCAAACAAAAAAGTAAAAATACAGAACAAGAGAGTAGTTTACTGTTAAACTAGTAATTGCTGTAGTTATTCTGGCGCTCAGTTCAGCTTTCAAATAGTCGCATAAGTACTTCACTATCATTTTTTACGAATGCTTGTCACAGGCTTGGCATTCGAAGTTCAACCTACGTCAAATACTGGCTTGCTTGGGTATCCCTTGTGTTCCCATATCTAATGGTGCTGCCCTAATCTAAACAGTATTTGGGTATGCTGTGAGCGGGGTGGCTGAAGGTGTAGTATAAGGTAGCGCTCTTAACAAAGGTTTAAAAATACGAATTAATCACTTTCAGCCTGATTAGGCATATTTTTTAACGTTCTTAATCTCTTTACCATGTCATTTTACTACAATTTCTTCAATTCAAACGTTAAATTTAGGGTGCCCGTCTTTGCTCTAATAGTCTCTGTGCTAAGTTTCACTCTTGCTAAGGCGTATACCTAAGAGATGTACGATTATAGACAAGATTGAAACCAATTTTTTATTCAAAAACGGTTTTTTTATGAAAATTTCAAATCAACTTTCTAAGCATTTTATACTAGTAGGATTGATTATATTGACAAGCACTCCAGAATCTTTTAGTCAAGTGATCACCAGAGTGTTATCTCCGGAGGACAAAATCGAGAACTATATTCCTTGGTATAATCCGGATGAAGAGACTCCAGTTTCCAAAACACCTGTTGTAGATTTGGAGGCAGTATTGCAAGAAGATGTTCGAACTGATAGACAATTACCTAGAATAGGAATAAAGCAAGAGGTTCAATACAATACCACAGATGGGAAATTAATTCACGCAGGTAACTACACAATTTGGAAATGGAATTTAGCTAATGACAATGCCAAGTCGTTAAGATTTAAGTTATGTATAAAAGACATTCCAAGTGATTTTGTTCTGTTCTATTTTAATGATGAGTACAATTTTTTAGCAGGTCCTATAAAGTCGAAGAATTTTAGAAATAATAGTTACGTTAGTGACTATATCCCTGGGAATCAAGTGTCAATAATTTTATTTTTGCCACATGGGCAAATTGAGGTCAAGGAAGATGACATTAGAGTAGATGACATTTACATAGGTCTTGAAACAACTTATGCTTTCGATTCCGCTTTTGGGACATCATTACCTTGCAACATCAATGTAGCATGCGACGAGGGCATTGGCTGGGATTGTCAAATAAGTTCTGTATGTAAGATAATTACTGGAGATGGAGCTTGTACTGGATCATTAGTTAATAATGATTGTTGTGACCTTACTCCATATGTTTTGACCGCTGATCATTGTTTAAGAGATGTATTTGAAAACTTAAACGATTTGGGAGGTTATTCTTTTAGGTTTAATTATCAAAGTCCTCAATGTAATCCAAGCCAAGAACCGAACCCATCGCAATGGATCGTATTTAATGGTAGCCAATTTAGATCAAGTTGGGGTGATACTGATTTTGGGCTACTAGAATTACTTGAAGATGGAATTAAAGGGTTATCATATTCGGGTTGGAACAGAGAAGTTAACCCTCCGACAAACGAAGTGACGTGCATCCATCATCCATCTGGAGATGTGAAGAAGATTGCGGTAAATTCTGATGGCGTTGGTATACAAGGAAACTTTTGGAATATTCAACAATTTGATGCAGGTTTAGTAGAACCGGGTTCTTCAGGTAGTCCTTTGTTTGATGAAAATCAATTAATTATTGGTGATCTGTCGGGCGGTGATCTGAATTCAGGATGTGATGGAGATCATGGTTTAGTAGATAATAATACATATGGGCAGTTAAGCATCTCTTGGATTGGAGGTGGAGCAGCAAATTCAAGACTAAGGGACTGGCAGGGAGCATCAACAAACCCGAATACCATAGATTGCATGGAGCATCCTTTTATCAATGGATTTGATGGAATGGATGTTCTTTGCCATGATGAGGTTAATGGGGAATTTACATTGGTCAACAACATGCCATGTGCCAAGTTTGAACAATGGGAGGTAAGCCCTTCTTACCTATTCAGTTCACCGACCAGTGGGAAGGGAAATAGTTTTACGCTTCAAACAAACCCCGGGGTTAGAGGCAATGCCATCATTACCTACACTTTATCTTCGGAAGGGTGCAATGATGCTGAGGTAGAAAAAAGCTTTTGGATCGGACCTCCTGAAGACCTTAGCTTTGATGGTATTTATGGGGATATGTTTATTTGCGTAGGTGCAAGTGAACAATACTTTGTGCTTCTAGAGGATTTATTGGAACAGGGCGTCACGAATTATTTTTGGTCAGTTTCTCCGTCTAGTAAACTACAGATCTTAGGTAGCCATATCAACCAGAACGATGTGTTCGTGCGAGCATTGGCGCCAGGTTTCGCCCAGATAAACTTTCATGCGACAAACAGGTGCGGAACTACCGTATCAACACTTGATGTGATCATATCAGAAAGTAATTGTGATGGAGGCGGAGGATTTGAATTTAGAAGTTCTGGCATAACGTCTGAGTCACCTGATTTCAAAGTGAATGTATTCCCAAACCCAGCTAATGATTTTATTGAAGTAGCATGTTCGGGCTATACACCCGGTACAAGAATAGCAGCCCGTTTAATTTCTACAGATGGAAAAGCGGTAAGAGAGCTTGAAGAATACTCCCAAAACTTTAAAGTAGATATGGCTGATTTGCCATCCGGACTTTACGTTCTGCAATTAAATGCAGATGGAGTGATTTATCACGAAAAAATAGTGAAGCTATGAAAAAGATAATGGTATCGCTCGGCGTCTTATTCTTTATCCAATCGGCATTTGGCCAAACAGCGTCCATTGGCAATTGGATATTAAGTGCAAATGTCGGAATAGAAGCGCATGACAAACGGCTGTTCGACTATGCAAGGCCAGAAAGAGAAACTTTATTGAGAACCCAGCCAGAATTTTGGGGTACTTACCATTTGGGTTTTCACATTCAGAGAAAGTTATTTAATAAAGGTCGCTTAGCTGGAATGTTAGGTATTGGGTTTACATTTGAAAAAGCCACATTTGACAGGCCTTTTAATCATTTGCATTTTGGTGTAGATAATTTCTTAATTTTAAGGCACCAAAATGATTACAAAAAAATTAAAGTTCCTATATCTTATGGGTTGTTTTTTGAAATTAATGAACGGTGGTCTGTTAATGGAGCTTTTAACGCTAATCTTTTATTCTTTAGAAGTGTCGGCAGAGATAGTTATTCTGAGCCTTCACCCTACAGAGAAGGTACTTTTGGACTTTGTGATATAAACGGCACCCTAGGTATTTTTTACAAATTAAATAATATCTTGATTGGTTTTAATGTGAGAGCATTCAATTTTCAAAAAATCGATAAGATCATTTTCAATTCTCTTATCAAAGACCCCAGAACGGATCAAACATGGGAATGGCATAATCCATTGCGCTTTGACTTGACCGTAGGGTACATGTGGTGAAGCATGGAATCAAATGGGCATAACACAGCATGAAAAAACGAGTAGGGCTAAACCCCCTATTTGCGTTTATGCGAGCCGTTAAACCCCACCTCCTGCGATAGCTTACGTGCGGAGTTGCCATTAGTGCTGCCTTTGCCTAAGATAATTGCCATGTGGTACACACTCAGGCGGCGATCATGCCCCAAGAGCGATCGGGGGCGGACAAGTCCGGTCGCGGCTCCAAAGCCGCTACCGGACTTGGAATGAAAAACTAGTTGTGCATTTTATTTTTCGAGAAGCCCTTAGTCTATTGTACAGTTTAAGGCTTCGTGTTCCGGCAAAGAGCGCAAGCGGGCAGAGCTGCGGTTTTGAAAGGCAGGGATATTTATCTCTCAATCTGAAAGCAAAAGAAGAATAGGTGCTATCTTGGGAAAGGAAACCAACACCGCAAATATGAGCAACCGCTCCTTCTTCGACCGCCTCAACAACTGGGCCCGCAATTCCGTCACCCTCAAGCTGCTGACGGTAGGCTTTCTGGTTCTGATATTGCTGATCCCAGCCAGCATGGTAAATTCACTGATTATGGAGCGGGAAAATATACGCGATAATGCAGTGGAAGAAGTGAGCGCCAAGTGGGGCGGCCCGCAGACGGTAGCCGGCCCGGTGCTCTCCGTGCCCTATGAGCGGGTG
>CAZNHN010000322.1:4593-5101 GCA_964572415.1 uncultured Phaeodactylibacter sp.
CCGCAGAGGCGCTTGCCCGAGGCTGGCCGCTCGTGACCGAGCGCGGCTATGCTCATTTTCTGCCAGATACGTTGGCGGTGGAAGGGGAGCTATTGCCCCAAAAGCGCTATCGGGGCATTTATGTGGTGGTGCTGTACAATGCCCAGCTTTCCATCCGCGGTCATTTCTCCGGGCTGCGGGCAGATGCGCTATCCGTGCCGGAAGAGAGTTTGCAGTGGGAAGAAGCCATTTTCACCATTGGCATCAGTGATATGAAGGGGGTGGAAGCGGCTATCGCGGTACAATTCAACGACACCACCTTGCAACTCGGCCCGGGGACCCTCACCAATGATATCTACAGTTCTGGAGCAAGTGTACCTTTTCCGCTGCCTCAGGGGGCTGATAGCAATATCAGCTTCGCCTACGACCTTAACCTTAATGGCAGCACCGATCTGCACTTCACGCCTTTCGGCAAAACGACTACCGTACAGCTGGCTTCCAACTGGACGGCCCCGAGCTTTGAAGGCGC
>CAZNHN010000322.1:5111-6435 GCA_964572415.1 uncultured Phaeodactylibacter sp.
CGAGCGGGTAGTGAGCGACAGTGGCTTTACTGCCGATTGGCAGGTGCTGCAGCTCAACCGCAATTATCCGCAGCAGGGCGTAGGGCGGTTTGTGCAGAGCAATGATCCGGATCCCACCTACTATGGCGCTGATCCGGTTCGGCGCATGGCCAGCACCTTTGGACTGAAGCTGCTCCTGCCCATCGATGAATACCAAAAGACAATGCGCTCCGCCAAGTATGCCATTTACTTCATACTGCTGACCTTCCTGACCTTCTTCTTCATCGAAATCCTCAACCGCAAGCGACTGCACCCCATTCAGTACCTGTTGGTGGGAGCGGGCATTGTGCTGTTTTACATCCTGCTGTTGTCCTTCTCCGAGCACCTGAATTTCGATGCTGCCTATTGGATCGCCTGCGCTGCCATCTTACTGCTGATCACTGTTTACAGCTACTTCATGCTGCGCAACCGCAAGCTGACCGTCATGGTCTTTGGCATCCTGGCTATTCTGTACGGCTTTTTCTACTCCATTCTACAGTTGCAGGATTATGCTCTGCTAATGGGCAGCCTCGGACTGCTGCTCATCCTGGCTGTCATTATGTACCTGACGCGGAATGTGGATTGGTATGGGCTGAAGCGGGAGGAGTAGGGGCGGGTACTGCAATCAATTTCCTCACCCCGGTTGCAGACAATCGTATCTGAGATTACATAGCAAGAACCTGTCCGCCCGGTAAACTGGCCGGGCGGACAGGTTCTGTAAATTTTAAGTGATCAGTACCAGGTTAAGGCAACAGCACCCGGTCAATCATATGGACGACGCCGTTGACCGTATGCACATCCGGGATGACCATATTAGCCGCCTGGGCATTGCCGTTGCCCTGTACCGTGAGCACGCCATTATTAAAAGCGCCAATGCTCAGCGGGCTTTCTCCGAGCGGGCTGACCATGCCCTCGTTCATTTCCGGAGTGAATTTTCCACCATCGGCAACTACATGGTTGAGCAGCACTGCCGTTACCGTCTCCTTGGGCAATTTCCGGATATCTTCCGGCTGTTCCAGAGGTACGCCCAGGTCTTCGCCCAACTGGCGGAAGGCTGCATCCGATGGGGCAAACACCGTGAAAGACGGGCTGCCTTCCGAAGCGGTCAGCGCCCCGGCCAGGTCGGCATAAACAACGGCTTCCACCAGAAAGGAAAGTTCCGGCGTTCTGAAAACCTGCGCACTGGCAAGGGCAATAGCAGACTGCACAATATCAGCACCGGTAGCCAAAAGCACTTTGTCGATGACGTGCACCGTACCGTTCTCAGCTTGCACATCGGTTGCCAAAATACGCGATCCGTTGATGT
>CAZNHN010000323.1:0-3152 GCA_964572415.1 uncultured Phaeodactylibacter sp.
GGTTCCAAAGCGGTTGCTCCTCAAAAATCCGCGTATTGAACTGACGGCTGCGCAGGCGGATCACTACCTGCTCATTATTGATGTGGATGATGGAGCACTTGAAAATCTGATTGGACAGTACCGCCTGTCCTTCCTGATGAGGGTAAAGGACCGCGATATCGCCCGTACGGAAATTAGCCAGGGGGTTAGTGCCCTCCGATTTCTGAAAAGTAATGGTGGGCTCTTCTTCCTGAGCATTCAGCTCCTGAACGGTCAGGTGGCTGATGATATCAAAGCCTGCCTGTTTTTCTTCAAAGCTGTTCAGCCAAAGCGAAGCCAACCCATTGACCTGCTCCATGCCCTGCGCTCCTGCTTTAGCGAGCTGATGCTCCCGGGCAATCAAGCCCGAAAAGGCAATGAAATATCGTTTGGCGACAGCGCCCATGCCCTGATACACTTTTTCAAAGACCTCCATATCCCGCCGGGTAAACCCCTTGAGGTTGCTCTGCCGGTGGGGGCTGAGCTTTCCAAAAAGCCGGTTGCCCTGCTCAAGCAAATCGCCGGCAGCGGGGTCGCCGAGTTTGGACAACAGCCGCTCTATAGCTACGAGTTGGTTACGGACTTGCAAGGCTTCGTACTGCTGTGCCTGAATGCGGGGCGCATAGCGCAGTTGGCGGTCGTCCTGACCGGAGTAAAGGATATAATTGGCAGGGTCGACTGATTTCCCAAAGGCAGAACGCACCATCAGATCATACAGCAACGTTTGCGTGTAGTGGTTCGCACTAAGCCCGTAGGTATTGGGCATGAAAGGTTTGCCACTTTTCAACTCTACGATACTTGCCCGGTCAGCTCCGAGGTGCAGCAAATCAAGGCGCCCCTGCAATCCGTAGGTTTCGGCGTAAAAGCTGGGCTCCAGATAGCAATCTTCAGGTGTAATCCCCTGCTCCCGAAAGCCTTCCTTCACCATTTGCTTCAGGTTGAGAAAGTGCTTTTGAGATTGCTGCATGATTTCCCGGACTTCCCGGTTCTCGAAGAGGCAGTACTGAAGGGGATTATTCACAAAAGTTTGCCGGAAGACTTCCCGGAAAGGCAGCTCGGAATCGCTCATCAACTCATCGAGGAAGAAGTTGGCGATATTACCGATCATAAGGTATTTGTTCGGCTCCTTGGGCAGGTATTTCTTAAGCAGGTAGGGCCAGGGGTTGGTGCCATCCGGCTGGAAACATTCCGCTACAGCGGTCACGTCCATCAGGTAGTCCGGCTCCACCACAAAGGCGCGGGGATGGTAAAATCCCTGATCGTCCACCTCCACATCAAGCAGGTTCAGCACCAATGGGAAGCCAAAAACGGAGCGGATCGCTTCGATAGTTGGCATGAAATTATCGTTGCGGTTGGCATCATTGTACTGTACCCGGACAACGGTATCGGCCTGGGCTTCATCCCGGACCAGCAATTGCTCGGCTCCCTCATCGTCCTCAAGTACCACCACTCTTGCCTGCGGGATAAACTTTTCGACTTTGTGAGCTTTCATACCTGAAGGCCAGGCTGGCGGATAGTCGCCTCGCAGGTGCTCCGGCAGAGGAGTGTCCAGCAAAGCTTCAATCATATCCAGCAATACCTTAAGCCCAAGCGCACGGACATTCTCATCAGCTACATCGGGCTGCCGCATGGCTTTCAGGGCCCGTTTCCGAAACTGATGCAGGTAGAATTGCAGGCGCTTGTCCACCTCATCGCGGTGGCATACATAGGCCATTCGGGCAAAAAGCGTGGAAAACTGTATACGCTCGGCTTTGGTACACTCTACAAAAAGCAGGGTGAGCAAACGGTAAAAAGCCGCTACCTGATCACCGGGCGGCATCTCATCATTGCGGACAACCTTGTTTACTTCCTGGTAAAAGAGCTCCGCTAGCGCTGGTTTGTTGAGCTGATCGGACATAGCAGCAATATACGGCCAAATCCGGGAAGATTACAAACGCAATTATCCCTGCAGCTTGCTTCGCACCTCCTCGAGCTGATGCTGCGTTTCCTTAATCTGTTCTTCAAGGTTAAATTTCATGGACGGGTCAAAAGCTTTGATCAGTGCTTCCTTGAAGGAATTAAGCTTACGTTGAAGCAACGCGGCCTGATTCTCCAGCCCCTGCCGCTCAAGGTCGCTCAGGGTGTTGGTGGTTTGCCCGCTGGTATTGGAATGGGCAGGCTGTTCTTCCTGCACTTCGTCCAGGATCAGGTCTTCTTCCTCCAGGCTGTCCACCAGGTCAATCATTGCATACTGAATCTGATTAAAGGTCAGCTGTGCGGATTCAGTGCGGATGGTGCCCTGATTTTGCTCCCGTTTGGTGCGGTTGTAGCGCGCCTGTTGCATGATGATGTCGGTCTCCCGGTAAGAATCATCCGAGATCAGCTCATTCAAAGTGTCAAACACCCGCTCAAATTCTCCGGCAGCGAGAAAGCCTTTGAGTTGTTTTTTTAATCCCTTCAGCGTGGTTGGTTTGGCTTTTTTGGGAGCCGGGCTGTCATCTGAACCTCCGCGATCGTTGGAACCACTTCCACGGGTGGGCGTGACTGCCTCCGGAGCTGCACTACGTTTCTCCTGTACAGGTTCATAGGCAAAGTCTTTCAGGCGGAACATAAACTCGCCGCCCATATCGCCCACATCGTACAGGGCTGCACCACGCGGTAGTTGGTCCTTCACATTTTGCCCTACGGCGTCAAGAACCATATTGCAGAACATGGATACCCTAAGGCGTTTGTCCTGATTGTTTTTCAGCACCGCCAATACCGCTTGCGCAAAAGGGCTATGCTGACCAGGCCGGCCATCAGAAACGGGCTCATTGCGCCCGGCGGTGAGCAACCACCGGGACGGCATGCTTTCCAGGCGGTCGACATAACTGGTGTCCCGCTTTTGGGTAAAAATACTACCCGAATAGCAGGAGTCCGTTATAACAAAAGTGTGTTTGCTTTTGATTGCCCGGATCAGGCGGGTAATCAGATCAAAAGAAATATAGGAGCCGATTTGATCCTTCTGGGCATCATAAGGAATCCAGTACCCTACATCCAAAGCCTTATCGTACTCCCCGTGCCCGGCAAAGTACATCAGAAAGTTATCGTCCTCACCGATCACATCCACCAGGCTGCGGAGATGCTGCGTGATCTTCGGGAAACGGTTTCGGATT
>CAZNHN010000323.1:3167-6413 GCA_964572415.1 uncultured Phaeodactylibacter sp.
GCGGAGATGCTGCGTGATGTTGGACTGCGTTGCTTCCTCATCAAAATGACAGTGGGTGAGATCAGCATTGAACTGATATTTTTCCTCCAGCACCACTTTGATTTTTTCAGCATCCATGCGGGCGTTGTACAGCTTAGGCATATCCGTATACTGATCGATGCCCACGATGTAGAGGTAGTTCTTGCCCTTTGGCTGATAAGTACCCAAGTCCATTCCTCCGAAGTTTGACATAGTGCTACAGGCTTAGTTCGGCGGCTAATATAGGTTTTTTACAGATTAGTCCGTGTATTGTGCCACCGTATCTTCCGGTACCCATACTTCCATAGGCTGTACGGGATGGCCGTCGCTCCACTGCCCCATGAAAACCGCCTCAGGGCCACAGCCTTTTGCCAGTTCGCAGTGCTCCCCACGCAACTCGCAGGCCATCATGGCATCAAGCATTTTCCAGTAGGCAAAATAATCGGCAGCATTTTCCTGAGCGACCCGGCGGGCGCGCTTAAGGGAAAGATTTTCAACACCGCCGTCGAACGCAGGGGCCATCGCATAACATTCATTATGGCCCGCGGTAAGTTCAGGAGCGCCATGGGCATCCGGGAACTGCCGCATGAGGAAACGGTAAGGCGTTTGGGTCGCTGTTTGATAAACCGCGCGGCCGAGTTCTTCCCCGACTACATAGTCATTGACACTGACGATGATCCCCAACCGGGTCTGAGGCGAAATGCCCTCATAAGATTCCAGCAGCCCTCCGTTTAAGGGGCCCGTACCGGGTGCACACAAAAGTACTCCTTTCGGATGCGGGAGCCCCAGTTCCGGGTAGCGCGCAGCAATATTGGCTGAAATCGCACCGCCGTAGCTGTGCCCCGCTATAAAAAAGGCATTCGTATCCGGGCGTACCCGGCCTGCTTCCTCAGACAGCAGCTTCAATGCCGATCGAATACCTTTTGCAGCATTTGGCACGAAGTGCTTTGAGCCGGGAAATAACAGATTTTTTTGATATCGTGGATAAATGACAATATTACCCTGCCGGACGATGTGCCGGATCCATGCCCCGTAAATCATAGGATTGATTGCCCCATAACCATGATGGAACACCACTACGGGGGCATCCTTCGGCACAGGCGCAGCGGGCTCGAACAACCAAAAACCATCCTGCCGGCGGGCGTAGTCTGAGAAAGCCACCTCAGCATGAACATAATTTTGTCCTCCCGGTCCCACTGCCGGCTGAACAGGTGCGGCAGGTTTTTTGGTGTCATACGAATGCATCATACTGCCGATCAGTAATAAAGCTGGAATCCATATATTAATCATACGCATCAAAACGGGATTTTGCCCGGAATGTTTTAATCTGTCGGCCAACTCGCATCAGCTTCAGATAAGCTTTGAAAAAAAGTGTACATTTACGCCAAATCAGAGCAGCGCTTCATGCCATCAATCGCAGTAGAACAACCTGTGGGAATTATTGGAGCAGGCAGCTTTGGCACCGCAATTGCCAATCTCCTGGCGTATAACGTGGACGTGCTGCTGTACAGCCGGCAGGCACCGCTTGTGCAGCAAATTAATGAAACGCACCGACATCTTGACGTAGACTTATCACCAAGGGTGCGCGCCACTAACGACCTGCAGGAGCTGGCCCAATCCTGCACCCTGCTCTTTCCGGTCGTCCCCTCCAACAGCTTCCGCAAAATGATGCACAGCCTGGGGCCTCATCTGCGCCCTTATCATATCCTGATCCATGGCACCAAAGGATTTGATGCTCCTGAGCAGCTTTTTCAGGACGCTGATGATGGTAAGCCTGTATCGCGCAGCGATGTAAGCACCATGAGCGAAGTGATCTTGCAGGAAAGTGTGGTCCAGCGGGTAGGCTGTCTGTCGGGGCCCAACCTCGCCAGCGAAATCATGGAAGGCCAGCCAACAGCAACCGTGATTGGCAGTGCCTACGACGAAGTGATCAGCATGGGCAAGCAGGTGCTCAGCAGCGAGCATTTTCATGTTTTTGGCACTTACGACCTGCTCGGTGCCGAACTCGCCGGCGCTTTGAAGAATATCATAGCTATTGGTTCGGGCGTACTGAAAGGCAAAGGGCTGGGCAAAAATATCCAGGCCATGCTCATCACCAGAGGCCTCACCGAAATGGTGTACTTTGGCAACGCTATGGGTAGTCAGAGCAGTGCCTTTTTTGGCACGGCTGGCATAGGTGATCTGGTGGCTACGGCTACGAGTAAAAACAGCCGGAATTTCACCTTCGGCTACCGCCTCGGGCAGGGCGAGGCCATTGAGGATATTGAAGCCACCATGCCGGAACTCGCGGAAGGCGTGCGTACACTGCGTATTGCCCGCAAGCTGGCCCGGCACTACAAACTTCGAGTGCCTATTACCGATATGCTCTACAAAATCGTATTCGAAAACTTTGATATAGACCGCGCGATCCACTTCCTGATTACGTATCCTTACGATGTGGACGTAGACTTCATCTGACCAGAACAACAACCATTATGATACAGAAAGTCATTCCTCACCTTATTGCTTTAGGCATTTTCTTCGCTCTTTGTGCCGCATTCTTCTTTCCGCAATTACAAGGCAAAATGCCACAGCAGGGGGATATCATTCAGTACAGGGGCATGTCGCAGGAAGTACGGGAATACAAGGAACAAACCGGTGAGACCTCCCTGTGGACTAACGCCATGTTCGGAGGCATGCCCACCTATCAGATCAATACCGTGAGCGAAGGCAATTCCCTGAAAATCCTCGACAACATAGGGACCCTGGGCATGAAACCGCCGATTGGCCGGTTCTTTCTGGCTATGGCAGGCTTTTACCTGCTCATGGTCGTACTGGGCGCTAACCCCTGGCTGGCGGTGATCGGTGCTATCGCCTTTGGTCTGACCACCAACAACCTCATCCTCTTCGAGGCGGGCCACGAGACCAAGGTCAAGTCTATTTCTTATCTCCCCATCGTGACGGTGGGACTGCTCATGGCTTTCCGAAAACGGTACCTGCTGGGCGGTATTTTGTTTGCTACAGGGCTGGGCCTGAATATCATGGCTAACCACGTGCAGATGACGTATTATTTCGCCCTTACCCTGCTCATTTTCGGTGTGGCAGAGCTGGTCTACAACATCAGGCGCAACCGCATGCCTCACTTCGCCAAAGCAGCAGGTGTGCTGATTGCGGGCGGACTCCTTGCACTTGGAGCGGCGGCTTCCAACCTGTGGATTACCTACGAATATTCCAAAGATACCATGCGGG
>CAZNHN010000324.1:0-4048 GCA_964572415.1 uncultured Phaeodactylibacter sp.
TGCATTTGTAGTTGTTAAGCAGTAATTCAGTATAGTGCATTCACGCCAGTCAGCTGCTGCAAAATGCCCACGATGGCAGCCACCCAGAGGACCTTCCGCAGCGTTGGCCGGAAAAGGCGTTTTAGTTTTTGTGGCAACGGATCGCCCGCATCTTTAGCCTGAACACTCTCTTTTATGGCCTCGATTTGCGCCTTTGCTTCTTCTTCCCCTGCCAGTTTGGTGATCACCTCAGCCGCTTCCTCTTCCCTGCCCTGCATCACCAGCCAGCGGGGGCTCTCCGGTACCGCAAAAAGGGTCCCGAAGTAGGCCAGTGCAGGCAATAGCTCCACGCCCAGCATCCAGCGCCAGGTATCCGTATCTATGCCGAGGCTTTGCACCCATCCCGCCCCTGAACCACTCGCCTGCAAAAGGAAATAATTCGAGAAATAGGCCGCCGAAAACCCAAGGACGATATTCAGTTGATTGATAGAAACCATGCGCCCGCGCTTTTCCGGAGGGCTCAGCTCCGCGATGTACATGGGGGCGATGATCAGGCTCGCTCCTACCGCAAGGCCGCCCAGCATTCGGGCAGCAACCAATATGCCGTAGGTCGGAGCTATAGCGGAAAAGAGGGCTGAGAAAGCATACATGAAAGCAATGATCAGCAGCAGCTTCTTCCGCCCTATCCGGTCACTCAATGGCCCGGCGACCATCATGGCCAGCGTGGAAGTAAAAGTCAGGGACGCCACCACCCATCCCAAAGCCAGGTCAGACAGCCCAAACTCCGGCACCAGAAACCGGATAGCTCCGGAGATTACCGAGGCATCAAAGCCAAAGAGGAAACCGCCCAGAGAAATAATCAGGGCCAGGCGGGTCATCTGCCCACTGCTCGTTTTGTTTTGCATCATCATCGGAGTTTAATGGATTGGGACCCACTCTTCAGGGTTTGCGATTGCCCTTTCCAGTTTAGGGTGCCTTCCAATCCGGGAGGCAGGGTGACCTTACCTTCCAAACGCCCATCTGCCTCGCTGTATTCCACCACAATAGTACCATTTGGATGCGGCATATTCGCCCGGAGTTTGCTTAGCCCGTTCAGGTGGGGCATAATGTTTACTTTGGAAAAGCCGGGCGCTGCCGGACGGATGCCCGCCACCAATGACAAAAAGTGGTAGGCCGGCGATGCACTCCAGGCGTGACAATCGGAGCGGGTCTTACCGGGGGCTTCCACGAAAGTGGTCAGGCCGAGGTCCAGTTGCTCCTCCCACGGGCCGAGATACTTAAAGTAGGAGTCCCCAAGCGCGGTTTTCCATAGCGCTTCGGTAATGTAAAAGGCGTAGTAATAGGAACAGGGGGTGAGCGTAGTGTCCTTCAGCAAGCGCTGTAAGAGTGCGGATTGATCAGCTTCGGGAATGGCATCCGTAAGTACAGCCATTGTATTGACATGCTGGCTGTAGGACGTTTTTTCGGGTGTATCTGCAAACAGCTGACGTTCCTCGTCCCAACAGCGCTTCCGGAGGCTATCGTTGATAGCTGATGCCCGCCTGCGGTATATGCCTGCCCGTTCGGGCTCACCGAATGCTTCGTACAGCTCAGCTGCCAGTTGCAGGTTGTAGGCAAGTTGAAGGCTGAGAAACGCCGACCCACCTGATTCTGCGCCCGGTGGCACGCCACCCGGCCAGCCGCCCTGCCCAGGGACCCAATCAGCAAAATTCCACCACTTCTGAGGCCCGAGCAACCCATCTTCTGCTATGCGATTGTCGTACCACTGGAGGATGTCGGCTACAGCGGGCAGCATACCCGCTATCCATTCGGGCTCCCCTACATGCATCCAATAGTCATGTAACATCGCAATCCAAAACAGGGAGTAGGGCGGGATAATTTGGATGTCATGGCTGGGATACCGGCTTTGCGTGAGCCCAAAGGGCATGCGGGACTCATAAAAATCAGACACAGCCTTTCGGAACAGCCGGTGATCGCCCGAGACGTAGTAGGAAATCAGGGCTTGAATGCGGGTATCGCCCACGTACTGCAACTGCTCGTAGTAAGGGCAGTCGAAGTAATTTTCACCGGCGCAGAGGCGTTGGGTACGCCAGCTGACGGACCAGATGTCGGACAGCAGCTCCTGTCCACTATCAAAAACTGCCCGCTCTTCAAAGGGGTAAGCGGTGAAGCGGCTTTCGGCCTGATCAATGGACACCGGTGCATCCCCGGTTTCAATTTCCACCCGAATATAGCGGAAGGTACGCCACCACAGGGTAGTCAGATCATACCTGCCTTCCGCGAGCTTCCAGGCATCATGGAAACCATAGAGTGTTTTATGGTTGATGCTGTCCCGGTGCCCTTTGCTAAGGGTGGAATCTCTTAGGCTCTCGGCGTAAAACAGGCGCAGCGTGGCCTCTCCTCCACTCGTGACTTTTAGCTCGGGATAAGCGGTCGTGAGGGTGCCATGATCAATGAGTACTGTTGCTTTGGTATTCGCTGGTACATATACCATCCCTTCATCAGGCAACTTAAGGCTGGCCCGGCGGATACGCCCCAAAGGCTCCATCCTTTCCTCCATTGGGGGTATGCGACGGGCTACCAACTGATAAGCCGGCAGACCACTGTGCCGCTTAGTGATCCCGATGGGAATACCCTGGTCTTGTACCTTTGGGACTAGCCAGTTGGCCGTGCTGAACTCCGGACTTTTCCAGCCCCAGGGATGGGCGCTGACATCCATTTCCTCCCCAGGACCAACAACGAAATATCCCATAACTTCCTCCCAGCTTGCTTTAATGGGGGCATAAGCAGTATCCCTGTGCACCCGCCACTGCCCGGTGCCGGTGTTGAGCCCGGCGCTTTTGTTGTCCTCCCCCTGAATGATCAGCGCGGTGCCTCTTGAGATTTGCGCGACGGGCTTATATTTTCCAAAATTCCATACCTGCACAGCAACCACGTTCACTCCGGACTGCAAATAAGGGCTCAGATCGTACGTCTCAAAGCGCCAGTTCAGAAGGTCGCCCCGGGCAGGCCCTTTACCAACATATCGGCCATTCACAAAAAGTTTGTAGCGGTTGTCCGCCGAGATCCGGATGGAAAAGGCATCCGGAACAGCCTCCACATTCATTTCCTGCCGGAACAGGTATACCCCAAACGCCTCTGTATCAGCGGTAGGATGGGTGATCCATCGTGCAGGCCATGCCTGCCCCTCCAGATTAAACTGTTCCTGAGCCTGAGGAATTGCAGGGGAAAGCAGCAGGCAAATCAGAGACAGAACAAGAAGAAATTGTTGCATACCATCAGTTTTGTTTTTCCCAAAATAATACCACACAGGCATTCGGTGGTAACAACACTCTATTTTCCTGACATTCGGCTCCAGCAGAATCGTAGAGGATTTGTCCTGACCGCAGCTCAGCAAATTCCAGCGCTACCTGTTTTGGATAGTCATTTGTATTGATGAGCATCGTATACAGCCCCGACTCGGAGACCATTGTTTTCATTGTGACACCAGGATGATGACCTCTGAAACGCACCTGCGGGGATTCCCCATTTGCCAGCCAGGCTTGCAGCAGCTGAGCCAGTGGCGTGTTATCCTGCTGCCAGGCTGCCAACCCGATTGGAGCAGGAATCCAGAGGGTACGCCCCTGACCGTATTGATGCTGCAATGCGACAGGGAGGCTGTCCTGCGCATAGCTGAGTACCGCCCCTTCGTCCACCGCCAGTGTGCCCTGCCAAAGGTGGGCCGGCAACTTCTTCTCATTGACAGACATCGAAAAAGTGGTACCCATCACCCGGAACTCGCGCACCTGCCCGCCCAGTACTTCCCGGAAAGGAAAACCACCCGTCATGATATTCTGACCATACTCATCAAAATGAGCAGACAAACCCGTCAACAACAACTGCCCGCCTTCCGCAACAAAGGTTTTCAATCCTTCCCAGTGCCGGCGCGGTATTACAATCTGATGTGGGATGATCACCGCTGCCCCTGCCCTGCCCCTCGCTTTCCAGTCGAAGTCGTCCATGCTGCCGATCTCAGGTGTGATGCCCTGCTCGAGCAATGCCTCGTAATGCGCCAGAACCGACTTGATGG
>CAZNHN010000324.1:4058-6325 GCA_964572415.1 uncultured Phaeodactylibacter sp.
CCGGCCTTCAAAGTATTGCTCCACTTCTACTGAGCGGACTTCCCGGTCGCGCTGCAGGTACATGGACTCCCGGTTGTAGAGGACGTGGATGTTTGCGGTCTGCGGTCGCGCCTTTGCAAAATCCGGGTGATTTTTCAGCCAATCCGCAATGCCTCCCGCCGTTTCCATCCGGTCCGTTGGCTCGTCCAGAAAATCCAGCAAGCTCCACTCGCCGGCTTCCAACCCGGCTTTCCGGGGATTCAGGCACCAAAAGATGATGCCTTGGGCTCCGCTGAACAGGCTGCCCCACAGCCATTGCTCGATTTCTTCCGCACTTGGTGTCATGGGGTTAAAGCCGCTGTAGCTATTGTTGCCGCCTTGTAATTCCGTGACCCAAAAGGGCTTCTCACCGGCACCGGCCCGGATGATATCATTGTTCGCGCCCATCGCCACCGGGTACTGATCGCGTTCAAAGTAGCCGAAGTGCCAGCTCGGATGCATAGAGGCACCAAAGGAAGAAAGCAGCTTCCGCCAGGCCGGGAATTCATATTCCGGCAAGGTCACAAAGAGCATGTGGCTGTTAACGTGCAAATGGCTACCAGAGTCATACTTTTCAATTTCCGCCGCGATCCAGCTCAGGTAAGCGGTGGTATGCTGCCGGATGAACTCCGGTTCCCGGAAGTCTTCCCGCATGAAACCATTGGGGTCAGGTGCCAATGGGTTGAAGGTTTTCCATTCCGACCAGGCTTGTTCCGTGTACGCGCCTTTCGGCAAAATCCCGCCCACACCCGGCTCATTCTGAAGCACCCAGGCAAAAAGCGCCGGATGCTTGCTGAAATGAGGCACCACGGCTCCAATGTAGCGTTCTATAGAAGCCAGGTGAGCCGCATCTTTGGGGAATTTAAAGCCGCCCACGCCCGTGCCGGTATTCGCCGGAAAGAGAGTGGCAAATACCCGGACGCCATGCCGCTCAGCTGCGTCGAAGGCCGCATCGTACAGCGTAAAGTCCCAGCTTCCGTTCGCCTGCGCCATATGCGTTTCGTCCATCCGGATGCGGCAAACGGTCATGTTATATTCCGCCATAATGGAAAACCAGCCTTCAATTTCTTCTGCTGTTTGTCCGGGCTCGATGTACACCTGCGCACCGATTGAGGGCGTGGCTTGTGCCCCCAGCCAAAGTGCCCAGCAGATCAGTCCTAAGCTTAATACGGTGCTTTTCATTCTGTTGCCTTTTGTAGTTCCTTCAGGCGGAGCAGGGCTTCCAAAAAGTAGTAATCTGCGTAGATAATGTGCTCATCAATTTCGCTATTGCCGGGTTTATGGCCGGTGGAGTGAAGGAGTAGGCCCTGTTGGGGTAATGCTGCCAGGTATTCCGGTGTGGCTAAAGCATTGAGCATGGAAACGGCTGCGCGGCGGTACCGGATTTGGTCGTCGGCTGCTTCCACCAACTGAGAAAGCTCCAGCAGTGCAGAAGCGGCAATAGCTGCTGCGGAGGCATCCTTCGGCTCGTCGGGAATACCGGGGGCATCAAAGTCCCAGTAAGGCACTCCATCTTCCGGCAGCCTTTTCAGGAAGATATCCGCTGCGCTTTGTGCCTGCTTCAGGAAATCCGCCCGTCCGGTTTCCCGGGCCGTCAGGGTGAATCCGTAGATGGCCCAGGCCTGCCCCCTTGCCCACATGGAGCTGTCGGCATACCCCTGAAAGGTGACCTTCTCCCGCACGGCACCGCTGAGGGTATCATAGTCGAGGACGTGGTAGGTACTGTAATCGTCCCGGAAGTGATTGTCCATGGTGTGTTCGGCGTGGGAAATAGCGATCGTTTCCATTTCCACGTCTCCAGCCTGCCGGGCTGCCCAAAACAGCAGCTCCAGGTTCATCATATTGTCGATAATCACCGGATACTGCCATTGATCGTGCCAGTCCCAGGAGCGGATAACGCCGGTGACCGGCCGGTAGCGGGTTTTCAGGGTTTTGGCAGCGTCCACAATCACCGGGACATAACTCGAGTCTTTTGTAAAGCGCAGGGCACTGCCAAATGAGTTGAAAATCCGAAAGCCGATATCATGATCGTAATCGAAAAACTGAACGGAATCCAGCTTCTGCAACTCGGCCTCACCCGCTTCTTTCCACTTTTCATCACCGGTAAGGGCGTAGAGGTGCCACAGCACACCGGGATAAAAACCACTGACCCAGTTGCCCTTTTTGACGAGGTTCCAGGAGCCGTCCGGATGAGCATTGCGGGGAATACGGTTGGTGTCCGGTAAGGTTTCCAGCGTTTTGGCGTACTG
>CAZNHN010000325.1:0-6315 GCA_964572415.1 uncultured Phaeodactylibacter sp.
CTTAATCGTCAGTATACCTCAAAATCAATCGGTATGAACACCTTAAACCACTACCTGAAATACCTTTCCTTCAGCGCCCTTCTCCTCCTCAGTCAGGCTGCGCTGGCACAAGACCTTATCGATTTTGAATTCAAAGGCAGCCAGAGCCTGGCGCAAATGCAGGCACAGTACGGCTTTTTAATGCAAAACGGCATTGAATACTACAAAATTCGGTACACCACTCCTGATATCAATGGGGTCACGGATACGGCATCCGGATTGATCGTCCTGCCGGTACGGGAAGCCGAATTTCAATACCCGCTGCTGTGCTACATGCATGGTACCGTAGACAGCAAAACAGATGTCCCCTCCAATCTGGCCGGCGGCTGGGAACTCGCCGCCGCCTGGGGCGGACTAGGCTATGTTGCTGCTGCCCCGGATTTCCTGGGGCTTGGTGAGTCCCGGGGCTTCCATCCTTATGTACATGCCGATACGGAGGCTTCAGCGGGGATTGATATGCTCTTTGCAGCACGGGCGTTTTGCGAAAGCGAAGGGCCAGCACTGAATGATCAGCTGTTTGTCACCGGATACTCTCAGGGTGGGCACGCTGCTGCGGCCGTCCACCGCGAACTGGAAGCGAACTACACCGATGAATTCACAGTCACTGCCTCCGCCCCTATGTCCGGCCCCTACAGTATCTCCGGAGCGATGCGCAGCGCCCTGCTCAGTGACGAACCCTACTTCTATCAGGGCTACCTGGCTTATACCGCCCTTTCCTATAACGAAGCCTATGGGCTTTTTGACAGCGTGGAAGCATACTTCAAGCCGCCCTATGCTGAGCCGATTGAACAGTTTTATCAGGGCGATATCACCCTCAGTACCCTGAACAGCACCCTCATCGACTTGCTGACCACCAACGAAGGGGCGCCTATTCCGCGCTACATGCTGCAGGACTCCCTGCTCACCGCTCTGGAGGATGAGAATAGCGACCACCCTATCCTGCAGGCGCTGGAAGACAACGATGTATACGACTGGGCACCACAGGCACCAACCCGGCTGTACTACTGTACCGCAGATGATCAGGTGGCATTTACCAACAGTATCCTCGCCGATTCGGTCATGAATGCCAATGGCGCACCGGATGTCCTTGCGGTGGATGCCGGCACGACCCTCAACCATACCGAATGCGTACAGCCAGCTACCGTTGCCGGCGCGATTTTCTTCCTGGGTTACCGTGAACTCATCTCCAATACTTCTGCCTTCACTCCGGACTGGAACCTAAGGGTGTTTCCCAATCCGGTGAGCAATATCCTGCACCTGCGGGAACTCCCATCTGGAACCACCTTACAGCTAATGAATACGAACGGACAGATCATGTTTGAACAAATTGCAGCCGGACCAACGGCGGAACTAAAAATGAGCCCTTACCCCGCTGGTCTTTACCTGCTGAAGGTCAATACGCCGGCTGGCAGTTCTACTGTAAAAGTGTTACGAACTACTAATCGTTAACCGGGCCTGTATCGCCTCTGCAATACGCGCTGAGTCCCGGTACACTACGCCCAGTATTCCTCCGGGCTGATAATTGTCAAACCCGAGGAAGTAGAGCCCCTTGTGCGGTCCCTCCCCTATACAGCTTTTGGGCAGGTGATCCGCATTGAACAAGGACTCGCTATGTGGAATAAAGGCTTCGAGGCGGGCGTGATAGCCGGTGGCCAGGATTACGTGAGTAAAGCGGTGCTCACTCCCATCCTCAAAAATGGCTCCATCTGGCGTGAAGGCCTTAAGTTCAGGAACCACTTTGATTTTACCGGCTTTGATAGCGGCTACTGTGCCGATATCAATGACCGGCGTTTTGCCTGTCTCCCTCAACTGACGCGCAGGCGGCATAGTGGAAGGCTTCAACCCGTAAGGCCTTAGGTCTCCAAATGCAAGCCCCTGTACCTGCTTGCCAATCCAGTCGCCAATGGGCGCAGGCAGCTTGGCAAGAGTGAAGGCCGTCTTTTGAGTGGGGCGCCCCAGGAAATCGCGGGGCACAATATTGACCGGGCCTCTGACGGATAGCAAGGTTGGAATGCCTGCTTCGCTCAGGTCCAGCGCTATTTCCGCACCGGTATTGCCCATGCCTACAACCAAAACGGTGGCGTCCTCAAAGGGTTCCGGATTGCGGTAATCCTTGCTGTGAAGAATAGTGCCCGAAAAATCCTCCTGATCTTCAAAATGCGGGCGGTTGGGCACTCGGTTGACCCCGGTGGCGAAGACGATGTGCTCCGCTTTAAAGTGAGCCCCATTTGCACAGGCAGCGACCCAGTGATCGCCTTCCCGGCTTACCCGCTCCAGGCTGTGCCCAAAGTGGGGCGCAATTTTAAAATGGGCGGCATAGCTTTCCAGGTAATCTGCCAACTGCTGACGGGAGACGTACTGCGGATACTCCTCTGGAAAAGGAAGGTGGGGCAGGTGGGAAAATTCCTTCACGGTATGCAGGTGCACCCGCTCGTAGTGGTGGTGCCAGGCGTGCCCGACTTCCTTGCTTTGCTCAATCAGCTCGAAATCGAGCCCCCGGTGGCGCAACCGGCCGGCAATGGCTAACCCGGCCGGCCCGGCCCCAACGATTAAAATCGGTGTCGCTTTCATACTTGTTGTTCTATAGCCTGTACGCCCTGACGAAGGCTTTCCGGAACAGGCGCCTTCGACTGCTTCACATAGTCATACGTAACGATTGTGGCATTGGCAATCGCCACCAGGCGCTGATGCTCCTGACTATACATTTTGCAATGCATCACAAAGCGGTCGGCTCCCATTTCCGTAACCTTGATCCCCATCGTAATCGTATCCGGATAGCGAACCGGGAACAGGTATTTGCAGTCTTGCTTTGCCAGGATTACGCCCGGCAGTCCTTCCTGCTCAAGTACGACCGGGTAATTCAGCCGGTCAAGGTACACCACACGCGCATGCTCAAACCACCGCAGGTAAACTACATTATTGACGTGGTTGGCAGCGTCCATCTCGCCCCACTGTACGGTGATGTTCGTCTGTACCGGAAAATCTGCCAGTTCTGAAATTGCCGAAGCCATAATTCGCTTTTTGAACCGGCAATATAGCTACTTTCCAGCGACAATAAAGCGTTGCACGCCCTGACCTTCTGCTCCACTGACCCTTAGCTGGTAGACACCACTCGCAAACTGCTGTACATTGAGCTGAGCGGGGAAGGTTGTCCACTGCCCGGAAGTAACCCTTGCGCCGTTCGCATCGCACACCTCATAGCGCGCAGGGCTATTAAATGCCTCTATTTCAACTTGCAATATTCCAGCTCCTGGGTTAGGGAAAACATGCAACGGAACTGATCTTCTCTCATCAACCACCCCGGTCAGCTCCTCCACCACCTGGAATTGCACAGGGATGAATGTCGACAACCCACTGCTCAAATCTTTGGCTTTAAACCCTAAAAGGTAAGGCGCAGCTCTGTCATCTTCCGGCTCCACCATCCAGGAGAAGGCTTCGAGCGGCTGAGAGCCAGTTGTGGTATCAAAAACCGCCGGGGTATTGAAAAAGGCCAGCAGGCCACCCGCTGCGGTAAGCTCCACCTCCTCCCCGAAAGGGATGCTTTGGGCCACCGCCTCCAATTCTACCACATCGCCCACCTGCACTTCCTGCAATGCGGACTCATCCGAAAGGGTAAGCGCGGGAGGAAGCGCCATCAGCTCTTCGACTTCAATCAGCATATCACGAGTCACCTGCTCCCAAAGCGCCCCATCCCGGTAGGTGCTGACCATGATGTTGATTAAGTACCGGCCTGAGCGCTGTGGGGCGTCCCAGTTGAGGAAACCGGTCCCGGTATCTATCGTCAACTGATTATTTGGGCCAGGGTTGATAGACGTAGGCTCCTGATAACCCGGGATAGTACCTTCTTCTGACTTTGGGATTAGCAGCTGATGCACCAATACATCTCCATCACGATCAAAAGCAGCTGACAGATGCGTAAATACCTGCCCTACAGCACTACGGTCCAGCATAGCAGGTTCGTAAAATACCGGGCTGTAGTGAGGCTCGGCAGACTCGGTGACCGTAGCCAGGGCCTCAACATAAAACGGAATAGGTTCAAGCCCTGCATTCATAGAGATTACCCGGTTGGGTTTATTGACCGACAGCGTATACTGGCCGCTGTTCTCGTAGGTATGAGCAACCTCGTAAACCCCAAGTAACTGCACAGGCGTAAGCTGCTCCCCATCGGGCAGCCCATCGTTATCGGCATCTATACCGTTAGAAACAAAAGCAGTAGAACAGGTGCCGTCTCCCCAGCATAAAGTAACAGAATCCGGTACGGTAGCCGTGGCATTAGCCTGAATGTAGAGGTGGACCTCTGCCTCCAGTGTTAGTGGCGCAGTTTGCTGAAAGGTGATCTCCCCGCCCCGAATGGAGGCCGCATCGAGCGAAACTGCAAAGAAGGTGGATAGAAATAGGGGTAGTATATTTTTCATCTTGAGTGAATTTTGGATTGAAGGTGTGGTTTACGAGCCTGTTATTGCTTTAGGAAAGGCAGGGGTCGCTGCTGCCCGTCTGGCAAAAGCACGGTCAGTACATACCACCCGTTAGGCAGAGTACTGACTTCCAAAGGGGTGCCGGATTGCAGTACGGTACCAGACTGCAGCAATTGTCCAGAAGCCGCCCGGATTTCATAATTAACAGGCCCAGTATGCTCTAGACCGGAAATTTGAAGGCGTTCGGTTGCCGGATTGGGGAATAGCCGCAAATGATCCTCATTCTGGAAATCTTCAGCTGAGGTGAGTTCTTCCACGACGCGGAAACGGATGGGGATTAGGGTCGAAAGTCCATAGGGGCTACCATCATCACGTGCTTTGAAAACAATCTGGTAGGGTGCTTCACGTAAATCCTCAGGCTCCACTATCCATTCAAAAGTGCCGTCGACCAAATCAGCGGCAGACAGGGAATCAAAAGTTGCCGGATTTCCGAAGTACTCAAATAAGCCACCAGTACAGGTTAATTGAACTGGATTGCCAAAAGGCTGGCTTAGTGCTGCAGCTTCTATAATTATTGTATCGCCTACTAAGACATCTTGCTCTGTTGAGAGACTACTCAGTGATAATATTGGAGGCTTTAGTTCAAAATCATTAATAACGATCATCATATCCCGGACCAAATTGTCTTGTACAACTCCGTTACGGTAAGTAACAACTTCAACAGCCAACACAAATATACCCGACCTGGAGGGTTCAACTTCAAGCATTCCAGTGACTGGGTTAATATTTGTCTCTAACAACGTTTCATCGTAATTAGGCACTTGATTGTTAACATTATGCAATGGGACGATTAAACGATAGACAATACTATCGCCATCAGGATCAAATGCATTGGGCGTATGCCTGAAAATCTCGTCTGCTCCCCCCATATCCACAACCGCAGGTTCAAAAAGCAATGGACTATGATTAGGAGTTTCATCATTGGTTAGGCGAACGGTTGCCTGTATATGAAAACGAACTTGCCCGGAATTCGGGAAATTGATGTTGTAAATACCATCCAGCCTATTAACAGGAGAGGTACTTAGAACAAACTCTCCGGTATTTTCATAAACATGGATAGCCCGGTAGATACTGTGGCGAACATCTGTCCCAGGAATTAATTCACCCTCTGGTATCCCATTACCATTTTCATCTATTCCATTATATCTAACTGCATAGCCTGAGTTGCCATCTCCAAAGTTTATGCTTATTGAGTCTCTCCAGGTAAATGCTCCTCCATCTTTATAGTAAATATGTGCCGAAGCCTCTACTGTATTAGGAGCGATCTGGCGAAATGTCATTTCACCCCCTAAACCATGCGTAGCATACAAAGAAAGAGCAGAACACACCCCAATCAGGGCAAGTACAATTGATTTCATAGCTTGACGATTTAATGTTTTATGGCGTAATGCTTATAAGATACAGAAATCCCCCCGCACTATCAACCAAGAATCCCTATTTTGTCGGCAAGCCTTAAATTTTATCCATGAAACACCTTTTACCGTTCTGCCTGCTGGCAATGCTTTACTTTGCAGGCTGCCAGAATGCCCCCGAAGAACTCGACACCCCGCTCCTTGGCGAAGGCGATTCCATAACCCAGGCCATAACCCGCCCCGAAGCGCCTCCGCTGGCCGCACAACTGCACGAGGCATTTGAGCAATACCGGGAACCCGTTATTAAGGACCTGCGCTTCAAGCATGCGGATATTGAGCCCCTGATCAATGACCTGCCTGACGATTTTGAAGTGGAAAAACTCGGAAGCTCTCTGGAAGGGAGGGCCATCTACGAAGTGCGTATCGGGAACGGGCCGGTACCCGTCTTG
>CAZNHN010000326.1:0-851 GCA_964572415.1 uncultured Phaeodactylibacter sp.
TGGCTTGCGCCTGTCCTGACAAGCTGCGCTTCGTCACGGGCCGATGTCGCAAACCACTTTGTTAAGCGTTTACATTCTCGGTGTTGTGGAGCGATCCGCCGATGAAGTCGTGGAGGCACTTGATCAAAAAGAATTTGGCACAAAATCAAAAGTTATGAGTACGCTTGAGCAATTATTGGAAAAGGGGCGAAAAGAGGGGCGGCAGCAAGGGCAGGAAGTGGGCAAGCTAAAGGCCCGGGTTTTTAACCTATTGAAAACAGCCACCCGCTTCACGCAGATGAGCGCTGTGGATTTGGCTGATATTACGGAATTAGAGGCCGAAAAGGTTATCGGGTTGTTTGATCAATTAGCTGCTCCCGGTCAGCCGGAGCTCCTGGGCTATATTCAGGAGCAGTTCCTACCTGAAATTAAACTAAGCACCGAAGAATCCACAAAGTTAGACCAACTTGTTGCGGATTTGCTCGACTCCCGCAGGTAGGAAGCGCAAAGCGGTTACCGTTTTTATAGTTGTAGTGGGGCTACTCCAACAACAAGGCCTTCAACCGGCAGCGGTTGAAGGCCTTATACGTTTCAGCAGGCACCTGGAAGCTTAAGCCGCCAGTTGCCGCTCGTACTGATTGTTGCCCAATTTGTACAGCATCCGGAAGTGGCTGCGCAGGGCGGCCAGGAAAGTAGGATGCTCGTAGTAGGGGATATCGTACTCCTCTGCGGTAGCCTTAACGATTGGTGCAATATCCGGATAGTGGATATGGCAGATATTTGGGAAAAGATGGTGCTCCACCTGATGGTTCAGCCCGCCAATGAACCAGGCGAAGAAATGGCGCCCGTTCGCGAAGTTGGCTGTAGTTTTG
>CAZNHN010000326.1:861-3938 GCA_964572415.1 uncultured Phaeodactylibacter sp.
CCAGCTGTTTTCTACGCTGCCGTGCTCATCTGTTTTGAAAAAGTGGGTCTCTTCCAGTACATGAGCCCCTTGGAAAACCAATGCCAGGAATAGTCCTGAGATAAAGTGCATCATTAAAAAGCACAGGAGCGTTTGCCACCAGGCAAAGGGTAAGATCATAATTGGAAGGACGAGCGTGATGGCCACGTAAACAACTTTCAAAAGTACGACCTGCATCATAGCGCTGCCGTAAGAAACACCTTGCGCTTCCAGCAGCCCGCGCTTGTGGTAGTCCCTGACTTGGATGAAATCCTTGGCCACCAGCCAGAAAATCGTCATCATGCCATATAAAATAGGTGCGTAAATGATCTGAAAGCGATAAAAGGGCTTATGCTCCTGGTCCGGTGAAAGGCGAAAAATGCCCTTGTCGATGTCCTCATCGTGCTCATGCACATTCGTATAGGAATGGTGCAGTACGTTGTGCTGAATTTTCCAGTTAATGTGGTAACCACCCACAAAAGCCAGAATACCGCCCATGGCTTTATTCACCATGGGGTTAGCGGAGTAGGCGCCGTGATTAGCGTCATGCATTACGGAAAAGCCGATACCAGACATGCCCATAGACATTAGAAACCACATGAGCACAATAGCCCAGGTAGCCTGCACTTGTCCTGAAAGGATTAAGAACAGGGGGATGCAATACAGGGAGATCATGAATATCGACTTGAAAATCATTCGGTTATCTCCATATTTAGTGATGCCATTGTCAGCAAAGTGCTGATTAACGCGTTTGCGAAGGACCTGGAAAAATTCGGGCTGATCGTCCTTGTTGAAACGCACAGTAGAAGAAGTTGCCATAAGAGTCGTTTTGTCTGATGATATTTAATCACTCAAGGTAAGGCAGCCGTAGAAGGAATCCGAAAGATAATCCAAAAAACTTTGAAATAGGGACATAGATTTACGAAAATCAGACATGAAATGTAATTGGATCAATTTAATCGTTGGTCAGGTGCGGCAAGACTGCATTGAACCTCGTCGAGTTGCAGTCCGTTTTAGTATAAACAAAACAAAAATCATGCGATTACTCCTTTCCCTTCTCATAAATGGATTTTTAGTCTATCTGTGCGCTGAAATCCTTTCAGGCGTTAGTATCGATGGCTATCTGACCGCTGTGCTTGTAGCTTTGCTGCTCGGGATGGTCAACTTTTTTGTCAAGCCGGTTTTGACTCTGCTTACCCTGCCCATCACCATTCTCACCCTTGGGCTTTTCCTGCTGGTGATCAATGGCGCTATGGTGCTGTTGGTGGACTGGATGCTGGACGGCTTTTACGTCGATGGCTGGATTTGGGCCATCTTTTTTGCGATCGTGATGGCTATCTTCAACCTGTTTATAGGGCAGTTTACTGTACAGAAAAAAGAAAAGTAATTGGTTTCTCACCAGAATCGGATTAACTTATAGACCATAAAATATCCATTATGAAAGCAAATATCATTTCTCTGGCTTTACTGTTCTGGGCGGGTTTCGCCTTCGCACAGTCTGAACAATACTGCAATACCGATTTTGGTTTCTGTCTGGAATACCCCGGGCGTTTCTCTATGCTGACTGCAAAGGGGGCTGCCAATGAACCTGCGTTGTTCGTAGCAGATGAAGGGCAGGCGAAAATCGAGATTGCAGGTTATGCCAATGCAGAGCATTGGAGCCTTGAGGATATCTACTATATGAACTTTGAGGACGACTTGCGGCAAAATCCTGATCTGAATATCGTTGAGGAAAAATTCGGTGAAGATCAGTTTGAGGTATTGTACGAAGAAAAGGGTCAACTACATTACTTCCGGGTGCAGCAGCGGCCCGGCCAGTACATCAAACTTTCCGTCACGCTGCCTGCTGAACATCGGGCTAAGCTGGCTGAACTGAGTGCTCAATTGTCTGTTCAGGCTCCCAATCCTTAAACCATGCAGGACTTGCTCACCGGTTACCTCTTGCCGATCGCGCTAATGCTCGTCATCTGGCTGGTGCTCATGAATGCCGGCAAACGCAAACGCCGGAATCAGAGAGACCGAAGGCGTTTTTGAGTTAATTGCTGCATCGGCTGCCTCGCTTGGGCAAGCTGATGGGTTTAAAAGCTCAGCGGGGCTTACCTGCTCTTCGTTTACAGAGCTGCTAACTGAAGTGGGATTTTTGCCAACCATTTTTCCGAATTCCCGTTTGGTTTTTATCCAATTGACCTTCAATCGCTTACCTATGAAAATGCCAGCCCTGTTTTCTGCTCTCCTGTTGACCGCAAGCCTAATGGCGCAGCGCCCGGTCATTGATGACTTCACCATCAGTGGGGATACCTACCGTACCGACAATGATTGCTTTCGGCTGACCGAGGAGCGGGACTATTCTTCCGGCTCTATCTGGTACCGGCTCCCCATCAGCCTGAACGAGCCTTTTTCTATTGAGCTGAGCGTATATCTGGGATGTAAGGATGATGCTGGTGCCGATGGGATGGTTTTCATTTTTGCGCCCAGCGCCAACCTGACAGGCTGGAGGGGGGAGGGCATTGGCTTTGCCGGGCTGCGGCCTTCTATTGGCATCGAGATTGACACCTGGCTGAATGAGCACCTGCTGGATCCGGCGGAAGACCATGTAGCAATCATGGCCAATGGCAGGGTAGGGCACTTCAATAATCTGGCCGGGCCCAAGCCTATTCTCAATATCGAAGACTGCGAGCAGCACAAACTGGCAGTGCGCTGGTCCCCGGCAGAGCAACGATTGTCTGTGGAAATTGACCGCCGGGAAGTCATCGCTGCGGAAGTCGATTTGAAGAATGCCATTTTCCAGGGAAATGATGTCGTATACTGGGGCGTGAGCGCAGCTACCGGGCGTTACAATAATTACCACGAGGTATGCTTTGACCGCTTATCCTGGCTGCCGGTGGAGGAGGTAGGACCGGTCTACCGTGGGAAATAGCATGAGCTGAAAAGCCCGCATCATTCGATAGCTAACACTTTGAGTCGGTCTATGGCTAATGGCTTTTTACCATTGGATTGCCAGAACTGGACTTCCAGCTGATCATATTGCTTATTCGGTAGCGGCACGTCAAGGAAAAGCG
>CAZNHN010000326.1:3948-6281 GCA_964572415.1 uncultured Phaeodactylibacter sp.
AAGTTACTATTGTTCTACTTTTTTTCTAAATATCGCAGGTTTTTCTGTTTCACAAAACCTTGATGTTGTTGCAGTTCTTGTTGTTGCTGTTATTTCAGTCATTTTTTCTCACATTTTTGGTGCATTACCCATAAGAAAAGCAGCAAAAGCAAATATTGTTGATTATTATCCAGGAGCTAGTGATTTTACTGGCGGGTATGTGTATAGGGGGCGAAAAAGGCGTATCTTCCGACAGGCAGAGAGACCGGTCGCCTTCTATTGGGGGAATAGGGCAGTTATGGACCAGGGTGTCTGATTCGAAGTCGGCGTAGGCCAGGGTATCCACTACTTTCGGCTGCCCGGAATATAGTTCTTTTGTATCCAGCAGCTTGATGGTTTCCGCCGGCACTTCGCTGCGCAGAAAAATGGCTTTTAGGTAAGGCAGGGTCATTTGTTCGGTCACAAATAATCCTCCTTTATGGGCCTGATGAGTCAGCCAGACGTTGTAGTAAATGCAACCAAGGCCAAAGATGATTATTCCGATTTTTAATGCGCGTTGCTTCCATGCCGATGCTATCAAAGCAGCCATAGGGAATGCCAGAACGGCATAGGACTGTACCATAGCCCGTTGCCCCAGGCTTCCTCCATACCACCAGATATCCCATGCGAAAGTGATGTATATGAAAAGACAGGTGAAAATGGCTGTTGCAAAAAATAGCTGTCGTTGTTGACGCCAAAGTGCTATAAAACCGATGAGGGATAGTGCCATAGCGGGAGAATAAATCAGCCAGCCTCCCTTACCACTAAAAAAGCCCTGCCAAAGATGCGGGCGCAGCCAGCTGAACCCCTGATCCTGATAGCTGTAGACGAGCCATTCTCCTGCCACATATCTCCAGTAAATCAATTGAATGCTGCCAAGGATAGCTACGCCTAGCCCGGCAAATAGGAGGAATTTCAGCCCTCTGCGGTTGCTAAGGAAGAATTGAAGCCGCTCGGATAATGGTTTCCTGCCTTCCAGCCCCCAGAGCAGCGGAATAAGTATCGCAATGATTTCCGTAGGCCGGGTAAGTGCCATCAGCCCAATGGTTGCTCCAATGCACCAGGCACGCCAGTAGGCCGGTCGCTCGTAAAACCGGACAGACTGCCAGATGAGCAGAGCATAGAGCGTAAACAGCCAATTGTGGGTCATGGCGTTGTCGATAGCGCTGTAATTCAGGTAGTTGGTTCCTGCCACGATCACCACCAACGTGAGGGCTGTTACCATATCGCTAAAATAAAGCAGCAAGCTTTTCCTCAGATAAAACAACCCCAGAAATGCCATCAGCAGGCTGCCAAAACTGATCGCTATCTGATAGGGGCGGGAGAAGCCATCCGCCGGATAGTCAGAAACAGAGGCGACGCTATGAGCAATAGCAAAGTAGGGTAAATACTGTAAGGCCATACCTGCCGAGTATTTCATTACCCGGTTGCCGCTTTCATGTTCGTACGCCTGGTAGGTCCCGCTTGACATCTGATACTTTTGTACCACGCTATCTCGGAATTCTACCTTCTTTATGTCTTTGTAAATGAGAAGAGCAGGCAAATAAAAATAATATCCGGAAACATCCCAACTGATGGTGGCTTCCGTTTTGCTCATCTGCCATTTAGGATAGTAAGCATGGGTACCTAATATTAATGCAATACAGAAAAGTAAGGCAAAAAAAGAGCGATTCTGGGTCTTGGGAGCGGCCATTAGACTATAAATTATACTTCAAGATACAATAAATAGCCCGAAACCCGTCCTTCCAGTTGATCTTTTTGCCCTCAGCATAGGTGCGGCCGTAGTAAGAAATCCCTACCTCATAAATACGGATGCCGGGTATGCGGGCAATCTTGGCAGTGACTTCCGGCTCGAAGCCAAAGCGCTGTTCCCTGAGCTTCAGGCTTTGGATGGTCTCCCGGCGGAAGAGCTTGTAGCAGGTCTCCATATCTGTGAGGTTGAGGTTGGTCATGGCGTTTGACAGGAAGGTCAGGAATTTGTTGCCAATAGAGTGCCAGAAAAACAAAATGCGGTGGGGCTTGCCTCCCATAAACCGGGAACCGTAGACGACATCGGCCACCCCCTCCAAAACGGGCTTGAGCAAAATATTGTACTCCTCCGGGTCGTACTCCAGGTCGGCATCCTGAATGATGACGTAGTCGCCGGTAGCGCTCTCTATACCGGTATGCAGGGCCGCTCCTTTGCCCTTGTTCACTTCGTGCTTGTAGTACTGAATGTTAAAACCGGGATGCTCCTGCTCATAGCGCTGAATGGCAGCCTCGGTATCATCGGTAGAACAATCGTTGACGATGATGATTTCCTTCTGAAGGTCACC
>CAZNHN010000327.1:0-6270 GCA_964572415.1 uncultured Phaeodactylibacter sp.
CGGAGTTTTGTTTCTTCAGCCCCTGCAGGGCCCGGTAGCGCATCAGGATTTCGTAGGCGTCGGCGGCCTGTTCGTACAGCTCCCTGTTTTTGGGCTCCAGCTCAGCCATACGCTCAAACCGGCGGAAGGTGTTGTTGATCATACCGACCCGGGCGTGCAGGACCAGCAGGCGGGCAGCATCAGCCAGGGGCATCATGGCCCGGGCTTTGATGTCGAACTCATCTTTATGGGCACCGCTGCTCTCTACCACAAAGTTCCTGAAGAACGTCAAAGGTGGCGGGTTTTGCAGCGCATTCTTACCCAGATAAACGAGGAAAATCTCCTGATCGTCAAGCGCCTCGAAGATATGCGTTGTAAGTGATGAGGATAAGGAACGGTCACCGTGTATGGGGCGGAAGTCGAAGAAAATCGTACAGAACATCACGGCTTTTGGCTCCGGCTTTTGGATCCACGTGGAGAACTGCTGCTTCCACTCGCTCAAAGACAGACACCAGGAAGGATTGCTCGCCATCATATCTGCCGGGCAGTACTCGAAGCCCACCTCATTGAGCAAACGGGTGACCCGGCCGGCAAAATCCAGGTAGTAGGCCTTGGTGCGATCGTAGGCTTCCTCCGGCACATCCTCAAAAACCAGGGCATTATCCTGATCGGTACGCAGCAGCTGCTCTCCCCTACCCTCGCTGCCCAGTGCCAGCCAGCAATACTTTGCCTCGGGGCGCTGCTGCCCTTCTGACGCCAGAGCTTCCTCTGCCAGTTCAGTGCAACGGACAATGATCTCGTCGTTAATCTCAGTCATCACCGTGGAGATGAATGCAATTGATACTTCCTGGAAAATGTATTTTTTGAGCAATTGCTCGGCACGGTCACGGATATCCCGGAGGGCTTCCACAGCCCTGCAGCGCCGGATTTCCCGGATCAGAATGGCTGGATTATTGCCCTGCATCACCATCAGGTCATGCTCAGAAAGTACGCCAACCACCCGGCTGTCGATTGTGCCATCCTCTGTCAGGCAAATGTGGTTGATCCGGTTTTTGACCATTTCCATTTGCACATCCGCCACCGTAACGGTTGAAGGCATGGTAATGACCGGGCTGGACATGATATCGGAGATAGGCACGTTCAGTTCCATTTTGCCAGTTGCCACTTTATGCCTCAGGTCTTTATCGGTCATGATCCCTGCCGGATGATCCGAGGAATTGACGACGATGATTGACCCAACCTCCTGAGCGGACATAATAAGCGCTGCTTCCTGAATGGTAGTCTCCGGCGGACAGGTGACCGGAGGTTTGCTGCGCTCCAGGGATTGCACCTCCATAAGCGCGAAATTCTCGATGGTGCGGTCGGAGCGATCCAGAAAAAGCTGAGAAGGATTGGCCGTTTTATACTTTTGCCCCACGCCGGCCGCATAGTTGCTCGCCAGATAAAACGCCACCTGAGGGTGCGCTTCCATCACTTTGCGAAAGCCCTCAATATTAATGGCGTAAAGCAAGGTTTCCTCAGCAGCACGAGCCGTGAGGGCATAGGTTTCTTCCGCCAGCATGGGGCGGATGCCAAAAACATCACCCTCATCGCACTGTTCCACCAGAAACTCCTCTGACCCCGTTTCCCGGTACAATTGAACGGCACCTTCCCGGACGATAAAAATATGCGTCCCCGGCTGATCACCCTGATGAAAAATTTCCTGTTGGGGCTGATAATACTGTACAAGCACCCGCTGTGAGACCTGCAAGAGCAAATCATCGGGCAGTAAGCTAAAAGGCGGATAGGCTTTCAGGAAATCATAGATGCGGCGCGGAATAATGTTTTCCATAGCATTTAAGTTTATACAACGGAATATCCTGCTTTTTGATAATGCCACCAAATATTAACGCAATTAGATGTATATATTTGTTTATATCAGCCGGTAACCCTATTTTGGAGTTTTGTTTGCGGGCTTCCTTGCCGGCCACCCAAGTATATACAGCCATGAAAACTCATTTCAACGTCAATTTTCTGGAGGACTCGACCGAGACACTGCGTGCGATTGCCCATCCCATACGCATTGCGATCATTGACTTGCTGTATAACAACGGGCAAATGACCGTAACGGATATTTACCAGCATCTGAATATCGAACAGGCCATTGCCTCCCACCATCTTCGCATCCTTAAAGGAAAGGACGTCGTAACTGCCGAGCGCGATGGCAAAAACTCCCTCTATTCCCTGACCAAGGCAGAATTTTATGAGATCATCAAGACGCTGAAAAAAGTCATTTGAGCCGCAAAGCATAAAGCCCCCTCCGTTTTTTATCCTCCTCCTGATTTCCTGCGCCCTTTACCTAAAGGTACTCCTCTTTTAAGATTGCCATAGAACCATTAAGCCCCTCCTCATTTTCCCACATATTTTTTGGGTCAACCCCTCAGCACTTACAATAAGATTTTGAGAAATGATAAAAAAAAGCAGGAGAAAACTTGCACACATATACATATCTATATACTTTAGCCGAAGTAAAACATGCTCGTCACCAAATCAAACAACAGTAGTATGAAACTTTTTACTAAAACCCTTACGCTGACTCTTCTGCTGATTGCTGCAGGCCTGCAGGCGCAGGTTTTTGAGGATGGCATCGATCATTCCTACAAACCGCTTTCCCTAAACCTGGATGAAAGTGGGCACAAATACATTCGCTTTCTGGTCTGGCATCAGCACTGGACGACCACAAATAACCTGGCAGTAGATGGCGCCAACCTGCAGTTAACGCACATGGCGCGCCGTTCGCGTTTTCTGGCATTTGCCCAGGTCTCCCCACGCTTCCTGGTGCTGACGCACTTTGGGCTCAACAACCTTACACCGGGGAATCTTACTTCTCTGGGCAATAACGGAGACGGGCCACAGCTCTTCCTGCATGATGCCTGGACAGAATTCAAGGTCAGCAACGATAACTCCTTATTCATTGGCGGCGGGCTCCACTATTGGAAGGGCCTCACCCGTTTGTCCAATCAGAGTACGCTCAACTTCATGACGATGGATAACCCGCGCCCCTTCGTGCACTGGCACTCACTGGGCGTGACCGATCAATTTGCTCGCCACTTAGGTATTTATGCGAAAGGGGTCATTGGAAAATTTGATTACCGAATCGCGCTAAATAACCCGGGCAGAAACAACAACGGCAACCTGCCCTTTGGCAATGGTGTCGATTTTGGCGGAAGAAGCGAACTAACCTACACCGGTGCTTCCTCACCTGACCAAAATGGCAACTCCACCGGGAATAACATCATCGAAGGCTACTTCCGGTACAACTTTCTGGATAGTGAATCTACCAAGTTACCTTATGCAGTTGGCAGCTACCTTGGCACAAAAAAAGTATTTGGCCTGGGTGCCGGCTTCTTTGCCCATCCTAATGGTATGTACAATGCAGAAACCAGTGAGCACGAAGACGTAACCCACTTTGCCGTCGACGCTTTCCTGGATATGCCCATAACGGATGGTGACTGCCTCAACGCCTACGCTTCCTTCATGAGCTTTAACTACGGTGAGGACTACGTATCCCGATGGGCCGGCACTGGCACTGTATTATATGGGCACGTAGGCTATAAATTACCGAACTCCAGATTTATGCCTTACATTGCTGCACAAACCGGCAACTACGATGGCTTCGAGGAAAACAGCACCTCGCTGGATATCGGGCTCAACTACTTTATCAACGGCCACAGCGCCAAGCTGACCCTTGAGTACCATACGATAAGCAATGACATTCGCGAGGGTGGCCTTGATGCCAATGGCAACATACAGGATGTACGCCAAATCCGTATGCAGGCACATATTTTCTTGTAGACTATTTTTTTGCCGAAACGCAACAAAATATTTAGATAACTATATTCAATCATCTTAAAACTCAGGCTTATGTCCAACGACAACAAAGCTCAAAAGTACTGGAAAGAGAACCTGGTGTATCTGGGCATCCTGCTTTCCGTATGGTTCCTTGTCTCTTATGTATTCGGAATTTTCCTGGTAGAGCCCCTGAATACCGTCAAAATTGGTGGTGCCAAACTGGGCTTCTGGTTTGCTCAACAGGGCTCCATCTACGTATTTGTTATACTCATTTACGTTTACATCGCCCTGATGAACAAGCTCGACAAAAAGTACGGGTACGACAGCTAGTGGCCAGGCGCCCTATTCCATTATCAAATTAGCTAAAAAATTAAACCGAAATAACATGAGTGTTCAAACCTGGACTTTCATCATAGTAGGGCTAACCTTTGCCCTATACATCGGCATCGCCATCTGGGCACGTGCCGGTTCTACCTCAGAATTTTACGTAGCGGGCGGCGGTGTCCCCCCGATTGCCAACGGTATGGCTACTGCGGCTGACTGGATGTCGGCGGCTTCTTTCATCTCCATGGCGGGCCTGATTTCCTTTATGGGTTACGACGGTGGTGTTTACCTGATGGGCTGGACGGGCGGCTACGTCCTCCTGGCTTTAACCTTAGCCCCGTACCTAAGGAAATTCGGGAAGTTTACGGTTCCGGACTTTATCGGGGACCGTTATTACTCCAACGTAGCCCGTACTGTGGCGGTTATTTGTGCCATCATCGTATCCTTTACGTATGTGGCCGGACAAATGCGCGGTGTAGGGCTGGTATTCTCCCGCTTCCTTGAGGTAGATATCAATACCGGTGTTTATATCGGTATGGCAATCGTTTTCTTCTATGCCGTTCTCGGTGGTATGAAAGGGATCACCTACACACAGGTAGCGCAGTACTGCGTACTGATTTTCGCCTTTATGGTACCGGCTATCTTTATTTCCATGAACATGACCGGCAACCCGGTCCCACAGCTGGGTTTCATTGGTACTATGACCGATGGCTCTAACATGGCGCTACTTGACAAGCTGGATCAATTGCACCGGGAACTGGGCTTTACAGAGTACACAAGCGGCACCAAGAGCATGATCGACGTATTCGCCATTACCTTTGCGCTGATGGTCGGTACGGCTGGCCTGCCGCACGTGATCGTCCGCTTCTTTACCGTACCTGATGTAAAGGGCGCTCGTGTTTCAGCAGGTTATGCGCTGATTTTCATCGCCATTCTCTACACCACTGCACCAGCTATCGCAGCATTTGCCCGTACCAACCTCATCGAAACCGTGAGTAATCAGCCTTATGCTGATATGCCAGAGTGGTTTAACAAGTGGGAACAAACCGGGCTGATTGTTTTTGACGATAAAAACAATGACGGCAGTATACAATACGTAGCTGACGCTGCTGCCAATGAATTGACGATTGACCGCGATATCATGGTCCTGGCTAACCCCGAAATTGCCGACCTGCCAGCATGGGTGATTGCCCTTGTGGCTGCCGGTGGCCTCGCAGCTGCATTATCCACTGCGGCGGGCTTGCTGCTCGTGATCTCAACCTCCATCGCCCGTGACCTGATTAAGATGCAGATCAAGCCGGATATTTCCGAAAAGGGAGAACTGCTCTCGGCTCGTATCGGTGCGGTATTCGCGGTTATGGTTGCCGGTTACTTCGGTATCAACCCACCCGGGTTTGTAGCTGCGGTTGTGGCTCTGGCTTTCGGGCTGGCAGCAGCCTCCTTCTTCCCGGCTATCATCCTTGGTATCTTCGATAAACGAATGAACCGGCAGGGGGCCGTATCAGGCATGATTGTTGGTATCACGCTAATGCTCTTTTACATGATCAAATTCAAGTTCGACGGCTTCGGGGGCGGCACACCTGACCAATGGTGGTTCGGTATCTCTCCGGAGGGCTTCGGTACAGTAGCGATGTTCGTCAACTTCATCGTTTCCTTCACCGTATCCCGTATGACGACTCCACCACCTCAGGAAGTTCAGGATATCGTTGAGGATATTCGTCTCCCAAGTGGTGCAGGCGAAGCGCACGTACACTAGAAAAAGTCAAACCATTTACGGGCAGCTGTCTCCGGGTGGCTGCCCACTTTTCATACCTGCCAAATTCTTACCATGAAACTTCAACTTGGCCGCAAGGCATCAGATATTATCGCTTCCATCTACATCATCGGCACCCTTTTCCTGCGTATCCTGCTGGAGCCTCAGCTCAACGGGCACTTCATCATCTCCGTAGCGCTGGGTGCATTCGGGCTGTTGTTTCTTTGGGCTCTGGTCAGATCCAAAATTCTTAACCCTTCCTTCTTTGGCTTATGGCCTGGCGAAGAAGCGGAAAAGGCAAAGGCGGCTTAAGCCCGGCTGCCTCCAATATCTTCTAATGCCAGATACAGGCAGGGGACAATCACCAGAATAATAGAGGTCGC
>CAZNHN010000328.1:0-2812 GCA_964572415.1 uncultured Phaeodactylibacter sp.
ACACCGCTAACAATACTCCTACTGGAGCTAAGGCAGGGCTAAATGCAGAAGCCATCAACCAGCATTTGCAGTTTGGTATCGCTGTAAGCAAGAGTTACTTTGTGGAAATCGCAAAATTCAGAGCACTGCGCCTCCTTTGGAGCAACGTCCTAAAAGGTTACGGCGTCAAAGGCAAACAGCCTTTTGTAGTAGCCCACTTCGCTCAGGAATCGCAGGATGAGAACCCCAATTCCAACATGATCCGCGCCAGCACACAGGCCATGTCTGCCGTTATCGGGGGCGTGGACCGGTTGTACGTTTTGCCTTCCAACCAGGCACAAAAAGAGCCTGATACGCCCTTTAGCCGCCGGGTAGCCCGCAACCTGCAACACCTCCTTAAAATGGAAAGCCACCTCGACCGGGTCATTGATCCCGGAGCAGGCAGCTACTATATCGAAAAACTTACCCGTGAAATTGCGGACCGGGCATGGGCAAAGTTCCAGCAACTGGATCAGGAGCGCGCATTCCACTAAATGCCAGGCCTGTAACGGGAAGAGCGCCATCCGGACAAACTCCGAATGACGCTCTTTTTATTTACCCAATTTCAGGGATAATTTAGGGCAGCAGTACAGTATCAATAACGTGAACTACACCATTAACACCCTGAATATCGGCTAGCTCAACAGTTGCTGTGCTACTACCACCGACGATTTGGGGAGCATCCGGGTTGGAAAGATCCACTTCCAGTGTTGCTCCTTCCGCCAATGTGCTTACCATCATCCCATCAGCAAGGTCTGTGGATCGTGCGTTGACGCCACTACTCACATGGTAGGAAAGTACAGTTTCAAGCGTAGCGACAGGAATATCATCAAGTGTGTTCCAGTCATCATTGCTATCGAGCAGTGCCTGGAATGCAGCATTGCTTGGTGCAAATACAGTAAACGGACCGTCACCACTCAGAGCACCTACGAAATCAGTGCTGAGATCAGAACGGGTCAGTGCCGCCACCAGTGAGGACAGTGCAGGGTTAGATGTTGCGAAGTCAACTACGGTAGGTGGCAGAATAACTGCGTCGACACCGTGAATTACTCCATTGTCCACATCCACGTCTGGCACGACTACCTCGGGACCGCCGTTTAGTACGACACCGTTATCGAGGTTGACATACAGGCTGGTGGTTGCATCACCAAAGCCAGTAGCGCTTAGTGTGGAGTAGTACCCTGCCATCAGATCAGAAGAGGTTACTTCTCCTCCGAGTACGTGGTTGGTCAGTACTGCGGTTAGAGTAGCTTCCGGGATATCATCGAGCGTATTCCAGTCCGTATTGCTGTCAAGCAATGCCTGGAAGGCAGCGTTGTCTGGTGCAAATACGGTAAATGGACCGGTGCCGGACAGTACCCCGTCAAGACCAGCTGCAACTACCGCTTCTGCCAGGATGGTATAATCATCGCTGTTTTGTGCAAAAGAAACAATAGTGGTAGGCTCCGGAATCGGATCAGTATCGTCGTCGTCATCACAAGCCGTAAATGTAAGCGCAGAAAGTGCAAAAATGGCGAGTAGCCAGAGATTCAATTTTTTCATGTTTGCTTTTTTAATTGATTGGAGAATTATCATTATTTCGGGTTCTTCAACGAGTACACCTCTGAGAAGTTCACAATCAGTTAACGCACAAACCAGAGAACTGAGCAAAATGCCTATTCTTTTACAAAACCTTCGAAAAGCCAGTCCTAATACAACATTTGCCGAATCTGCCCGGCCAGGGCATCATGTTGAGCTGCGGCGGAAGGGTACCCGGAAAAATCGCCGGAGTACAGGAGCACGCCCTGTTTTTGGGCAAATGCAACGATAAGTTCCCGGTAAGCTGCTTCACGGGCAGAAACCAGTATAAGCAGTTTAAGGTCAGGATGCTCACTAAGCTGACTGCCTAGCGCATTTAAGTGTTTTCGAAAAGCTTTAAGAGGCGCGTTCAGGGCTTCATCTTCCTGCCCGATTTCCAGAATTATGCCCTCAGGCTTACGATCAAGCAATTGCGGCAGGCGCTGAAGCAGCCCGGGAAGCGGCTCACCGGTAATGCCTGCGTTGAGCACGCCGGATCCCAGTTGATCTGCATAACCAGCTCCAATGTCTGCCCCCTCCCCTGCTGTCCACCGCCCGCCACAGGCGATCCAGCCCTGGTGTCGCTTTGGTGGGGCGATTTCAGTTTCAATCGGACTGTCCGCTACAGGAGATTGTGGCTGTTGCCGGGTCTGCCTTTGATCTTCAGGCGCTTCCGCCACCGGACCACAACTCCACAGCAACAAAGTCAACCAAATCAGGATATTACGCTTCATGGTCGGCTTTTTCAGATAGGGGCTTCAAAAAATTGATGTTGCGCTTCAGCCCTTCGTACTTCGTCCGCTTTACCGCTGATTTACGAAAAAGCTCACGGAAGACCTCCTCCGTCAGTTCTTCCCAATCACGGGCGGAAAGATTCAGCAAATCAGGATGGGGCTCAAATTCGGGTTCCTGATGAGGTTTGCTGAATCGGTTCCAGGGACAGACATCCTGACAGATGTCGCAACCGAACATCCAGTTCTCAAAGTGGCCACGGTAAGCTTCCGGTATGGCGCCTTTCAGTTCAATGGTGAAGTAAGAAATGCATTTGCTGCCGTCCACCACATAGCCCCCGGGGCTGATCGCATCGGTAGGGCAGGCATCAATACAGCGGGTGCAGGTGCCGCAGTAATCCTTTATGGGGTGGTCATAAACCAGGTCTAAATCAATGATCAACTCTGCCAGAAAGAAGTAAGAGCCGGCCTTAGGGTGGATCAGCATGTTGTTCTTGCCGATCCAG
>CAZNHN010000328.1:2822-6241 GCA_964572415.1 uncultured Phaeodactylibacter sp.
TATAAAACCATGCAAATCACTATCAGTCAGAATTGGCTTTTTCACCAACGGTATTTTTGCCTACCCAGCCTATGCCGGTACGCTTCGCCCAGTCGCGCTCCATTACGGGGGCGGAATCGACAAAAACCCTGCCGTTCACCTCCCCAATTTCTGCCTGAATGTACTTCATCAGGTCTTTGAGCTTGTGCTTGAGGACGAAGTGATAGTCTTTGCCGTAAGCGTACTTCGAAATCTTCGGGGCATCCGGATCTTTAGGCCGGCGGTCAGTGTAGTGGTTGTACATCAGCGTAACCACCGTTTTGGCACCCGGCACGAGCTTCCGGGGGTCTACCCGCTTTTCAAAGTGGTTTTCCAGATAGCCCATTTCACCGTGCATGCCCTTGTTCAGCCAGCCCTCCAGCCGACGGGCTTCCTCATCCAGGCGGGTGGCTTTGGCAAACCCCACAAAGGCAAAGCCCAGGCGTTGCGCCTCTTCCCGGATCATGTACGTATGCAAGGTTTTATTGCTCATAAGGCAAAGGTAATGTACGATGGTCTAAATCACCGCCCGCCCACCTCAAAGTCGAGGTATTTTTCTTCCTGTGAGTCGTAGGTATCGTGGTCGAATTCAGGGATATCTTTCCAGTTTTCCGGCTCTTCGATCAGTTCTACAATGCCAAACTCCTGCTCCAGCGCACGCTGAATCTCCCGCTTGCGAAATTCACTCCGCTCGAAGTCTTCCTTTACCCGCTGCTTAGCGGCTGTGATGTTGTAGTCCTCCAACGTACCGAGCATAGCGTAGTACAGGTTGAAAAAGCCCGATTGCCGGGCCGGCTTGGGCTTCAGGTTTGGATCATGCTTTCGGAACCGGTCGGCCAGCACCTGTCCTGCATTCACTTTGAGGTAATAGCCAATTTCGTTATCAAAGGAGTGCTCTCCGCTGATGGTCAGGTTGAGTGCATTGCTCCGGATAAACATTACAGGCAGGTAAAGCCGGCGGTTTCTGATCTCCAGGAAATTCTGCATATCCACAAAATTGATTTCCCGGAGGTCCCGGATGTGGACGAAGTCGGAAAAATCCTGCAGCATTTCAAAACCCTGCAGGGTGCCATCGGATATGCCAATGCCAGCCAAAACCCGCAACCGGTCCATCAGGAAAGTTCCCTTTTCATCCCAGAAGGCATAAATGGCGACTTTGGTATCCAGTTGCCCCTTTAAATGGCGGTGGGTGAGCACTTCCTGCCCGAAATTATCCGCCTGCTCAAATAAGGTGCTGACCTCCAGGTTTTGGCAGACCATCCGCGCTTCCAGAACCGGGGCGGCCTCAAAGTTGACCTCCCCGTCCAGGCTTACCTCCCCGCCAAATGCTTTTATTTCGCCCAGTACCGTCATGGCCTTGGCCCGGAACGTCAACTTACCCTGAAAGTTCTCTCCTTCAATTTTTTGGTAATTCAGTGCCTCGATATTGGCGTCAAAGGTGCCATTTAGGAAACCCAGGAATAGCGCTTGAGATTCCTGCTGTTCCTGTGCCAGGCTATCTTGTATAGCTGAAGTGGCCGCTTCAGCATCTGTTGTAAACGTAAGGGCTCCTATCAGGCGGTCGATGTCAAGGCTACGACCTAACAAGCGCGCGTCAAACTCCAATTGTGCCCGGCTGGAGTTTAGCGAATCCGCAAAAAGAACAGGGAGCAAATTGAACGCCGTACCTTCAAAGGTGAGATCACTTCCGGCTCCCTCCAGGCGCAGCCCCTCAATGCCCAATCGGTTACCTTCCAGTTGCAGGGTGCCTCGGTCAAGTACCAGCGCTTCCTCTCCAATGACTAAACCCGCGTCATCAAATTCCAGCACACCTTCAGCCGACACACG
This sequence comes from uncultured Phaeodactylibacter sp., assembly GCA_964572415.1. Classification (GTDB taxonomy): domain Bacteria; phylum Bacteroidota; class Bacteroidia; order Chitinophagales; family Saprospiraceae; genus Phaeodactylibacter. The sequence goes on from CAZNHN010000328.1 coordinate 4,668, forward strand.
GGTAATTCGGCTGGGATTGATCATGTCTTTATACTTGCCTTCGATGCGGACGTCCTGGAATTCGACTTCTCCCGAGCCCTCAGTAATTGCTGGTTTCTCAAGCAGCCCGTAGACTGACTCGAGGGGCAACACCCCATTAAGGAAAAACCGGATTTCAGGTTCTTCAAAGTTGCTGACCTCAGCCATCATTTCGATCAGCTCCCGGTTGAAATACCCTTTGAACTGGTCCAGCCGAAAGACCGAGGATTTGGCACTGCGGTACTTCCCATTCGAAAATACCGCCTGCAAACTTACGTCTTTCAAGGGCTGCTCCAGCAGGTCACTGCTCAGTTGCCCATCTTCCAGGCTAAACTCCACCCGCACTTCCGGTTGCTGTTGTTTATTGTACTGCCCTTTCACGATTGCATTAAAGGCAAACCGCCCCTTGCTGCTAAAGCCTTGCAGCTGACTGGCGTAGTTGGCTGGCAACAGGGCAAGGACCCCCGCCAGATTACCATCCTCCGCGGTGGCATAGAGATCGAAATAGGTCCCTGTCTCCCAGTTTTCGACCGTGCCATCCACTTCAAAGGCATTGCCTTCTACCAACAGTGCCCCTCGCTGCAAAGTGTAAATGCCCGCTTGTAAGTCTACAGCCAGCTCCACATCATAGGAAACAGCCTTACCGGGCAGGTAACGGATACCATCAAGGTCTGCAAATTCAAATTGAATCTGCGCCTCACTTTCCAGTTCAAAAGCGGCATTAGAGAATGCCCCGGAAAATAAAGCAGATTGGACAAACCCTTCTACCTGCTGATTTTGGCTTTGGTCGGTATAAGAGATCGCAACCTGCTTCAGCTCGGCAGAGGTCAGGTCGATATTGGTAGCCTCTGAACTACCGTCTTCCGCTTCTCCGGGTTTGAGAATATCGTAATTCCCCCTCCCCTGCTTATCGATCAGGATTCGTAGCTGACCGTCCTCAACCACTACTGAGCCGAACTCCAGGCTGGATTTGAAGAGGCTGAGGAGCCCAAACCGGAAACCAATCGTCTCCGCTTCCAGCAATGGCGACCCGGCGGCATCCTTTAAGCGTACGCCTTTTAGGTTCGCTGAAAGGTTGGGGAAGCTGCGGAATAGGGTAATATCGAAGCCCTGAACGGTGAGCTCGGCCGTAAGTTGGTTGTTGATGCTTTTGGTAAGCGCCCGCCCGATGCGGTCCTCAAACAAGTTCGCAATCACCGCTACGGCTCCTATGAGAAGCAGAAAAGTAACGGACAGGATAATCAGCAGGCGTTTCAGAATTTTTTTCATGGCAGCAGCAGGTTTTCAAAGCCCTGAAAATAAGCGTTTTCCGGCTTAGGAAGAGAAACGTTTGCCGACCGCTTATTATTTTTCTTGATTATTTTTCCTGGAAAAGTTTGCGCCGTATCGTTTTCGCCTCTATATTTGCACTCGCAATTGACGCATAGCGAAGCATAAGCGCTTCGAAAGCGAGAAAAAGGGCGGTTAGCTCAGTTGGTTCAGAGCACCTCGTTTACACCGAGGGGGTCGGGAGTTCGAGTCTCTCACCGCCCACAAAAAAGGGAGTACATGCAAAT
>CAZNHN010000329.1:0-6241 GCA_964572415.1 uncultured Phaeodactylibacter sp.
GATGTGTCGAGGCTGTCGAGCTGCTGCGCACCGCGTTGACAACACTTGTGCGCGAACACGGCCAGGCGGTGCTGCGCGGCAACCACCTGCCCGGCTGCACTAAGGAGTTCCAATGAGGCCCGAACCTCCTGCCCCAGCTGAACGTGAAGCACCTCACGTGCCGGGTTGGGAAAGACCTCTATTTGGCTTGCCCAGCCTGGCTCCGCAACCGGAGAGGTACTGTCCAGCCAAAGGTTCGTCTGAAAAGCATTTAATCCGCCACGCTCATTGCCCACGACCATTTCCAGCTTGCCATCGTTGTCAATATCGGCTATGGCAGGACGGGTACGAATCCCTACGCGGACATCACCCATGCGCTCAGCATCCAGATTAAAGGAGCCCGTCAGGTTACCTTCTATGCCATTGTAAACTTCCAGTTGCCCGGCTTCTGTACCCGTTACTAAAAGATAAGTACCTGCCTGATCAATGACCAATGGAGCGGAATACCCGGAAATACTACCCGGAACTGCGGTATTGATGTTGCCCAGCGCCAGTACGTTAGGACCGGTTTCCGGATCAGGGTCGAACATGGGCTCACTTGCCGTGCCGACATTCTTAAAGAAGTTAATATTACCGGTCCGCTCACCAATAACCAAGTCGGGCAGCCCGTCCCGGTCCAGGTCAATGATTTGGGGCACGGAGAGGCTGCCCACATCAATATCCATGTACTCGTACTGCCAGGGGCCAAAAACCATCTCATTACCTGCGCCTGCAATATTTTCAGCATAAAACAGGCGGCCCAGCACCTCTCCGACCAGGATGTCTTCATCACCATCGCCATCCAAATCGCCGAAAGTGGGAGCAAAATTGGTGTAGGAGTTGAAAACGGAAAGCCCCAGGTAGTCTTCATCCACCAGCTCAAAGGCAGGAGATTGGGCAGTACCAGTATTTTCAAAGAGGTAAAGCCGGGTATCCCGTTCGCCAAAGGGCTCGAAGGCGCCTACAGTCCCCACCACCATGTCCAGAAGCCCGTCTGCATTATAATCCACAAAGGTGGGGCTGGCGCCGGTACCAAAATCGATCATGTCCTCAACGAAAAGGTCCCGCTGCTGGTATTGGAAATCCGGAGCATCGGCTGTTCCCGCATTCGGGTAAGCCCAAAGCACGTTGCGATCCTCCGAAATATTGACGGAATTGGGCGCAACCAACAGGTCTTTGAGCCCGTCAAAGTCAATATCTGCCAGGAAGGCTACCGGAAATTGCGGCACATCCGCCGTCACCCCATCCACGGGGAAGCCGAGTTCCTGATCGGTAATCCAGGCCTGCCCGCAGTTGCCGGCATTGTGCAAAAAATTAAGGGTGGAGTACGTAACATCACCCAGCAGCATATCTTTATCGCCATCCGCGTCCGCATCGTAGGTGAGCAGGGTACTGCCCGGGTGGCGCTCCGTCAAACCGCCCTGTAAGCTAAAGCAGCCTCCGGGGTTCTCCGCCAGGCCAACTTCCTGCTCGATGCTGTTTTCAAAAATTCCGCCCCAGCAGTTGTCCACCAATTCAAAAATAAGGCTATCCCGCCCGTACCCCTCTTCGATAGACTGATTGGCGTACAATTCTATGTAACCACCTGCCGGATTGAAGGTGAGCATATCCAGGTCTCCGTCACAGTCCATGTCGTCGATTGCCGGATAATCCACATTACTCACATAAAGCTGCGTGGTGGTCCCGTTGGACAGTACAAATGGGATGATGTTATTGGGGTGCTTAAGGGGCAGGCGCTCAAAAGCAATGTGCCCGTCCTCGTAATAGCCCGTATAAACCAGTACACCCTGTACGAATTCAGTGCGCTGGGACTGCCCAAAGATATCCATTACCCCGTCGTCATTAAAGTCCCTGAGGATGATCCAGTCGCCCAGTAGATCGGGAAAGTAACGGGCGTAGTCCGGTGCGTAGGCGTATGCCCCTCCGGTATTCAGGAAAGGCAGCAGGACGTTACCGGTACGGTCAAAAACCGCCAGATCCATCAGCCCGTCCTGATTCAGGTCCACTTCGTTGGGCTGTGGGTTATTAAGCCCGCCGGCGAAGGGCAGGCTTTTCTCTTCCCCGTCCACCGTTACCGGAAAGGAGATAGCCGGATAAGGTTGTGCATCCGACGAAAGGGTGTGGAACAGTACGGTCGCGAGCAGTAGCGCCAATCTTTTCATAATTCGAAATTGGTCGTTTATTGAAATCTTCGTTAATTGTGTGCCTTTCAGAATAACATTTCAGAAAAACAGTATTTGCAGGCAGGAGTTATGGCTTTGCCCCTGCTTTACGGCGGCTGAATTTATTAAAAAGCAAGCATGAAAAACGCTTACCGGTCCATTTTTCTACTCTTTTGCAGTACGCTTACCATATTCGCTTTCGGGCAAAACCAAAACTTCAACCTCAGTAAAACCTACCAACTGCGGGCAGAACGTGGACAGCTTGTCTTTTCAACCGCTCAAACTAATGATACGCTGAGCCTGCAACTGAATGGCGACCGGTATACCCTGCCAGCTTCCGGAGGAACAGCCCGAGTAGACATCGAGCTTTCGCAGCGGGGCGAGCTGCTGCTTCTGCAGCACGAGGGCAACGGCTACCGCCTTTATCATTTATCCGCCCGTAATGATGGTACGCCAAGGCTGCGCCGTATCCCAATGTGGCTTTCCGTCGTACCGCCGCTTATCGCTATCCTGCTGGCACTGATCTTTAAGGAAGTTATCATCTCTTTGTTCGTTGGCGTTTGGGTCGGTGCCTTTATTGCTGGCGGCATGCGCATTGAATCCCTTTACTACGTAATGCTCAGCCTGTTTGATGTGGTGGAGCGCTACGTTATTCAGGCCCTGGCCGACAGCGGGCACCTGGCGATTATTGTCTTTTCTTCGCTGATAGGCGGTATGGTGGCGATTATTTCCCGAAACGGGGGTATGGCCGGAGTGGTACTGGCCTTTTCGCGTTACGCCCGCTCCCCACGCAGCGCACAGTTTATCACCTGGCTGCTGGGCGTGGCCATCTTTTTTGATGATTATGCGAATACGCTCATCGTGGGCAATACCATGCGGTCGGTGACCGACAAATTCAGAGTCTCCCGGGAAAAGCTGGCCTACATCGTAGACAGTACGGCTGCCCCCGTGGCTGCCGTGGCTTTCATCACCACCTGGATCGGGGCAGAGCTGGGTTATATTGATGACGGATTGTTACAAATTGCTGAAAAAACGGGGACTGACCTGGGACTGACACCCTATGGGGTCTTCATCAGTTCTCTGAAATACTCTTTTTACCCCGTTATGACCCTGGCTTTTATCCTCATGCTGGTTTTTACCAAACGCGACTTTGGAGGCATGTACGCTGCTGAAAAGCGGGCACGGGAAACTGGTGAGTTGTTCACCAAGCGAAGCGCCGCAGCTGAAGAAGATATGGAAAACCTGGATCCGATTGACGGAGCACCTTTAAAATGGTTTAATGCCGTCATTCCGGTATTACTGGTGATTTTGATTACCCTTTACGGGCTCATTGACACCGGTCTGGCGACGACCTATGGCGAACTGCTGGAGGCCGGGCTGGCCCCTGCCTCCCAAAGTTGGGGTGCTGTATGGGGCAGCATCAGTGCCCTGCCTGATGTGGGTGACTCTTTCCTAATGAAAGTGGGCAAACTAATCGGCAATGCAGACTCCTATGTGGCGCTGCTGTGGGCGTCCCTGTCGGGCGTCATCGCAGCCATCCTGCTTACTGTGGGCGGGCGTATTATGGGGCTGGCAGATGCCATTTCCACTATGATAACCGGCTTCAAAGCTATGCTGCCGGCTATTCTCATCCTGACGATGGCCTGGTCTCTGGCGGCCACCACCGAGGAGCTGCATACTGCAACTTTCCTCACCTCAGCCCTGCAGAACAGTATCAACCCGTTTGTGATGCCGGTCATTATTTTCATTTTGGCGGCAGTGATTAGTTTTTCCACCGGTTCAAGCTGGAGTACAATGGCCATCCTCTACCCTATTGCTATTCCAACCACCTGGGCAATATGTATTGCACAGGGCGTGGAAACGGAGATCGCGATGGAGCTTTTATTCAATGTAATCTCTACGACGCTGGCGGCTTCGGTACTGGGCGACCACTGTTCGCCGATTTCGGACACCACCATTCTCAGTTCACTGGCTTCAGATTGCAACCATATTGACCACGTGCGCACGCAGCTGCCTTACGCCCTCACAGTTGGAGCAGTAGCCCTGGTAGCAGGCTGGCTGTCCACTTTTTTAGGCGGCGGATGGGGCATTTGCCTGCTGTTGCTGGTCACCGGGCTGGCGGTTTTGTTCGGCGTAGTGCGTACTTTTGGAAAAGTAGTTGACTAACATAACCAAAGTATAACCATGAAGAATGTTTGGATTCTGCTGCTGGCGATCTGCCTCAGCACTTACGTAAAAGCCACAGAAGGTATGTGGCTGCCCTTGCTGCTCGCCCAGCTCAACGAACAGGAAATGCAGAGCATGGGTATGAAAATGACTGCCGAGGACATCTACAGCGTCAATAAAGGCAGCCTGAAGGACGCGATTGTCCACTTTGGTGGCTTTTGCACCGGGGAGGTGATCTCCGGTCAGGGCCTGGTCCTGACTAACCACCACTGCGGCTACGGACAGATTCAGAGCCACTCCACCCTGGAAAACAACTACCTGGAGGACGGATTTTGGGCCATGAACCGGAAAGCGGAAATCCCCAACCCCGGGCTCTTTGTGACCTTTATCGTTCGTATTGAGGATGTGACGGATTTGGTGCTGAACAACGTCACGGAGGATATGGACGCCAAAATGCGGCAATCCTGGGTGGATAAAAATACGAAGGAAGTGACCGCTGCCGCAAAAATGGAGGACTATCAGGAAGCCATGGTGCGTGACTTCTTTGAGGGCACTAAATACTATATGTTCATCACGGAGACTTACCGGGATATCCGCCTGGTAGGAGCGCCGCCCTCCTCTATTGGCAAGTTTGGTGCAGATACCGATAACTGGGTCTGGCCACGGCACACCGGTGACTTCTCCCTCTTCCGTATCTACGCCAGCCCGGACAATAAGCCGGCGGAGTACAGTGAAGAGAACGTCCCTTTCAAGCCACGCCACCACCTGCCGATTTCTCTGGATGGTGTGGAAGAAGACGATTTCACCCTGGTCTTTGGCTTCCCCGGCCGCACCGAGGAATACCTGCCAGCCTCAGCTATTGAGCAGCGGGTAGAAGTCGTCAATCCCATCCGGATCGGTATCCGTGACCGGGCCCTGAATGTCGTGAATGCCGCTATGCAGGCTGACCCGGGAGTGCGTATTAAGTATGCCTCCAAGCAGTCCCGCATCGCCAACTACTGGAAAAAGTGGATCGGTGAAAATCAGGGCATTAAGGCGACGGATGGCGTGGGCCGTAAGAAAGCCTATGAAGCCGAATTCAAAGAGCGCGTAATGGGCAATCCTGACTGGCGTGAGAAGTACGGTAGCCTGCTAAGCAGCTTCGATCGGTTGTACAGTGACCTCGAGCCTTACGCCGCTACCAATACCGCGGTGGGGGAAATCGCCGGGCGCAATATCGAGCTGTTCCGCCTGGCCAATACCCTGCATAGCGTTGTCAAAATGTACGAATCCAGCGGGGTGCCAATGGTGGAAAGCCGGATGGACCGCATCCGGGCTTTCGTCGAGGATTTCTACAAAGACTACGAGCCAGCAGTGGATCAGGGCGTTTTTGCCACACTGATGGACTACTACTTTACCGAAATCTCCGATGAGCATCAGGCGCCATTTGCCGTAGAGCGCTACGTGGAAGCCGGCAAGGATGCCGAAAAGCTGGCCTCCATGATCTTCCTGAAAAGTAAACTGGCCCGTCCGGGCGTATTGGAGCTGGCTATGGAAGAAGGCCCGGAGGCTCTGATCAAGCTCATCCAAAATGATGTGGCTTATGCGCTGGCCCGTGCTATTTCTGATTACAACGACAATAATGTGGCGGGTAAATACCGCGACATCAAAGCCAAAATTGACGACCTGCAGCAGCAGTACATGCGCGCACAGATTGAGGTATTCACCGAGCGCCGCTTCTACCCCGATGCCAATGGCACCTTGCGCGTCACCTATGGCAAAGTCGATGGTTATCAGCCCCGCGATGCCGTGCGCTACGAGCCCGTCACCTACCTGGATGGCGTTATGGAAAAATATGTGCCCGGTGATTATGAGTTTGATGTGCCGCAGCGCCTGCGGAAGCTTTACCAAAAGAA
>CAZNHN010000330.1:0-3500 GCA_964572415.1 uncultured Phaeodactylibacter sp.
ATACTTACTAGCTAGCAACAGTCATGGAGCACTAAGTATATCGATTGGTTCCATTTTACGGACTAAACGGCGTATACCGCACATAATCAATATAGTACCGCTGGGGGAATATCGTCGTATCAATACCCTGCCGGCCGCCCCAGTTGCCGCCTATGGCCAGATTGAGTTTGAGGGCCTGCGGGCGGTCAAAGGGCCAGCGCTGAAAGTCGGCGGCTGCGTCCCGCTCAAAGGAGAAATAACGGGTGGAATCAACGTAAAAGTCAATCCGCTCCGGTGTCCAGTCGATGGCATAGACATGGAAGGCAGTGGAGGCATCCTCAATCCGGATGGAATCGCCTTTGTTGGTGCTGGCCACCCAATTGTAAGCGCCAGTGTGGACGTTGGCGTAGATCATCCCCGGATTGTACCCTACGAATTCCATGATGTCGATCTCTCCACGGTCGGGCCAGGGCACGTCCCCGCCCATTTTATTGCCCAGTGTCCAGATGGCCGGCCATACCCCACGCCCGGCGGGCAGCTTGGCACGGACTTCCATGCGGCCGTAGAGGAACTCCCGCTTGCCGGCCGTATGCAGAGAGGCGGAAGTGTATTCAGCGGTTTCCCATTGTTCCTGCCATCTGTCACTATCGGGATTATGGCGGGCATTGGGAAAGGGCTCACGGCGGGCTTCAAGTACCAGGCAACCCTCTTCGATGTACGCATTTTCCGGGCGGTTTGTGTAGTACTGCCCCTCGTGATTGCGGATGAAGCCTTCTTCAAAACTCCATAGGTTGGTATCGATGACCGGGCGGTCGAACTCGTCGCTCCAGCCTTTCATGGCAGAGGGGGCAGGCAGCTCAGCTGATTGAGCAAACAGGAAAAAGAACAGGGGCAAAAGGAAAGTATTCATGTTAATTGGTTTTTGGAACAGGCGTAGTCAGCCACGTTTGCAAAGACTGTTTTTTGCTGAAAGGGCGCAACACGAAACCATACCGGTACTCCGCCGCATTCAACCGGAATTCCGGATGCGCTTTAGATTCCTTCGACCAGGTATTATCCCCACCCACGCCTAGTAGCTGATGGTCAATATTTACCGTCAGGAAATCCCGTTCGGGCAGTTCCGGGGTGTGCGTAGCGGCTTCCAAATCGGCCATACTGTGGGGCCAGACGCTCATGCTTAGGCTGTCTTGTGCCTGCACCAGCAATCCACTGCCGCGCCCGGAGGAAAGTGCCATCCAATGCACGCCGGTACGGTTGCTGCACTCCTGTGGCATGATGTAGCTTTCGAAAAAACTGTCCACCGGCATGCTGTACCGGCCCAGTTGGGCACTTCGCAATCGGTCAATGTAATTCTCATGCGGCCCGCGCCCGAGAAACTCCACCTGATCATAGGCATCCGGGATCGACATTTGCATTCCGATGCGGGGCAGCTCCGGGTAGTCGCCTTCTTTTTTGAAATGGTAATCGATCTTGACCTGCCCGTCCGCGTAAAAGGTGTAAACCGTCTTTTGGCTGGCTTTGCCTTCCAGGACGGCGCTTTGCACTTCCACCTGCACGTAGCCTGTAGCCTCCTGTACGCGCACGCCCTGAACTTTGGCTTCCTCTGCTGCTGTTTTCCAGGCCGCAGCTTCGCGGTAGATTTTCCAGCCCCGGCGGTCATTGTCCGTAGGGGCGCGCCAGTAGTTGGGCTTTAGGGGGGCTTCCAGCCAGTTGGTGGAGCCGGTTTTGAGTTTGGAAAGCGCACCGGTGGTTTTGTCCACGGTGGCTTCGAAATCGTTGCCCGTAATTTTGACTTGCTCCTCATTCTCCTCTAGCGTAAGCTTGCCATTGGGCACTTTAAAGCTTCGGTTATCCGCCACTTTAGGCAGCACAAACTGCGCAGAGGCAATCTCATAACCTGCCGGTGCCCAGGATTGCGCTTCCGGCAGCGTGATGCTCAGGTCAAGGGTGTAGACAGCGCCGGGCTTTGGGGATTCTGGGGATAGCGCACCGAGTTGCAAGGGTACGGCAGCACCCGCCGGGCAATCAGGAAGCGCCATAGAGCCGGAACGTAGTGCAACCCCGTTTTCCATCAGCTGCCAGGACAGGGTGTAGCCGCCCAGATTGGTGAAATCATACAGGTTGGTCAGGGTAAGCTTGCCCTCCTGTGGCACCTGACTCGTCAGGCGTACCGGTTGGAAGACCTTTTTCCACTCTTTGGCACCGGGCTTCACCCGCCGGTCGGGGCCGACAACGCCATTCAGGCAGAAGTTGCCGGAGTTGATCAGGGTGTCGCCAAAATCACCTCCGTAGGCAAAGTACTTTTCGCCGGTTTCGGTGGTCTTGACCAGCCCCTGATCGACCCAGTCCCAGACAAATGCCCCGACAATCTGCGGTTCCGCCTGTATCACATCCCGGAATTTGAACAGATTGCCCGTGGAATTGCCCATGGAATGCGCCATTTCGCACCACATAATGGGCAGTTTCAAATCTGACTGACGACTGAGGTTGACCATCTCGGGGATAGACCAATACATCCGGCTGTACATGTCCACGTAGCTGGCTTTGGTGTGTGGGAATTCATGATTACCCTCGTAGTGCACCAGGCGGGTATCGTCGTACTCGCGTATGAAACCGGTCATGGCAGCATGGTTGGCACCGGCACCGGACTCATTGCCCAGTGACCAAAAGATGATGGAGGGGTGGTTTTTGTGGCGCTCCACCATACGCACAGCGCGCTCTACAAAACCATTCGACCAGCGTGGGTCTTTAGTCAACAAACTGCCAATGCCGTGGACCTCAAGATTGGCTTCGCAAATGACATACAAACCATGGCGGTCGCAGAGTTCGTAAAAGCGGGGGTCATTGGGATAGTGGGAAGTCCGCACGGCGTTGAAGTTCAGCTGCTTCATCAGGCGGATGTCCGCTTCCATATCCGCTACCGAGACCACTTTGCCCGTAACCGGATGGTGGTCGTGGCGATTGGCCCCGTACAGCTCCACCGATTCTCCGTTGATGAGCAGTTCTCCTTCCTGCCCGATTTGGATATTCCGAAAGCCAATGCGGCTGCTTCGGGCCTCCACGGTTTGCCCATTTTCATCCTTAAGGGCAATGACCAGGGTGTAGCGGTTGGGCGTTTCCGCTGTCCAGGGCTCAATATTGAAAACAGTAGCCGAAAGCACCGTACCTTCCCGCGGATAAACGCGCAGGTCTTCCTTAATAACCTCACTAACCGGTGCATTAAGGGGCTGCTCCAGCATAGGATGGCCTGAATCATCGTACACATCAATTTCGTAGGACCAGCCTTCTAAATCAGATAATCGGCTGTGGTTGAGCCGGGGCTTGACCGTAAGATTGCCATAACTGTAGCCCTCGTCCAGACCTGCCTTGACAAAGAAATCCTGAATATGGGTCCGGGGCTGCGCCAGCAACATTACCTCCCGGTGAATACCGCTCAGGCGCCAGTGATCCTGATCTTCCAGATAGCTGCCATCGGACCAGCGGTGTACCTTTACCGCCAGCAGGTTCTTTTCTCCAAATTT
>CAZNHN010000330.1:3642-6188 GCA_964572415.1 uncultured Phaeodactylibacter sp.
TTGTCCTCATCGGGAACGTATGGCGGGTCTACCGGCACAAAGGGATAGGTGATGTTGGTGTAAATCGCCGTGCCGTAGCCCTGCAATTCCCAGTTGGATGGCACCGGAATCTGCGCCCAGCCTTTGGGTTGAAAATCTGGCCGGTGGAAGTCTTTCGGAGCGGCTTCGGGCACTTCGGCGAAGGCAAACGACCAATCTCCGTTCAAGCTGAGGTAGCGGCCCGAGGCTTCACGGTCCACCATAAGGGCGGTGGCTTCATCCGGGTAAGAATAGGAGGTTGCCCGGGCCGGCATACGGTTGATGCCGTTGACGGCGGGGTCTTCCCAGGGGTGGAGTTGGGCCTGGGCGGTAAAGACAGTGCTCAAAGTAAGAAGCAATACGATCGCTAAGATGCGGTAAGCAAAAGAAGAGGGCATAATAGTTCTTTTTTCAAGTGGTTAAAGCTAAAAAAATCCGGGTTCATCTCCCATTCTATCTCTTTGAAACAGGTTTATATTCAAACCAATCGAAGTCAGCGGGCTTACGACCACCCGTCAAATCCTGACAACAAATACCAACCATAGCCCCGGTGAATGCCGGCCGGTAACGCCCGCACTGCTCCATAATGTAGTCGTCTGAAAGGATGCTCCCATCCAAAACCGGACCGGCTTTTTGCCATTCTCCTGCTCCTTCCCTGTAGAAAAACTGAAGCTCAGCATGATTGAAGTGCAACTTAAGCTCCACCCTGCCATCTGCCTGTAAATCAACACACTGCCCCATTGGATGTGACATCGCATAATAATCACAGGCAATCAGGTCAAGCACCCGCTTTTGCTGCTGCTCATCCCAGGTGATATGAAGGTAGTAGAAATGCCCGGTATTGTAGTAAGCGACCAATCCGGCCATCTGCTGAAAGGTTGTTGGCTGAAACTCCAAAGCGGTGGCTGCTGTGGCATCGAAGTGCTGCAGCCGCCGGGCCAACAGGCTTTGGTAGTGAAAAGAACTCAGTGATTCCCGCCCGTACAGGCGCAGGAAACCGGGACGTTCCTCCAGGTTGGCCCAATCCGGAGTAATCGGTACGCGCAGGGACTGAAAGTCTTCCGGCAGCACGATCGTATCAAAATCTAACCGTTCTACCGTTTGGGGAAAGGGCACCTCTTCACCGGGAATTGTAAAGACCGGGTCTGGCACCTGCTTCCCGTTGGTGAGGTACAGCCAACCATCGTCCCGCCACTCTACCGGTGCCAGGCTGCTTTCCCGCCCCAGGGTGCAGCGCCCCAATTCAGACAAAGGCCGACCGCACAGAAAAGCGAGGTACCACTGCCCGTCCGGTGCTTCGACCAGGTCGCCATGCCCGGCTTTTTGCAGGGGCCAGTCCGGGTGCCCCTTGGTGGTCAATACCGGATTGCCGGGATGGGCTTCGTAGGGACCGGTAATGTCCCGGGAGCGGGCCAAAATCGCGCAGTGGTTGTACTCCGTCCCGCCGGCAGCCATGAGGAGGCAGTAATAGCCGTTGCGGTAATACAGGTGTGGTCCTTCTACATTTTTTATCCCCTCACCTTCGAAAATCATGTGCACCGAACCGGTCATTTTACCGGCATCACAATCCAACTCCTGCAGCACGATGCCCCCAAACAAGCGGTTGTCCCGGTGGTCGGCCAGCATATTGACTACCCATTTCCGGCCATCAGGCGCGTGAAACAGAGAAGGGTCAAACCCGCTGCTGTTGAGATAAATGGGGTCTGACCATTCGCCCGTAATGTCCTGAGTCGTGACCAGATAGTTATGGACATCCTTCCAGACCCCATCGAAGGAACGCACATTGCTGTACACCAGATAGAAAGTACCCTTATCGTAGGTCAGGCAGGGCGCCCATACCCCGCAGGAATCCGGATTGCCGGCCATATCCAGTTGAGAAAGGCGGTTGAGCGGGCGGGCAATCAGCCGCCAGTGCTTCAAATCCCGGGAATGATGAATTTGTACGCCCGGAAACCATTCAAAGGTGGAGGTGGCCATATAGTAGTCCTCCCCTACCCGGATGATAGAGGGATCAGGCTGAAAGCCCGATAAAACAGGATTCTCAATTTTAATCATCGGCAATGAGTTCTTTTTCCAGTTCTTCCAATGAGCGGGACTTGGTTTCCGGCAACAGGCGCCAGACCAGCAGAAAGCCTACAGCGGCAAATCCACCGAATAAGCCAAAGGTCAGGGCATTGCCCAGATTCGCCAGCTCCCACGGAAAAAACTGCTGTACCGAAAAGCTCACGACGGAGTTGATAAAGCCCACAAAAGAGACGGCTACTGCCCGGATGTAATTGGGGAAAAGTTCCGAAAAGAGCACCCACATGACCGGGCCCAGGGAAACGGCGAAGAAGGCTACGAAGCCCAGTATGCCAGTCAAAATCAAGGTAGGGTTGATATTGGCAGCGGACTGCAGGATGACTGCTTCATTCGCCACATAAACCGTACGGCCTAAGGCTGCTTTGAGCGCAGTTTTGAAAGCCAGGTCATCCTCATAAGCCACGTCGGTCACCTGAGCCAGCAAAGACCGGTCAATACTTTCCGGC
>CAZNHN010000331.1:0-6178 GCA_964572415.1 uncultured Phaeodactylibacter sp.
GCCGGAGTTGTAGTATTTTGAGCTACTTTTACCACTACTATACCGACGATAAAGTGGTCTCCGATAAAGATCGGAGCAGCAAACCGACTTGATGTCGGCATAAACGCTGGAAAGTGGCCTGCGCTTGCCATCAGCGCCAGTAGGTGACCACTTTGTTAAGCGTATATCCTCACTAAAATGATCCGAGATGCGAAACTCGCTGCTACTGCCTTTGTTACTGGCCCTAACCCCATTGGCTAAGTTGTCTGCCCAACAGCCGCAGGCACTTACGGCTCCCTTCGAGCTGGACAGCAATGCCACTGCGACTTACCACCAAGCCATTGAATTTTACGAGACGCTAAGCCTGGCTTATCCACAGCTGCACTTGCAGGCACATGGAAGTACCGATGCGGGCTTCCCCCTGCATACCGCTGTGCTTGCTACCGATGGAGCCTGGACACCGGAGGCCGCAAAAGCGCAAAGCAAAACGGTCCTCTTTATTAATAATGCCATCCACCCCGGAGAGCCCTGCGGGGTGGATGCCACGATGCTGCTCCTGCGCAACTGGCTGCAAAGCCCGGAGAAAATGGCGCTGCTCGACCGCCTTGTGGTGGTAGCTATCCCGTTTTACAATATCGGTGGTGGGCTCAACCGCGGGCCGCACAGCCGCGCCAATCAGGATGGGCCTGAGGCACATGGCTTCCGGGGCAATGCCCGAAACCTTGACCTCAACCGGGACTTCATCAAAGCCGATTCCCGCAATGCGCAGACGTTTAATCAAATTTTCGCCGACTGGCAGCCAGACCTGTTTGTCGACAATCATACGTCAAATGGGGCCGACTATCAATACACCATCACCCTCATTCCCACCCAAAGCGACAAGCTCGATCCCCACCTGTCTGATTACCTGGACAACCGCCTGCTCCCCCGCCTTTACGCCGACATGGAAGCCGATGGGTGGGAAATGACGCCCTACGTTTACGCCCGCAGCACACCGGATGAAGGCATTGCAGCTTTTCTCGACCTGCCCCGCTACTCTACCGGCTATGCGGCATTGCACAATACCATCGGATTCATGCCCGAGACGCATATGCTGAAGCCCTTCAAAGACCGGGTAAAAAGCACTTACACGTTTATCGACAACCTGCTACAGGCCGCCTGGGACGACCATGAATCCATTCAGAATGCCCGAAAGAAAGCCCGTACCCATACTATCCAAAAGGACACCTTTGCCCTGAACTGGGCACTCGATATGGAGCGTCAGGTACCTCAAATCTTCAAAGGCTATACAGCCAAATACAAGCCAAGCGAAGTCTCCGGGCTGCAACGGCTCTACTACGACCGGGAGGCGCCCTATACCAAAGAGATTCCGTACTTTAAGTTTTACAACACTACAATAGCAGTGCGAAAGCCCATCGCCTATATCATTCCGCAGGCTTATCAGGAGGTTATCGAACGACTGAGGTGGAATAACGTAGCCCTCCACCGCCTGACAGAAGACCAAACCCTGGAGGTGGAGCAATACCGCATCGAAGACTACAAAGACCGGACCGCCTACGAAGGGCACTACCTCCACTACGGCACAACCGTAACCACCGAAAACCGCCAACAGCGCTACCATAAAGGCGACTACGTGGTCCTGGCCAATCAGCCGCTCAACCGGTACATTGTGGAAACCCTGGAACCTCAGGCGCCGGACGCCTTCTTCTCCTGGAACTTCTTCGACGGCATACTGATGCAGAAAGAGTATTTCTCAGCCTACGTATTTGAAGACAAAGCAGCCGCTATGCTGGCAGCAGATCCCGAACTAAAGGCAGCGCTTGAAGCCAAAAGGGCGGAAGACCCGGAGTTTGCCAAGTCCGCCAGGGCTCAGCTCAACTTCATTTACGAGCGGTCTCCCCACTATGAGCCTACCTACCGGCTATATCCCGTGGGCCGGCTGATGGATCTGCAGGATATTCGCTTCCAACCCGAAACAGAGTAGGCCATGCTGTTGCTTTTCATCGGTGGCTATTTGCTGCTGACCCTCGGTATAGGCTGGTGGGCTTCCCGCCGGGTGCACTCCACAAAAGACTTTGTTATTGCCGGGCGTAACCTGCCTATGGTGGTGGCGGCTTCTGCTCTTTTTGCGACCTGGTTTGGTTCTGAAACCATCATGGGCGCCAGCTCAGAATTCGTGGAGCATGGGCTGATCGGGGTTATCGAAGACCCTTTTGGTGCCGCGCTTTGCCTGGTGCTTGTAGGGGCGTTTTTTGCCCGCCCGCTGTACAAACTGAACATCATCACCTTCAATGATTTCTTCCGTATCCGCTTCAGCCGGCAGGCCGAGGTCATTTCCGCCCTGTTCATGATCCCTTCCTACTTCGGATGGATTGCAGCGCAGCTCGTGGCTATGGCGATCATTCTTAATACCATCGCCGGGCTCACCCTGCTGCAGGGCATCCTGCTCTGTGCGCTGATCGTGGTCTTTTACACTTACATCGGCGGGATGTGGGCAGTTTCCATCACAGATTTTTTGCAGACCATCATGATCATCATCGGGCTGCTGATCATTGCGTGGCAATTGTCGGAGCAGGTGGGAGGCGTACAAAAGGTGGCCGCTTCGGTGCCGGAGGGCTTTTTCCGGTTTTGGCCGGAGGGCGACTTCCACAGCATCGTGCACTATATCGCGGCCTGGATCACGATCGGGCTGGGGTCTATCCCACAGCAGGATGTCTTTCAGCGGGTGATGTCGGCACGGTCGGCAAAAACGGCGGTAACGGCCTCCTACCTTTCAGGGTTTATGTACCTGACCATTGGGTCAATTCCGCTCTTCATCGGCCTTTGCGGCAAAATGCTCTACCCAGAGCTGCAAATGGTGGACGATACGCAGATGGTCCTGCCTTTTATGGTACTGGAACACAGCAGTATGTGGGTACAAATCCTCTTTTTCGGAGCGTTGCTGTCGGCGATACTCAGTACCACCTCAGGCGCTATGCTTGCCCCGGCTACCGTCATTGGGGAAAATCTGGTACGCCCTTATTTTCCTGACATGTCCGATCAGCGGTTGCTGTTGGTCATGCGGCTGTCTGTGGTAGGGGTAGCCATTTGTTCCGCCCTGCTTGCCGCAAGCACTCAGAACATCTACGAGCTCGTTGGGCAGTCCTCCGCCCTCAGCCTGGTGAGCCTGTTTGTGCCACTAACGGCAGGGCTGTACTGGAAGCGCGCTTCGAACATTGGTGCCCTTGCGGCCATTATCATCGGTATGGCGGTTTGGCTAATTTTCGAATGGCAAGCCACTGCAATCCCAAGCCTGATCTACGGCGGGCTGAGCAGTTTGCTGGGCATGCTGTTGGGCAGTTGGCTATGGCCAAACGATCCGAAAAAAGTACTATTCAATGAAGACACGATTTAACATCCTGATTTTAAGCCTGCTCCTGTGGGGTTGCGCCACCAAGCCTTCGGGCACTTTCTCTACCACGACCAAACCGATGGCACCCGATTACAGTCAGGCAGACGCCTGGGCTGCCCTGCCTACCAAAACCGATCCTGCTGACCGGGCACCTGACGGGCTGGAAGGTCAACAGGATAGTGCAGCCGCCGATGTGTTTTTCCTACACCCTACCACCTACACCGGTAAGCGGGGCGACCGGCTCTGGAACGGGCCGGTTGGGAAAGCTGATTTGCAGGAGCGTACACTGGAAGGGCCTATCTTATTCCAGGCAAGTGCCTTCAATGCCGCGGGCAAGGTGTATGCGCCATTTTACCGGCAGGCGCACCTCGAAGCCTACTTCACAAGAGATACCACAAGCGCCAAACAGGCGTTTGACCTGGCGTACAGCGATATCCGGCGGGCATTTGAATACTACATGGAGCGATACAACGACGGGCGGCCGATCATTATCGCTGCCCATAGTCAGGGTACTACCCATGCTAAAAAGCTGCTTCAGGATTTTTTCGATGGACAACCGCTGCAAAGCCAGCTCGTAGCCGCCTATATCATTGGTATTCCGGTACGCCAAACAGATTTTGAAAACATACCGCCCTGTACCGACAGCCTTGATACGGGTTGCTATGTGTCGTGGCGGACTTACCGGCGGGGTACTAAAAAGGAGCCTGAACCGGCTGTCATTGTGACCAATCCCTTACTTTGGGATACCACCAAGGCTTTTGCGCCCCGTACGCTCAATGATGGTGCTGTCCTGACTCCCTTTGAAAAGGTACGCCCCAATAACGTTAGTGCAGAGGTGCGCGGGCCAGTCCTGTGGAGCAGCAAACCTCAGTTTCCGGGCAGCTTCCTGATGCTGCGCCGCAACTATCATGTAGGCGACCTTAATTTATTTTATGTGGATATCCGGAAGAATGCGGTGCAGCGGGTGGAGGAATTTAGGAAATAAGCTTGCAGAACAAGGTTGACAGTTCTATACCTCCTTTCTACCGCCAGCGCTCAAACAGCGTCACCACGCCAAACATCAGCAGGAAGCCGTAGACGGAATCATCCAGCGGGACAGAAGTGATACGAATGCCCAGGTATTCTTCCGGATTGTAAATGACCACCGGTTGCTCAGTATAGCCGCCGGTCAGCACGCCATTCACAATCAAAAACGGGATAAGGGCCACCAGGTAGGACAGGTAGAAACGGCTGCGGTAGGTGCCTTTCAGAAAGAGCCAGTGGTAGAGGACAAAACCTCCGGTGAGCAGAAAAGTCGTGGTGGTGTACAAATGCCCCCAGTATAGCAATCCTGTGAGCAGGAAACCGAAGCCCATGAGCGGCGTCAACCAGGGTTCTGCGCGCGCGAGCAGGTCTTTTTTGATATAAAAATTCAGGCATTCGTAGATGAATACACAAGCGAAAGGCACTGTAAAGAAAAACAGCCACTCTTCCACAGGCAGGTGGAGGAGGCGGATATTCGCAAAGTAGCGCTCATTGAAATTCCAGACGCCCTGAGCAGTGAAGAACACATCCCAGGCGATGAAGAGCCCGCCGACAATCGCAATAGCCGGCAGTAGTGGTTTCCATTTGCGGTAGTAATGTACGTTTTTGTCGAAACTGAGCAGGAAGACCGGTACGAATGTGAAGATGTGCAGACCAAAATAAGCCCATTTCGTTTCCAGCCAGGGCAAACGGGTAACTTCCGGCACCTGCATCAGATAATTGTCGGAGAGAACCGGGTCTGTAGCCCACTGCCAGCCTACAAGCAGCAGAGGAACCAACACCACAATAGCCTGCAAGACAGGCCGCACCCGGGCCTGAACCCGGGAAGGCAGAGAAACGACTGAATCCATAATCTACAATAAGTTCAGGCTGTTGCGCAGGGCCGAACTGAACAAAAGCACGGCTTTACGCCGGTTAGGTACGCGGATTCGCTCCTGCGTGACCCGGTCGGCCGGTGCCGAACGGATTTTCTTAAAAAGGTTGGTATAGTAAATGTAAGCCAGGTATACCCCAAATCGGGCACCTTCCGGAAGCTGTACAATGCCCTTATAGGCATCATCGAAGTCTTTCTTGATATCAGCTTCGATTTCGAGCTTGTCCTGCTGACAGAACCGCGTGTAGTCCACACCCGGGAAGTACACCCGCCCGCGCTCATCAAAATCGC
This sequence comes from uncultured Phaeodactylibacter sp., assembly GCA_964572415.1. Lineage (GTDB taxonomy): Bacteria > Bacteroidota > Bacteroidia > Chitinophagales > Saprospiraceae > Phaeodactylibacter. Next base: position 5,559 of record CAZNHN010000331.1, read on the forward strand.
TCTTCATATCGCGCAGGAAGTTGATCTTCTGGAAAGCGGAGCCAAGACTGCAGGCCGGTGCCTTGAGGCGTTGGTACTGTTCATCGTCGCCCTCCACAAAGACCCGCAGGCACATCAGCCCCACCACCTCAGCAGAGCCGTAGATGTACTTTTTGTAAAGGCTGTCGTGGTAACGGTCAAAGTGCAGGTCCATTTCCATACTATCCAGGAAGGCATCAATCAGTTCGCGCTCAATCTGATACTGATGCACGGTTTCCTGAAAGGCATGCAGCACCGGGTTGAGGCTGATGCGCTCATCGATGGCCCGGTAAGTGTCTTCCCGGAAGCGGTCGAGGAGTGCCTTCTTGGGGTAATCATGGAAGGTATCCACGATCTCATCCGCAAAGCGCACAAAGCCATACACGGCATAAATAGGTGGCCGGAACCGCTTGTCGAAGACGCGGATACCCATGGAAAAGGAGGTGCTGTAGCGGTTTGTGATGTGCTTACTGCACTCCTGGCAAACCTTGTTGTACAATTCCATCATAACGTTATCGGTTTTGCAATCCAGCTCGTATTCTGATAAGCTCTTTCCAGTTGCCAGCAGGCGGAGCTTCAGGTTCAGAATGCGCGCGCTGTAT
>CAZNHN010000332.1:0-3779 GCA_964572415.1 uncultured Phaeodactylibacter sp.
GTCTACTAACCTTATATAATAAGTCCCAGGAGTGACTAGCATTTCAAAATTAAGGACGGTCCCGTTTGGAATAAAATTAGCCGTCTGGGCAATTAAATTTTGAGCCTCATTAAATAAAGCTATACGGAAATTGATATTTGATGGGACATTAATTATGCTGGCAGTAATAACTCCACTTATTGGGACATCGAATACATAGAAGTCTGCATCCCCAACAGGGTCTATAGAGCCTTGTATGTCTCCAGGAGATATTTCATTAGCATCAAGAAAAGTATTATTTGGCTCAACTTCTGTTTGTGTTTGGCTAAAACCTGCAATAGTTACAGCGAATGAAAGCCAAAGCATAAATTGCTTTTTCATGTTATATGATTTAATTTTTTATATAAGCAGTGTGGACCCCTTACAAACATGAAAGTGGTCTTAGTAATAGATGACTACTAATGGATGTATAAGCCTCGCGTTCTAAATACTGTCAAATAGTTGGTATTAATACAAAGAAAGATTTGTCGAAACCACCGATATTCGATTAGCAATGTTTCTAGTATTTTTTTAGAAACATCAACGCCCATAAAGATACAATACTTTCTTGATTCAACAATGTGCCATATTTAAAAAGCAGCTTTTTAAATATGGCTGTCATACGTTTATCTTGTATCATCCCTTAAGTTAGCTTACTACATCCTGTATACCATCGTAACTAAAAGAACAGTTACACTAAATACCCAAAGAAAGAAGGACCGCACAAGCTCCTCATGCCCCATCCACCTTATCCACCATAAAACTCAGCCGCTGCAGGTCTGCCGTGCGCTGCTCCACGATGGAGTCTTCGGCATCAAGCTGCTCCAGCCACGACTGTGCGCCGGTGAGCAGCTGCCGGATGGCAGCGGGCGTGGTGCGGCCATTGCCCAGCAGGTAAAGTTCCAACTCCACGGCGGCGAGCTGCAGGGCCACGGTGGCGGTTTCGAGGTAAAGGAAGCCTTCGCCCTCGCCCAGGCGCTGCTGCAGCAGGGGCAGGGCCGACCGGTAGTGTTCTCTTGATTTTGGCAACTGCCCTTGTTCCTGATACAGCTCTCCAAGGTACTTGAGGTTGGATGCCAAAAACAGGGCTGCCTCGCTTTCCGGGAGCTGCTGCAGCAAGTCTGCAGCCCGGTGGTGGCACCGCAGGGCGTCTTCCTCCCGACCTTCATCCTGATGGATCAGCCCACAGGCGCCGTACAACCGGGCCAGAAAAACGGAAGGACCTTCCTCCGAGGCTTGCAGTCCGTTGATGGCTTCATGATAGTGGTGCAGGGCTTCTTCCATTTCAAACTGATCCTGATGCACTTTGCCGAGGTCGTAGTGCAGGGCCCAACGGCCGGCGGGGGGCAGATCGGCACGGAGGGCTTCTTCCAGCAGGGCCCGGGCGGCATCAAACTGAAAAGACTGCCGCAGTTCGTAGGCGGCTTTGCGCACATCGGGGCGGTTGGTACTCATAGCGGTGGGTTTAGACCGTAAATATGGCGAAAATACAGACTTTTCGGGGGTTCAACCCCCAGTTTTTCAAAAGCTACCATAATTTAATTACCTTTCCGCAATTACCTAATTTATTCGTTTTTGACATGAAAATTGACAAGCACAAGGTCGTCACCTTACATTATAAATTACAGGAAAAAAGTGCGGAAGGCGACTTGGTGGAAGAGACCTTCGGCAGTGAGCCCCTCGTATTTCTCTATGGCGCGGGCGCGATGATCCCTAAGTTTGAACAGGAGCTTTCCGGCATGGAGCAGGGCGACACCTTCGCTTTTGGCATCCCGAGTGCGGAGGCTTACGGCGACTACGACCCGGAGGCCATTGCGCCCATTCCCACCGAGGCTTTTGTGGTGGACGGACAACTGGCGGAAGACCTGCTGCAGGTAGGCCGCGTTATCCCCATGCGCGACAACGAAGGCAATCAGCTGCTGGGCACCGTCATGGAAGTTGGCGATGAGCAGGTACAAATGAATTTCAACCACCCTATGGCGGGCGTCGACCTGTACTTCTCCGGCCGTATTGAGGAGGTGCGCGATGCCACCGAGGAAGAGGTGGAGCATGGCCACGTGCATGGCAAAGGGGGCGTAGAGCATTAACCTATGCCACCAATCGTAACTGACCAAATGGGGCGCAAGGTGCAACTGCCGGCGCCCCCGCTGCGGATTGTCTCCCTGGTGCCTTGACAAACGGAGCTGCTGTCTGCCCTCAACCTCAACGAGGCCGTAGTGGGCATCACGAAGTTTTGTGTGCACCCGGAGGAGTGGTTCCGCAGCAAAACCCGCGTGGGCGGCACCAAGGAAGTCAAAATGAAGGTCATCGCCGACCTTTCCCCCAACCTGATCATCGGCAACAAGGAAGAGAACAGCCCGGAGGATATCCGCGCACTGGAAAAGGACTACCCGGTGTGGATGAGCGATATCGAAGACCTGGAAGATGCCCTGGAGATGATCCGCACCGTGGGTTTGCTCACCGACCGCCAACCGGCAGCCGAGGAGCTGGCCGGGAAGATCAACGGGGCCTTCATCGCTCTTGGCCAGCAGATACAGCGCCTGCCGCCAGTGAGTGCGGCTTATCTGATTTGGCGCGACCCCTATATGGTGGCGGGCCGGGAGACCTTTATCGATGAGATGCTGCAGCGGGCTGGCTTCAGCAATGTTTTCTCACGGGAGCGCCGCTACCCGGAGGTGAGCCTCGATGCTATTGCTGCCCGGGAACCGGAGGTCATCCTGCTGTCTTCCGAGCCCTATCCATTCAAGGAAAAGCACATCGCGGAATTACAGGCCGCCTGCCCGACGTCGGATATTCAGCTGGTAGACGGCGAGTTCTTCTCCTGGTATGGCAGCCGCTTGCTGCAAAGCCCGGAGTACTTCAGGGCGCTGCGGGGTGGTTAATGTATGACAGACGGCAATGTGGTTGAGCAGAATCCGTTATCTTTGTGGTGCGGGCGTGCATTGCCCTGCACATGATTCAAAGACAGACGGCCTATGAAATACTTGTACTTTATCCTTGTCTTCAGCCTGTTCAGCCTGATAGCTCAGGCGCAGCCGGTGGATGCCCAAAGCGGAGAGATTGAAAATCAACGCCTGATCCAACTGAAGGAGGACGCAGCACTGCAGCCTTTGCTCAAACGTGCTAATGCAGTATTTGAAGGCGCGGTTTTCCAAAAGAGAGCAGTGGCCCGCAGCCTGAACATCCATCTGCTGGAGTTTGACCGTGCCCGGTGCCCGGCGGATGCGCTGTCGCAATGGCTGGAAGCTCAGCCCGAAGTCCTTTACCAACACGCCAACTACAGAGTCGATTTCCGGACCACCCCCAATGACCCTGACTATGACCAACAGTGGGGCGCAGAGCGCATCGGTCTGCCGGATGTATGGGCCTTTGGGCAGGGTGGCCTTACGGCAAATGGCGATACGATTGTCATTGCGATTATCGACAGCGGCTTTGACCTTTCTCACGAGGACATCATTGGCAATACCTGGATCAATCCGCACGAGGTGCCCGGTGATGGCATTGACAATGATAATAACGGGTATATTGACGACATCAACGGTTGGGACTTTCGTGGCAATAGCCCCGATATAGCCTACGACGATCATGGGCTACAAGTCTCGGGCGTACTGGCGGCGACCGCCAATAACGACAAAGGTGTGGCCGGCGTATGCTGGGATGCGAAAATTATGTACCTAAGCATTGGTACTATAGCCGGCATTGTTTCTGCCTACGAGTATGTGCTCGAACAACGGCAGCGTTATAATGAAACCCTGGGCGCG
>CAZNHN010000332.1:3789-4531 GCA_964572415.1 uncultured Phaeodactylibacter sp.
CTGTTCGGAATATCCCATTTGGGGTAATATGTATGACCTGCTGGGCGAAGTGGGCGTCCTTACCGGTGCCGGTACTACCAACAAAGACCTCGATATTGATGTGGTGGGTGATATGCCAACCTCCTGCGAGAGCGACTTTATCATTACGGTGCTCAACAGCACGGAAGACGAGGAGCGCTTCACCCGCTCGGGCTACGGGAAAGTCACCATCGACATGGGCGCGCCGGGCGAAGGTTCCTACAGCCTTGCTCCCTTCAACCGTTATGCTTTATTCGGTGGCAACTCTGCAGCAGCTCCCCACCTTACGGGTGCGATTGGGCTACTGTACAGTATGCCCTGCGAGTTTTTGTCCACTGATGCGCTGACCAAACCCCGGGAGACGGCCTTGTTCATCCGTTCCATCCTCGAAGAAAGTGTGGACCGCTTCCCGGCTTATGCTGACATCACGGCTACGGGCGGCCGCCTGAATGTGCGCAACGCTATGAACTTGCTGAGCGATGCCTGCGGGGGCAGCACGGGCGACCTGGGGCTGCTCAACATCTACCCCAATCCGGCGCGGGATCAACTGACCATTCAGTACGAGACGCCGGACTTTGAGACTTATGAATTCCGCATTTACAATGCGCTCGGGCAACTCGTATACCGCAATAACGATACGCCGGCGCGCTTCCGCGAAAAGCAGCTGCAGGTGGATGTCAGCCGGTGGCAGGCAGGGATGTATGTGGTGGAAGTCTTCAGAGGG
>CAZNHN010000332.1:4541-6166 GCA_964572415.1 uncultured Phaeodactylibacter sp.
CCTACAATATTAGGCCGAACGAAACACCTCCCCCCGCAAATTACCATACGCATCAAAGCTGCGCCCCAGGCTAAAAGCCACCCCCAGCACCACACTCAGCGCAATACAGACAAAAATCACGATCATAATCGCCAGCTGATAACGGATAGCCGTATCCGGTGTCGCCCCACCGATGATCTGCCCCGTCATCATCCCCGGCAGAAAGACCACCCCCATCGTCGCCATACTCGCAACGGAAGGGTTCAGCGCCGCCTGCAAGCTGTTGCGGAAGAAAGGGATCAGCGCCTCCCAGCGGGCCGCCCCCGCCGCCAGGTAGTAACGGTAAGCATCCTGCTGATCCTGCAGGCGCTGGTAAAAATCAGAAAGCCCAACCACGATCCCCTTGAGGGCATTGCCCAGCAACATCCCCCCGATGATGATCAGGTACTGAGCCGAAAAGATATCCGATACCGGCAGGATCAACGCATTGAACAGCAGCAGTACACCAAGCCCACTGACCAGCAGTGCCAGAAAGACCGGCACAAAAAAGACACGCAACCGGAGCGCGCTGTTCTGAACCGCCGAGCTCGCAGCAAAGCCCACCATAGCCACTACCCAGAGCAAATTCAGCCACATATTGTCCCAGCGGAACCAGTAGATCAGCAGCACGCCGACCAGGGTCAGCTGTACCGTCATACGTACCACCGCCACAGCCATGCGCCGGAGCATGCCCAAACGGAAGTACCAGATCAGCCCGGCCGGGATCAGCAGCAGGGCGTAAAAGGCAGCCATTGCCCACAGTGATATGGGTACAGATTGATCCATCAGGAATGCGTTGAGGTGAGGTTCAGGGTTTGGCCGGCCCGCCAGCCCGGGCCGTGGGCGACGATGATCGCGGTCTTTTCTTTCAGGTTGGAGATGTAGTCCATCATCTGCGCCTTGCGGTCCGCATCCACTGCCGAGGTGGCTTCGTCCAGTAACAAAAGCGGGCGATCCAGCAGCAGAGCGATGATGAGGGCCAGGCGTTGTTGCTCGCCCCCGGACAGTTCCCGAACCGGCTGTTCCAGTTGCCCGGGCTGCAGCCCAAAGCGGTCGAAGTGGGATAGTATCGTTTGTTCAGAAAAATCTGCGCGCTGATTGGCCTCCAACTGATGGACCTGCTCCAGCAATTGCCGGGCGGTGCCTTCCACCCGTGGCAGTTGCTGCGGCACATAGGCTACCGACTGCCGGAGCGCCCAGATGGTTTGTGCATTCAGCGGCTTCTCACCAAAGTGGATGCGCCCTTTGTCAGGGACACAAAACCCCAGAAGCAAGCGAAGCAGTGTGCTCTTCCCGCTCCCCGATGGCCCCTGAACTAGCAGGTGAGTATGGGCAGCAAGGTGGAGGGAAAAGTCATCAAAGACCGTCTTCTGACCAAAGCGGACCGTGATGTGCTCCAGCCGGACTTCCATAATCTGTTATTGCTGACTGGCCGTAAGGGAAGTGGAACGGGCAATGGCTTTCAGGGCTTCCTTTACCATCGCATCTTCCATATTCCAAACTTTGTAGTAGCCTTCATCCTCGAAGAGCTGCTTGGCAATGCGGGCTTTGAGCATATGCTTCGCGGCTTGTTTGACGGGCTCGCTCAGTTCGTCTGCGGAAAGGGG
>CAZNHN010000333.1:0-6118 GCA_964572415.1 uncultured Phaeodactylibacter sp.
TGGAGCAGGGAAAAGCAGCACCCCTTGAAGCCATCATTCAGGCAGCGGATTATGCCACTTATCAGCCCAAAGTGGACAACCTCATGGAGTTGCTGCAAAGTGAGCACCCGGCAGTGCGCTTTTGGGGCGTGGCCGGGGTATTACACCTTGGTCCGGCAGCCTCTGCTGAGTTAGCCCCAACTCTGAAAGGGCTGTTAAGCGATGAAAGTGGAGACATACGCAGCCTTGCAGCGGAAGCTATGTACAAAGCAGGGCAGAAGCAGGCCGCAATTGGGGTTTTTCAGGGATTATTAAATCAGGATAACCCTTACGTTGTGCTAAGGGCATTAAATTCACTGGAAGCTTTGGGGGAAGTACCCGTTGATCTGCGGCCGGTGGTTTCAGCTTTACCAGATGATCCGGTAGCTGAGGAGCTCAACTATATCGAGTGGAAAGCCAAATCTCTGCTCAACGACTAAGAATGCCGAATATGTGGAAACCATCGCATTTTGAAGGGGTCCTTACGGAGAGAAATCCAATGACTGGATTGCTTAAGCTATTTTTTATTTTACTCATTTGTAATTTTCTTGTCATTTGTAAATCGTCTAAAAATAATCCCAATGCTCTTAAACGGCCGAATATCCTTATCATTCAGGTCGACGATCTGGGGTACGATGACTTGGCATTGCATGGCAATCCTTATCTGTCAACTCCCAACCTGGACAAGCTGGGGGAGGAGAGTGCCCGCTTTGAACGGTTTTATGTCAATGCGGTTTGCGCACCCACCCGTGCTTCGTTATTGACGGGTCAGCATTTTCTGCGAACGGGCGTCTCGCATGTACACGGAGGCAAGGACTATTTGTCCAGAGCCATTCCAACACTGGCAGATCACTTTTCTGCTGCCGGCTATATTACCGGTATGTGGGGCAAATGGCACAGTGGAAATGCGGAAGGGTATTATCCCTGGCAACGTGGATTTCAGGAGGCTTACATGAGCAATCTATACCGTCACCGGAATGAAAGCGGGTATTTAAATGGAAGAACTAAAAGCTCAGTTCAATGGTCGGACGAAGTTTTGGTAGACTATGCATTAGCCTTTATGCAGCAGCATCGAGATACCAGCTTTGTAGCCTATTTGTCAAGTATGACCTGCCATGAGCCTCTCGATGCCCCGGTCTCGGCAAAGCAATATTATATTGATCAGGGTTTGCCAGAGGGGTTGTCCACGCTGTATGGCATGATTCACCACTTTGACCGGCAGGTAGGGCGCCTGCTGAAGGGAATGCGCAAACTGGGCGTTTTGGATAATACCATTATCCTCTTTATGAGCGATAATGGCCCTGCCGTCAACAACCGGGCGCTTACAGATGCGGAACGGAAAACCCGGAACATCAATGGGTTTAAAGGTTGGAAAGGGAACCTCTGGGAAAATGGGTTGCGCTCTCCCTTGTTTGTCAAATGGGGAGCTAACTTTCCAAATGGGATCCGTAGCGAAATCGTAGATGTTACGGATATTCTGCCCACTTTGCTGGATTTGGCAGATCTAACTCCTCCCGACACCATTGATTTTGATGGACGGTCCTTCCGCCCGTTACTGGAAGGGCAGGAAAAAGGCACCTGGGAAAATACGCACATCGACTTTGTACAGCCCGGCTGGCAACCCACTGAGGCGCCCTGGATGCCGGAAGGAGTCCTTAATGAATACGCGCCAGTTGAAAAAAGTAAAGCACACCTGGATTGGTCGGTACAGCCCATCGCGGTGTTTTCGGAAGGTTATAAACTTATTCGCAACCCGGGGCCCGTTGAAGGCTACAGGCCTTCTGTGCCGGACCAGGTGCTTTTTAACCTGGAGGCAGATTCCCCGGAGGAGCGCAACCTGGCAGATTCCCATCCGGAAAAAGTCCGGAACATGGATGAAGCGGCAAAGAGATGGTTTCAGGGGATAAAGGCAAGCCCTCATGCTTTCAAGGCACCGGTTTTCAGGGTACGATCAGATACTACATCTATCGTACCACTCTATGCGCCAGTTGAAGTTTCGGGCGGGCTTAAAGTCGCTTTCAACTTCTTGCACCAGCTAAAAGCCGGAGGCCGGGCGACTTATAACATCGACGTGGATATACCCGGCGAATACTTTTTGACACTTGATCCGCCGGACTTAACCGGTACTTACCAAATTGTCACTGATCCGGAAACATCCGCGACCTTAAAGCTTGGAGATACGGCGATATTTAATTTTAAAGCAGGATTGCAACACCTCACTTTAGAAGTTACAGAAAGCACGGATCCATCTTTAAAGCGGCTGATGATAAAACCTGACCAGCGCTAATACAAATGCTTAATCTTCATCTTTGGCCCAGGGCAAAGCGCGGTATGGCAGCCCATGCAGCTGTCTACCATATCCTTGAATAATACCTGGGCTTCCGCTACATCAGCTTTCTCCAGTGCTTTCAGGGTTTGCAGGTAAGACTGAGCGTGGACTTTGTACGTGTCAGAGGCTGCTTTCTCTGGTTCAGTAGCGGAGGCGGTTAGCATTTTCTCATGATCCAGCTTAGAAACCGGCTGTTCTCCATTTTCAATGGCTTTCTTCATCTGTTCGGCATCGTCGTACATGGCACGCATTAGCAGCGCGAGCTCGCTATCGCCATTGGGATTGATAGAGGAGGCGGTCAGTTTTGGCTCGGTGGTTTCGGGGGCGGCTTCACTGCTACAGGAAAGGGCATAGAGTGCGATTGCCAAAAGGAAAGCGGAGGCGATAAACCGGAAAGCAGATGGTTGCATAACTGATGTGGTATTGTTGTGCGCCAAAAATAACACCTTCCTGCAAAGAAACCGCCCCTTTCCGGATGTTTCGGAAAGGGGCGGTGGTTGATTTTCGTCAATTATTCAGCCTTCAGTGCTAATCGTGCCAGCAATTGAAGTGCAAACCGCTTTCCTGCAGGCTGCTTGAACGACCACTTTTGCCAGCGGGCATTTTGCCTTTCTGTATCAGGTCGATGCGGGCCAGCAGGTCTTCGTAGTGAGCGGTGGTGGCGGCATCTTTGGCCTTGCCGCCCTGAGCTTCCAACAGTTTTTCAATGCTCGATAAGCTCGCGCGGGCCATCGCTTTTTGGTCACTGTAGTCGGCGTCCTCGCCAGACTCCATGAGCAATTCGCCCATTTGGTCAACGTAGAGGCGCTGCAGGTTGCGGCGGTAAGGGCCCACGGCATCGCCCTGCCGGACTTCCCGGAAGATGGCATCACGGGTATCCTTGAAAAGGCTGCCCATGGTGTAGGCATCCGTACCATTCAGCGCTTCGTTCTCCATCATGCGGTTGAGGCGCTTGCTGTCGAACAGGAGGTTGATACCATAAGACTGTAAGCCCCGGATGAGGTCCACAATCACTGTAGCGCCGACACGGGAGATGATGTCCTTATCAATCATCCAGGATGGAGTCGTGAAAAGCTGCCGGTCGAGGAAATCCACGGCGGCTTCCTGACGGTCCTTTGGTACGTGTGTGTACACCGGGCCTTCCTGATCGTAGGTCTTGTCGTATTCGTAAACACCGCCTACGTTATTGCCCACGTGGCCCACATAGCGGCGGAACTGGCCGGCGACCTGCTTGTAAAGCTCTTCCAGGTCATCGTAGTCTTCTCCTTCGCGGTTGGTCCAGTCAATAAGCTGGGGCAGTACGCGCTGTAGGTTCTTGATACCCAGATCGCTGGCTTTTACCGGCTCACCGCTTAGGTCTTCCGTCTGAGCGCTGGGGTCTACTACTCGCCACTGTTGTTGCCCAAACCGGTAAACTGGATCGTCTGCCCGCTCTTTGATCCATTCATTGAGCGTAGCGCGTTCGTCTTCGGCGCTGTCACTGTCCGGGATAAGCTTGTAGCCATAAATGATAGACCAGGTATCGTAAGGGCCAATAGTTGGGAAAAGGCCCGCGCCTTCGTCCTCGGGCTGAGCAACATAGTTGAAACGGGCGTAATCCATAATGGAAGGCGCCACGCCCATACGCTGTACAAAACCGGCTTTGCGCAGGGAATCCACAGGATAAGCAACGCTAGACCCCATATTGTGCGGTAGCCCCAGGGTATGTCCCACTTCGTGCGCCGCTACAAAGCGGATCAGCTCACCCATTAATTCATCCTCAAATTTTACGCTGCGCGCAGCCGGATTAACCGCAGCGGTTTGGATGAGGAACCAGTTACGCAGCAGGTTCATCACATTGTGGTACCAGATGATATCGCTTTCCAGGATTTCGCCAGTGCGCGGATCATGCACGTGCGGACCCATGGCATTCTGAATCTCTGTAGAAACGTAACGGATAACCGAATAGCGGACATCTTCCGGGCTCCATTCCGGGTCTTCCTCCTTGCTCGGCGGGTCTTTGGCAATGATGGCATTCTTAAAACCAGCGGCTTCAAAAGCGCTCTGCCAATCCTCCACGCCCTGCTTGAGGTAGGGGCGCCACTTTTCCGGTGTGGCCGGGTCGATATAGTAGACGATGGGATTTTTAGGCTCCACCAGCTCGCCACGCTTGTAAGCTTCCATGTCGGAAGGATCGAGCCGCCAACGGGTAATGTACCGCTTCCTGGCTGCTTTCTGCTCATCGGCACTGTAGTCGATTTGGCTCAGGCTGAAATAGCTCACCCGGTCATCGTAGTAGCGGGGCTGCCAGGGCTCTTCGGGCAGTTCGATAAAGGACTGGTTCATTTCAATGGAAAGCGTGCCGGTCAGCTGATTGTCTGGCAGGTCACTGCCCTTGAAGGTCAATACATGGCGCACCTCAACATTGGATGGGTAGGCCTTCATATGTTTGATAAAGCTGCGGCCGCCATCCAGCCCTTTAATGCCAAAGTTTTTCCGCTGACTGTCCGAAAGCGGGCCCAGCATAGGCACATCGGATACAAAGAACTTACCAACCTCCAGGACCACTGCCGTGGAATCCGGGTTGTACGTTTCAATTTTGAAGCGCTCAATAATGGGCTCAAAGTTGTTGTTCTTGACCGACTCGTAGATTGGGTCTTCAAAACTGGCCACGCTGTTGTAGGAGACCGAGCGCAACAGAATATGATCGTCCTGCTGCTCCCAGCGGATGACCTGTTGCGGGCGGGACTTCATGCCTGCCCCTCCAAAATTGAGCCCTTTCACATGCCCGGAAATCCGGCTAACCACAAGGATTTCCTTGCTGAGGAGCTCAGTCGGAATTTCAAAGTAGTACTTGTCTTCCACTTTATGTGTGGTGAAAAGCCCTTCATCTGTAACAGCTTCATCAGTGATAATGTCGTCGTAGCCTTTGTCCTTGTCTTTGTCTTTTTTCTTGTCCTCTTCTTTGCTTTCGGTGCTTGTGGTGGCTTCCGATGAAGCTTCCGATGTTTTTTGCGAAGTCGCGCAGGCACTGAAGAAAAAAAGCAGCATCAGGCTAAAAGCGAGAATGTTTAATTGCTTCATACGTCTTTAATGGTTACACAATTTGATTAGCGTTTGGCTCAGGGTTTGTGCCTAAAGATAGGAATGAAAATGGAAATGAGTACCCCTGACGGCACTCTACTGTTGAAGGGTGCTAAAACAAAACCGTCCGTGAGCACCAATGCACCCACGGACGGTCGTCGTGTTGTTAAGATAAGTCTGGTCTAGCCTTTATTATGGCTACCGTTGGATACGTTCTTCTGTTTCATCTCCTCGCCCATCTGCTGAGCAGTAACGAAAGAAGCGGTCATTTGCGAGAGCATATCGGCACCAGCGCTGGGTGCATTCGGCATCATAATCAGATTGCTGTTGGCATTCTCACCCATTGACTGTAAGGTGTCGTAGTGCTGCGTGACCACGATAAGGGCAGAAGCCTCCTGTGAATTAATGCCCACTTTGTTCAGCACTTCCACTGACTCTTCCAGGCCGCGGGCGATTTCCCGGCCGCCCCGATCGCGACCTGCCGCAGATCCGAGACGCCCATCCCGACTTCTTCGAAACGCCGGAGGGAGCGTTGCCCGAACCGGCGGCTGCGAAACGTTCGACCATTCGATCGACCGCCCAGAAGAGATTGACCGCGGTCGGCCGAGAGGCTTTTAGCTCACCAGCCACTTGATGGATAAAATCGGTATCGACTCGTCCCAACTGTCTGACCGCTATGGGCATAGCATAAGCGGCGGCGATACCAAT
>CAZNHN010000334.1:0-6111 GCA_964572415.1 uncultured Phaeodactylibacter sp.
CAATTGCCCCGTCCTTAATCCTTGCGGTGACGAAATCGTCCAGCTCGGTCTTGGTGTAGACCATAGGCATCAGGTATTCCTCAAACCACGCTATAGCTTCACTCAGTTCGTACAGTTTGACATTGGTTTTCAGGAAGCCGCCCAGTACCGTATTGTTCCAAAGCGTATTGGACTCCAACGCTTTCCGCAGCGCTGCATCGGTTTTGATTTTGCTGCCAAAGCTGATTTCTGTAAACTGATGCTCCAGGTCCGTTTCCCGCTTGAAGACATTGGCTTTCTTGGGCGCATAATAGTCCAGCCGTTCACTGACAATAGCGCTTCGGTTAAATTCCACAGCATAGTCGTACCGGACCTCATTTTGTATAAAATCGACGGACAGCCGGCTAGGCTGCTTTTTGCTCTCCTCATCAAAAAGGAAGGGGAAAAAATCAAGCTCGTCGGTCTTTTTGCCCTCAGGCTCTAAGACCAGCTTGCGCAAAAAGTGCAATGCCTTCAGAATGGTCGTTTTACCAGAAGCATTGGCCCCGTAGATCAACCCCAGCTTGAGTAAGCGGTACCCGCCCGCCTGAATGACGTAGTGGTCTTCCAGATGGTCGGATTTGTCCGCTTCAAAGGTGAGCACCTGCTCTTCCCGAACCGGACCGAAATTTTGCAAACGGAAGTTTAAGATCATTTTACAGCTCTATTTTGTAAATCAGTTACAAATATAGTAACAAAAATGACTTAATTTAGTTTCCGAGTACCTCCCCCTATAAAAACAGAAAACCCACCAAACATGCGCATGCCGGTAAAACCGGAAGAGGCGAGGCGGGTTTTGATGTGTTTGCCCTAATCCATGTGCTAAACAAGGGTTGACAAGCGTCCGATTTCTGCGTATTTTTAACAAAAATCAAATCATGGACGCAGCAAAAAGATTGACCAACCTCCAAATGGAGCTGCTCGAAGTCTTTAAATACGACTTGAGTGAAGCGCAGCTAAAAGAAATCAGGGCGCTTCTGGCAGATTACTTTGCGGAAAAAGTGACCCATGATGTAGATCAGTTATTTGAAGCTAACGGATGGGGAGCTGAAAAAATTGAAGAGTGGTCAAAAGAGCATATGCGGACAAAGTATAACTGATCATGAAAGTTGTCCTTGACACCAACGTGCTCTTGATGTCTCTGCCTAAAATTTCAAAGTACCGCCCCATTTTTGATGCCCTCCTGCAATCAAAGTTCAGCCTCGCTGTGAGCAATGAAATTCTTCAGGAGTATATTGAAGTCATCGGTCAAAAAACCACCATGGAGATTGCCCAAAATCTTGCGGAGCTATTGCTGAAACTGGAAAACGTAGAAAAGAAAGAGGTCTTTTTCCGCTGGAATCTAATCGTAAAGGACCCTGATGACAATAAATTTGTAGACTGCGCAGTGGCTGCAAGGGTTCAATATGTAGTTTCCAACGACAATCACTTCAAAGTGTTGAAAAAAGTGAAGTTCCCGCCAGTGGAAGTCATTGATGCCGATACCTTTTTAGAACAATTAGCCTCCTTGCCGTAAAGGCAACAAGAGCGCCGCAACCCCATTTTATATAACTATAAAAAACAAAAAACCCGCCAAACAGGCGCATTCCGGCAAAAGTCTAAAAAAGCAAGACACCGATGGTCAAAGCGTAGCCTTACTAAAACTATTCAGCTAGCATAATCAGCCTTTCGCCCAACACCTCCTCCAATTCCATCAGCTCCCGAAGCCGCCAGTCGTAAGTACCACCTAGCCGAAGGCTGATAGCTGCCTCGCTTAGCCCTACCGCACAGGCAAGGTCGGCTTCCGTCCACCCACGCTCTTCCAACAATAAATAAATGCGTTGGGAAAGATCCAGATTTAAGTTCACAAAATGTTCAATGCCCGGTGGGCTCTGTTCTGCAAAAAAGCTGGCAATGGTTGGATAATTTTTCATACTCAGACCAACATCGATAAGGGTTTGACAGTTCCCGGGCACTACCCCCCACAAATTTTGCAGGCTACGCCCTCCCGGCTACTCCCTGACTTCCCCTTACAGTTTTGATAGTAGCGGCAGCCCCTGTTATGGCGCTTACCGGTTGAGCTGATCCAGTAACTACCCGCGGAAGTGGAGGGAGACTTGTAGGATGACCCGTAGCTCGATGATGAACGACCGGATGTGCCGGAACTTCCCGCCATGTTAAAATCATCCGGATAGTGATAAACATCTATCCGGTCAGAAAGGCCAGCGTACTGAAGCGCTGAACCCAACATAATCCCATATTTGTAGTCGCTGCGGTCTTCGATGATCAAAATGATACCAGGCTTTTTATTGAGCTGCAGCCCGTACCAAAGAGATTGGCCTATGCTGTTTTTCCATTTACTGGCCCGTTCCACTTCAAATGCATGAGTAGCGGTGACCAGGTCCGCCCGACCGCCCTGAACAGAAACTTCCTCCCGGCAATTCCAATGCCGGGCGATCCGGCTGATCACGTCAGCTTCAGACCGGATTTGGGCATTTGCATGTTGTAAAACGGTAGTGAATAGCACAATAAATACAAGAATCCATCTAAACTTCAACATCCGCGCTGTGTGCATAAATCTGTTTTACATGAGGCTTTATCCAGGTATCCAAATACGCTCAAACGTCACCCTTTATTATGCAACGGCCGGCATTCAGACGATATAGCCCTTCAAATCAATAGACGGGTCCCTAAAGAAACATTCCGTTAGCCCGGAAATCTCTTGGTATAGGTTAGTGACCAGCAAAAAAACAGAAAACCCGCCAAACATGCGCATTCCGGCAGGACCGAAAGAGGCGAGGCGGGTTTTGATGCTGCAAAGATGCTGGTTTCACCCGTTAATGTCAAGCAAACGGAGGACTCTCCCTCACACCACCACCCCCCAATCAAACTCCACCCACTCAAAGCCTTCCACCTTCTTGCGGGCTTTGGCATCGTTGAGGCTCGTGACGGTGAGCACGGCCCTGCCCATCTTGTTGTAGTTGACCAGCACGCCCTCGTCGAGGTCGAGGGGGAGCTTGCGGGCGGCGAGGGGGTAGAGGATGTCGCGCTCGTACTGCCGCACGTCTTCCAGGATGGCGTCGATCTTGTCGATGTCTTTTTGGGCCTGCGTCTGCTCGCGGGGGCTGACGTCGGCCTTGAGGGTGATGCTGACGAGGGTGCTGCGCTGTGCTTCCAGCTTGCGGATGAAGTCGCGCACGTAGTCGTTGAGCAGGCGGCTGACCGTATCGGGGCGGTAGCGGTGCAGGTACACCAAGGCCTGAAAGTGCTTGCCGGGGGAGCTGAAGAGCCAGTAGATGGGGCGCTTCTTGTAGCGCTTGAGGTGGTCTTTGTAAAACTCCCGCACGAAGTAGCTGCGGATGTCCCGCCCGAGGGCGTTTTCCACAAACTGCAGGTTGGCTTCAAACTGCTCGGGGCCGAAGGCAGCTTCCAGAAAGCGGCGGAAGCGCCCGGCCACATCGTCCGGGAAGTAGTCTTCGGCCAGCAGGGGGATGATGCCGTCTTCATCGGGCAGGAAGGTGGCGGTGTCGGGGCTCGTGCCGGTCTTCGCCCAGTATTCGGGCAGCCCGTCCCCCGCATTGGCGAGGATGAGCCCTTCCTGGTCGAGGCTGTAGCGCCCCATCATGCAGCCTACGGCGTAGCTGAGGAACTGGGCGAGGACTTCGGCATCGTCGAAGACCAGGGCGTCTTGCACCCACCGCTGCCGGGCCGCACTGCCGACCGGGCAGTCTTGCCGTTTGGACAGCTTTGTGGTGGCGGCCTTCAGCGCCTTGCGGTC
This sequence comes from uncultured Phaeodactylibacter sp., assembly GCA_964572415.1. GTDB lineage: Bacteria > Bacteroidota > Bacteroidia > Chitinophagales > Saprospiraceae > Phaeodactylibacter. The sequence continues at coordinate 3,776 of CAZNHN010000334.1, forward strand.
GAGCTCCTGCTGCAGGATGGTGATGTCTTCCAGGGGGACTTCCGGGCTGAGCTCTGCCTGCAAGCCGTAGAGGTCGATAAAGATGCGGTTGAGTTCCTCTTCCTGCGCGTGCAGCTGCGCAAACTGTGCGCCCCAGTGCGCTTGGTAGGTGGCGTAGGCTTCGGACAGGGTGCTGGCGCCGGTGAGCAGGGGGGGACGCTGAAAACCCCAGGAGGTTTCTTGGGCGTCCCAGTCGGATTTAGATAAAGACACGCAATTATCAATTTTTTCATAAATCCCCTCTTCTTCAGACTTAATCACCGGAAGCTTTGCAAGGTCACCAACTTGAGCATTTATTGTAGGTGAGAAAAGCTCTAGGAAAGGTAAAACAACTACGGAGTTTAGAATGCCCAAGACAAGCCTAAGATCAATTTCTTCTCCCTCACAAAAAAAAGCTGGACTAGCATCACCAGGTATAGCCCCTTCAAGATGATACCTAAACGTTAATTTCTTTGATTTAATTTTATTCCAGATTATTGCTTCTTTAAAATACAAGTGCTCACTTGGAATTATCGCCCTACCTAGAGATTTAATTTTATTTCCATTATTTGCCCATTCTACAACATAATCTAAATTCCCATACCATTTTCTTTTTTTGCCTCCACTACTTAAATGGAACCATTTATAACTATCTTCCAAATCTGCTTCTTTGGGAGGAAAAAAGTCTTTAAATTCCACTTCGTGCCATACTCTTATATGCCTAGAAGAATCCCCTGACTGCAACCCTCTCCTTGTTACTCCTAAATCATATAGCGACTTAGACCCTGATGTTTTTTTAACAACCTCCTCACTCAACCAATACCCAATCGGGCTGCCCGGGATTTTTTGGAAGTCTTGCTGCCGGGCGTGGTGCCAAAGATCAGAGGCATCTCCTGCCTTAATGGCCTTAGCCGTTTCTTCCTCTTTGAGTGTGGCAGATTTAAAATCGGTGAGCCTCAGGTAAATGCCTTCCTCTTCCAGCGGAGGAATACTGCAAAAGGTAAATGCGGTGCTTTGTACCACTTCTCCTCCAATTTCCGGAAAAGCCCTTGGTCCCAGGTGCAGCATGGTATCAAAAAAAGCCTGCTGAATAAGCTGTTCCCTCAGCTTTTCATAGCTACTCAGGAACATCCAACTGTGCTGATTGATCATGCCCAAATATCCACCAGGGTGCAGCATAGCCAATCCACTTTCCATAAAGCAGGCCATGAGATCGCTCTTGCTCGCCGGGTAGTGCTGCTTGACGAATTTAGCCAATGCCTTATTCATATTCCCGCCCCCCATATACGGCGGGTTATCCACCACACAATGCACCCGCTCCCCCAGCTCCTGTAGTTGCTGCAAGGCATTCGCCAGCTGCTGTAGTTGGGAGCGCAGGAAGATGTCATTGGTTTGTGCGCGCTCCTCCACCACCTGCCGGGCCCGCCTGATTTCTGCCGCTTCCGCCTGTGGTTGTATGAGAGAGCCCAGGTTGGTGGCCTGCTGCAGGTGCTGCAGGTCGCTGCGCAGGGCATCGGTAGGCTCTACACCACAGGCTTCCAAAGCCGCTGCCGTTTCCTCCGTGCTCAGCGGTAAATCCTGAAACTGCAGGATGTGCGGGCGGATATTTTTTCGGAAAATCCGGCGGTGGTACGCCCGGGCTTTCATCATCAGCGCAAAGCCGGCCAGCTGTGCGGCCCGCTCATCAATCTCGAAGCCGCGCAGGTTGTTTTCTAAAATGAGCTGCGGGATTTCACTTTTGCCGTAGCCCTCCTCTTCGTACATGAGGGTGAGCAGCTCGAAGGCATACAGCAGGATGTGCCCGCTCCCGCAGGCCTGATCCAGAAAGCGGATATCGGTCACGCTGTCGATGCGCAGGAAGTCGGCCGCCTGTGCCGCCGGGGAGTCGATGTAGTAGCGCATGTGGGCCCGCAATCCGGAGTTGGGGCGGTTCTGCAGCCACAGCTTGCCGAGGGTATTTTGCACCATATACTCCACAATCCACCGGGGCGTAAACAGCTGCGTGGCGGCCGGCAGGTCTGCCGGGGCCACCCGCCCTTTGGCGGCAAACACCGCATCCTTCTTTTCCGAGATATAAAACTGGTACAGCCAGCCGATGATTTCGACATTTTGGGCATCTTCGGCCGGCATACCGTCGCGCACATCCTGCACGATGCTGCGGGCGCTGAGCAGGTCATTGGGCACGAGCAGCTCCGTATAGTCCTGCAGCCGCTGAAACATAAAAGGCATGGCGCCGTGCCATTGGTTGCAGGCGGCAATCAGCAGCAGTTGGTAGGCTTCGTTCTGCGGGTCGGGCGAAGGCAGGTCGCCATTGAGCA
>CAZNHN010000335.1:0-2059 GCA_964572415.1 uncultured Phaeodactylibacter sp.
TCAGGTGGGCGCTGCAGCAGGCACAATTGCCAAGACCATGTCCGCTTATGACAAGACTTACTCCGACAAAATCTACGGAGAAGAAGTCTCCGGCCGTTATGTCTGCGAGGCGCGCCTGTACAAAATGCTCAACCACGAGTATGATCTGATGCGCTCCAGGCTGACCAATGAGCGGCCCGATACCCGCTTTTTCGTATTTGCCGATACCGTGGCCGCCATCAACTACACCCGTACCATTAAGGGGAATGGCTGGCTGGGGATCCGCTTTCAGTTATCACCGGGCGGCGGCACTAACGATCTTGTCCTGCACGTGCGTATGCTCGATAACGACAATCAACTGCAGCAACAAGCCATTGGCATCCTGGGGGTCAACCTTATTTATGGTTGTTTCCGTTACCACGATGATCCCGAAACTATGCTTCAGTCCCTGATGGACGGCCTTCATGGCAGGGTAAAAGTTGATATGGTACGCCTGACCGGACCGGACTTCGAGGATCTCGACAACCGATTGCTCAGCCTTTGGATGGTTAAAAATAAGCTGACTGATGTGGCCATGTTTGGGCCGGACCGGCAGAATGTTCACGCTTCCGAGTTTCTGTACAAAAGGCATGTGATGGTAGTCCGCGGTAGTTTCCGGCCTGCCACGCTGGTCAATTTGGATATGATCCATGCTTCCTTTACCCAATTCAGGAACGAGGCGGAAACGGATCCCCGGCGCACTTTTTTGCTTACGGAAATTACGATGGACAACTTATGCAGCACCGGCGAACTCGACGAGCAGGACTTCCTGGACCGGGCAGAGCTCCTCAACACTATGGGGCAGACCGTGGTAGTCTCTGATTGCCAGCAACAGCAAAAAATGGTCGCCTATCTTTCTGATTTTAAAGTCCAGAAGCTGGGTTTTGTCCTGGGCGTACGCGAACTGCTGGAACTGATCAATACCAAGTACTACCAAAACCTGGATGGCCGGTTACTCGCTGCCTTTGGGCAACTTTTCACCCGTAATGTAAAGTTTTACGTTTATCCGGCCTTGCAGGAAGGCAGTGGCGAGATCATCAATGCTCAGAATGTTCCTATCCCGGAAGGCGTGAAATTCCTATACAAGCACCTGCTGGACAACCGGCAGATTGTGGACGTCGAGGGCTTCAACCCCGATGTGCTGCACATCTTTTCCAAAGAAGTCCTGCACATGCTCCGTGCCGGCGATGAAGAATGGGAAAGCATGGTGCCCACTCAGGTCGCCAACCTAATCAAAGAGCGTTACCTCTTTGGCTACCCCGTGGAACAAAAAACCTTTGAATTCTAAACACCTTATGAAGCACTGTATTTTTCTAATTTTCCCGTTTTTCCTGTCTTGTCAGCCTGCAACAGATACGGGGCAACAAGCCACACAAACAGAAGTGCCGGTGGACGCTGCCGAAACTGCTCTGTCCGAAAAGAAGGACACCACGGACCTGGCAAAAGCCCGTGCTATGGGCTTCGATACCCAATACCTGATGGGGCAGTTTGACCCTGCAAGGCATCCTGACTTTGTGGAGGTGCCCGCCCGTTACGCTGACCGTGAAGGCCTGCTGCTTCGCAAAGACACCTACGAAGCCTTTTTAGCCATGTACGAAGCAGCGCAGGCAGATGGCATACAGCTCGTCATCCGGTCTGCCACCCGCAATTTCAATTACCAAAAAGGTATTTGGGAGCGCAAATGGACCGGGCAGCGGAAGCTCTCCTCGGGTGAGAATGCTGCTCAGGCCTTTCCAGACCCCAAAGAGCGGGCGCTGGAAATTCTTAAATACAGCTCCATGCCGGGCACTTCCAGGCACCATTGGGGCACGGATATCGATTTAAATGCTTTCAACAACCGTTACTTTGAGGAAGGCCAGGGGCAGAAAATCTATGCCTGGCTTACCGCCCACGCCCCTGATTTTGGGTTTTGCCAGCCGTATTCCCCCAAAGGCCCCGAACGCCCTAATGGCTACAATGAAGAGAAGTGGCACTGGTCTTATCTGCCTGTTGCTCAACCACTTACCGCTCTGGCCAGGGAGGAGCTTCAGGACAGGCTGAT
>CAZNHN010000335.1:2069-6104 GCA_964572415.1 uncultured Phaeodactylibacter sp.
GCCGGGGTTTTATTTTTTTTTAGGAGGAATGACACCAGGAAATGAAAATGTTTTACGATGGAGCCGCAAGCTTGCTACTTCTAAATCCGTCAGACGGTGAGCAGATCCAAAACTTCCGCTCATCCCGATCTTCGGGCTGTAATAAGCCGACGACATCTGCTCTGGGCAATTAACAGTTGGCTGATGCGAGTTGTTGATAATTACGTTTTAGGAATCAGCAACTTATGCATAGGGGAATAAATTAAAGCCCATTTGCTATGTCACAAAAATTAAAGATTTGAGTATCCTGATGGTCTCTTTTTCCTTTACTTGCACATAATAATTAACATTACAACAGAAATACGGGGTTTAAACAGCGATTAAACTCAAACAAAAACACACACAAAAACTTTTTTATTTCTTTTGATTACTTGAGACAAGGGTTTCTGAATTGCTGAATGCTATCAGCTCCCTGCTTCCTCCACATAAAACGGATATGCACAGTGTCTTTCGTTTTACCATTGATCTAAAAAACTCAAAAAGAGTAAGGGGGAGTAGACAGATAATCCTGAATTTCAGGTTGTGATGTCTAATTTTCCAGGAAGTACCAAAGTAATTTGGTACGCAGGCACTAACATCTAATGAGAATTTATTCTCAGATAGCTGACCTCTCTAACCCGGGGTCAGCTTTTTTATTTCTGTGCCATACCGATCGCTCAGCTCCAAACAAAAGTGCACCTTCCGGGCTTTCTTATAACAAAGCAACGAATGTATGGCACTTACTGAATCAAAAATGATGCAATTGGGCACTGTAGCGCCCAACTTTAGCCTGGAGGACACTGTCACCGGAGAGACCGTTCAGCTTGGGGATGTGGAATCACCCCAGGGCACAGTCATCCTTTTCCTTTGCAATCACTGTCCCTATGTTATCCATGTCAACCCGGAATTGGTGCGCATCGCCAATGCCTACAAGAAAAAAGGTATAGGCTTTGCCGCTATTAGCTCCAACGATGCGATACAGTATCCTCAGGATGGGCCGGAGGCAATGAAAAAGACGGCTGCTAAAGTGGGCTACCCCTTCCCCTACCTTTATGACAAGACGCAGGAAGTAGCGAAAGCTTACGATGCCGCCTGTACCCCGGATATTTTTGTATTCAATGGGCGCGGCAAACTTTACTACCGGGGCCGCCTCGATGGCTCCCGCCCCAACAACGATGTGCCACTGACTGGCGAAGACCTCCGGGCTGCCCTCGACCACCTGCTTGCCGGCGACCCGCCACCGGAGCAGCAGTACCCTAGCGCGGGCTGCAATATTAAGTGGAAAAATTAATGTAATTGGACAAAGGGCAGGGAATTTTAACCCCTGCTTCGTCTTGCGGGTTACCAGAACGACCGATTGAACGAAAATTCGTACTGTGCTGTTGATTGTCAAGCGAATACCGTACTTTTGCAAGTCCGAAAATTACAAGACCGATAACGATTATGTTTCCAGAATACGATGTGATTGTAGTGGGTGCCGGGCACTCGGGATGCGAAGCCGCAGTAGCAGCAGCTAACCTGGGCTCCAAAGTGATGCTCGCCACTATGAATATGAATACCATCGCGCAGATGTCCTGCAATCCGGCTATGGGCGGGGTGGCTAAGGGTCAGATTGTACGTGAGATTGACGCCCTGGGTGGTTACTCCGGTATTGTGACCGACCACACGATGGTACAGTTTCGCATGCTCAACCGCTCCAAAGGGCCGGCCATGTGGAGCCCGCGGGCCCAAAGCGACCGTATGCTCTTTGCGGCCAAATGGCGCGAGTTGCTGGAGCAGCACCCTAACATCGACTTCTGGCAGGAAATGGTCACAGGTATTGTGGTGAAAGACGGCCGGGCAACCGGTGTGCATACAAGCCTGGGGTTGGAAATCCCCGCAAAGGCAGTCATCCTGACCAACGGCACTTTCCTCAACGGCATTATCCACATCGGTGAAAAGCAATTCGGTGGTGGCCGGGCGGGCGAACGCGCTTCCAAGGGTATCACCGAACAACTCGTGGAGCTGGGCTTCGAAGCCGGCCGCATGAAAACCGGTACACCGCCCCGCCTCGACGGCCGCTCTATCGACTGGTCGCAACTGGAGGAACAACCGGGCGATGAAGATCCGGGCAAGTTTTCCTACGCCGATACTCCAACGCTGAAAAAACAGCGCCCCTGCCACATCGCCTACACGAGTCAGGAAGTGCACGATACGCTGAAGGAAGGCTTTGACCGCTCCCCTATGTTCAACGGGCGCATTCAGGGCCTGGGGCCACGCTACTGCCCTTCCATCGAAGATAAAATCGACCGCTTTGCTGACCGCGACCGGCATCAGCTGTTTGTGGAGCCGGAAGGCTGGAATACCTGCGAGATTTACGTCAATGGCTTCTCTTCCTCCCTGCCGGAGGATGTGCAGTATAAAGCACTGCGGAAAATCCGGGGTTTTGAAAACGCCAAGATGTTCCGACCGGGCTATGCCATCGAGTACGACTTCTTCCAGCCTACGCAGCTGAAGCTTACGCTGGAAACCAAGCTCGTCGACCGCCTTTACTTCGCCGGACAGATCAACGGCACCACCGGTTACGAAGAGGCCGGCTGTCAGGGGCTGATCGCTGGTATCAATGCCCATCTTTCCATCAGGGAGGAAGCGCCATTTGTGCTGCGCCGCTCCGATGGCTACATCGGTGTGCTCATCGACGACCTGGTCAACAAAGGCACCAAGGAGCCCTACCGCATGTTTACCTCCCGGGCCGAGTACCGCATCCTGCTCCGGCAAGACAATGCCGACCTGCGACTCACCCCCCTGGCACAGGAGCTGGGCATCCAAGGTGCGGAGGAGCGCATGCAGCGCGTACTGGCCAAGCAGGAAGCTGGTGAAGCCATCAACATATTTGCCCGTAAGCTCAGCGTGGAGCCTGGTGAAGTCAACCGCTACCTGGACAGCCTGGGTTCGCAGCCGCTCTCGCAAAAAGTGAAGCTGCACAGCCTGCTCCTGCGCCCGCATGTGGATATTGCCGGGCTGCGCACCGTTCTTCCTGCCCTGGATGAGTTCCTCGGCAACTATGAGCCTGAGTTTATCGAGACGGCCGAGACAGATACGAAGTACGAGGGCTACATTGAGCGCGAGCGCGAGCGGGCCGACAAGATGAACCGCCTGGAAAATGTCCGCCTTTTCGATAACCTGGACTACCAGCAGCTGACCTCCCTCTCCAAGGAGGCCCGCGAAAAGCTATCCCAAATCCGCCCGGAAACGGTGGGGCAGGCGAGCCGAATCAGCGGAGTTTCTCCGGCGGATATTTCGGTCTTGCTGGTGCATATGGGGCGGTAGGTTGGCAGGGGGAGTTTTTTTAAGCCTGATTCCCTATTTCCTTCTCACCATGTTTAGTCAAAATACTATTCAGTAAATTTAGGCCGTAATACCTGTTGTGTCTCAGGAATTGTTCAAACAATGGTCTTAACTCCTCCACAAGCCCCTTATTCTTTGCTACAGAGGAACTCCAACTGTACCGATGCAATTGATCCCAAAGTTCTCCTCAAGCCTTCGAGCCTTTTTGTCGTCGATCAAAAGGTAGTTGGCATTGAGCTCTCTGTATAAAATGACGGACTCCGACTCGCCATAGTCCATCACAAAAGTCAATTCATTGAATCCGGATATTGCTCTTACACGGTCTTTGAAGAAGTCGGCTACCCGATGGTAGTAACCTGTTTCTTTGTCTTTCGCGACTTTCTCCCATACTGCTTTAGGGATCACGATTTCACCGAAAATCTCTTCGAGGACGCTGGGCTTGTCAATAATTGCCAGAGAAAAAATGGGTCCGGCATCTGAAATGACCAACCCTTCATTCATGCTTATTTCAATTTTTCAATATCCCCCAATACATCATCCACCTCCAGGAGAGAAATGGGTATGTTATGCTCAGAGAGCAGGGTCTCGAACTGTAAATGGGGTAATTCCGCAATTTGGGCAGCTTTGCCAATAGTCACTTTTTGTTGAGCATATAACTGAATCGCCAGCGATATTTTTATACGTTTTTTC
>CAZNHN010000336.1:0-6079 GCA_964572415.1 uncultured Phaeodactylibacter sp.
ACGCTTGCAGGGTGGCGTAGGTCCAGCTCACATTGTAACAGATTAGTCCTCAGTATCGAGAATGCCCATAGAGTGCATGGCTTTTTCAGAAGCGGTTTGTTCGGCGCTTTTCTTGTTGAAGTCGTCGGCGGTGGCTATTTTCTTGCCATTCACCATGACTGCAACTTTGAAGCGGTCCCGCTTTTCGAACTTATACCTTGCAAGGAGCTTATAAGTAACGGTTTGGCCGTTTTTCTGGCACCATTCCAGCAGCTGGCTCTTGTAGTTGTCATCCACGGTTTCCAGCTCGTGCACATCCACGTAATTGCGCAGGATTTTATTGACGACGAAGCGCTTAGTGCCTTTGTAACCCTTTTCCAGATAGACTGCGCCAACGAGTGCTTCTACAGCATTCCCCAACATAGAGCGGCTGAGCCGGGTCTGATTGTACTCAGAGAGCAGCATATCCAGCCCCATTTTATCGCCGATCAGATTAAGGGATTTACGCTTGACGATCTTCGAGCGCATTTTGGTGAGGAAGCCCTCGTCGCTGTTAGGGTATTTCTTAAAGAGATACTCTGCTACGATGGTACCGAGCACAGCGTCGCCCAGGTATTCCAGGCGTTCGTTGTTCTGTACTGCGTAGGGCTTCTCGGAAGAGGAAGACTTGTGGGAAAAAGCCAGCCTGAAAATAGCCATATTGGCAGGGGTGAACCCAATGAGCTGCCGCAAACGGCGAGCCAGTTCCTTATCCTCAGATAAAAAATGGTTATAAAACCTAAATACGAGCCGCAACAAAACCTTAATGTTTTGTGAAAAGATATTGTTATCTAAGGAGTGAGGCGGTAACAGGCTTGATGCGCGCTGCCGCTCTACTCTTTTAAAACCAACGGGAGAATCCGGTATACCAAGTCCGCTCAAATAAATGCGGCGGCCCCATACCAGCCTCCCTAAAAGACGGCTCGCCTGCGATTGGGGAATCCAATTCCCCAGGCGCAGAAGTGCCTAATCTTCGTACTTCTTAAATACCACAGAGGAATTGTGCCCTCCAAAGCCGAAAGTGTTGCTGAGAATCGCTCTGACTTCCCGCTCCTGTGCTTCGTTAAAGGTCAGGTTCAGTTTAGCATCCAGCTCCGGATCATCCGTAAAGTGGTTGATCGTAGGCGGGATGAAACCGTGCTGAATGGCCAGGATACCTGCAATCGACTCCACTGCTCCGGCGGCGCCAAGCAAATGCCCCGTCATGGATTTAGTGGAACTGATATTCAGATTGTAGGCATATTCGCCAAAGACCTGCTGAATGGCTTTCACCTCTGCAATATCCCCAAGTGGGGTAGACGTGCCATGCACGTTGATGTAATCAATATCTTCCGGATTGAGCCCGGCGTCTGCCAATGCGATCCGCATAACGTTGCCTGCACCCAAACCCTCGGGATGTGGGGCAGTGATGTGGTGGGCGTCTGCTGTGGCACCTGCACCAACAATTTCTGCGTAGATGGCCGCACCGCGCTTTTTAGCATGCTCCAGTTCTTCGAGCACAATTGCTCCTGCCCCTTCGCCAAGGACAAAGCCATCACGGTCTGCATCAAAGGGGCGGGACGCGGTTTTGTAATCATCGTTGCGGGTTGAGAGTGCTTTCATAGCGTTGAAGCCGCCTACTCCCGCCTTCGTCACCGTAGCTTCTGAGCCACCGGTAATGACAATATCCTGCCGGCCAAGGCGGATTTGATCGAATGCAGTCCCAATCGCATGAGAAGAAGAAGCGCAGGCAGAAACGGTCGCAAAATTCGCGCCCCGGAAACCATACCTGATAGAGATCAGCCCGGCAGCAATATCGGAGATCATCTTTGGGATCATAAAGGGGTTATAGCGTGGTGTACCATTTCCCATGATGTGATCTTCGATTTCCTTTTCCAGTGTAGCCAGTCCGCCAATCCCGGAGCCCCATATAACCCCTGCCCGGTCCGCATTGACCTTTTCAACGTCGATGCCCGAATTTTCCATGGCCTCTGCAACGCTATACATCGCATAGATAGTAAAATTATCCATGCGGCGCATTTCGCGGCGGTCTACTTTTTCTTCAGGTTGGAAATTCTTGAGTTCGCAGGCAAACTGAGTCTTGAATTGGGAAGCATCAAAATGAGTGATAGGATTAGCACCACTGAGGCCTTTCTGCAAGCCCTCCAGGTATTCACTAATTGAATTTCCGATGGGGGTTACTGCTCCTAGTCCTGTTACGACAACCCTTTTCATTGGCTTAATTTGATTTGGTTCCAGCCTCCTGTTGCAACGGCTAAGTAATGCCCGTGTAAATGTTTGGTTGGAAATTTGCGCCCTGTGTTTGGTAGAAAATGTAGCCGGGAGGTCTAAAATGCAATATTAAAGAAGGCGCGGAGATACAAATCAGAGACTTTCCTCAGAAAGCCTCTAATTTGTATACGTTAAATCCGGAAACAGCAAACGCTGTTACGCTTCTTTAACCTGTGACTCCAGATAAGAAACAGCCTGACCTACCGTTTGGATGGCTTCGGCCTGCTCGTCCGGAATAGCGATATCGAACTCCTTTTCGAACTCCATGATGAGCTCCACGGTGTCCAGAGAGTCGGCCCCCAGATCGTTCGTGAAGTTTGCATCCGGGTTCACCTCTGATTCGTCGACACCTAATTTGTCGACGATGATCTTATTAACTCTTTCTGCAATGCTAGACATAAGTGAATTCGCTTTATTGGTTTACAATTGCGATGCAAAGAAACATAGAAGAACCTTGACTACCAAAGTTTTTCAAAAAAAAGTTGCCCCCCTGAACCTCTGAAATACCCTGCTATTACTGAATTACAGCCGATTCAGGCTTCTGTTTCAGACCCGGTTTTTTCTTTTGGAGAGACCTGTACCTTTACAGAACTAAGCTCCTGCTATACCCCTGAACAGCTATTTGTTCACAGGTTTTTAACCATAGGCGGTTTGTATATTATTAGGATTAGCGTACTTTTACAGTTAGGATTATTGTAACTTTTACACTTAGTCCGTTGCAAACACAAATTACACCCAATCAAAAAATTACCGGACGCATGAAAGTCGTTGACCATCAAAATACTAAAATTGTGGCAACTGTAGGTCCCGCCTGCAGCAGTTACAATCAATTGCTGGAATTGGTCAAAACGGGTGTGGACGTATTCCGCCTTAACTTTTCCCACGGCACCCATCAGGATCATCAAAAGGTCATTGACCACGTCACTTACATCAACGAAAAGTATAACCTGCACATTAGTATTCTTGCCGACTTGCAGGGCCCTAAGCTCCGTGTAGGCAAAATCAAGGATAATGCCCTTGAGCTTAAAGAAGGGGACGTGATCACCCTCGTCAACGAAAAGTGCGTGGGTACCATGGAGAAAATATACATGAGTTACGAAAGCTTTGCCCGGGATGTTAAGGTGGGCGAGCGCGTGCTCGTGGATGACGGCAAGCTCGTATTTGAAGTTGTTGAAACCAATAAAGAGGATACCGTTAAGCTCAAAACCCTTTTCGGCGGCACCCTTTCCTCTAACAAAGGCGTTAACCTGCCCAATACCAAAATTTCTCTGCCTTCCCTTACGGAGAAAGACCTGGTCGACCTTGAGTTCATCCTCACGCAGCCGGTCAACTGGATTGCCCTGTCGTTCGTACGCCACCCCAAAGACCTCAAAGATTTACGCAGACGCATCGAAGCGAAAAACCACCCTGCCAAAATCATCTCCAAAATTGAGAAGCCGGAAGCTGTAGAGCGGATTGACAAAATCATCAAGCACTCCAATGCCATTATGGTAGCACGGGGTGACCTGGGCATCGAGGTCGCTATGGAGCGCCTGCCTCTGATTCAGAAGGACATCATCGCCAAATGCATTCAGCGGGCCCGCCCGGTGATTGTCGCCACGCAGATGATGGACAGCATGATCACCAACCCAAGCCCGACCCGTGCAGAGATCACCGACGTAGCCAACGCCGTGCTCGATGGCGCGGATGCGGTAATGCTGAGTGGAGAAACCTCCGTGGGCAAGCACCCCGTGAAGGTGGTGGAAGCCATGAATAAAATCATTGAGGAGGCGGAGACGCACTATGACTTTAAAGACCGCCGCCCGATCGCAACCTCAAAAACCCGGACGTTCCACTCGGATGTCATCTGCTTTAATGCTGCACAGACCGCTATGCAGGTCAATGCCAAGGCGATTATCGGTATGACAAGCTCGGGCTACACCGCATTCAAAGTATCGAGCTACCGGCCGAAGACGGATATCTACATCTTCTCCGACCGTATGCACATGCTCGCCACCCTTAACCTCGTTTGGGGCGTGCGCTGTTTCTACTATGACCGGTTCACCACCACCGATGAGACCATTGCGGATGTAACGGAAATCCTGAAGCGCGAAGGGCGCATCAAACCCGGTGATGTCATTATCAATACCGGTAGTATGCCGCTCCACCGCCGCCACCGGACCAACATGATGAAAATCACGCCGGTCGAGTAATCAACCCATAAAGCCAGATGCGGACAAAGCCCGGGCAAGTTTAGCGGCCGGCTGCAGCGCATCTGGCTTTCCCACATCCAGCCACTGCGAATGCTCGTGCCGAAAGCCGGCTACCTTTGCGCTGCGGGCGGCATTCAGATAAACGTCTATGATCGAGAAGACTTCCTGCTCTGGCATATAGTCAAAGAGCCTGGGGTGGATATACTGTATGCCACTAAAGGCCAATGCTGTTGTGGAAGGCACTGATCTGCTGATCTTTTCTGCCCCCGTTCTGGCATTTTTCCAGCCACTGAGCAACCCTGCTTCATCAAACAGGAGATAGCGCGAAGTCTTACGGTCCCGCACGGCAAGGGTGGCCAACGCCCCACTGACTTCATGAGCGCGCCTGAAAGCATGCAGATCAAGGTCGGTGAGAATATCCGCATTGTGCACCAAAAAGGAATCTCCGCCATCCAGCCACCTTGCAGCCTTGCGCAGGCCGCCCCCTGTGTCCAGCAATTGCTCCCTTTCATCGGAAATATGAATGACCGCCCCGAAATTATTATTCCTTTGCAGAAAATCTTCGATCTGATCGGCGAAGTGATGAACGTTAACAACCACTTCCTCATACCCGAAAGCCAGAAGGCGGCGCAAAGCGATTTCCAGCAACGGGTACCCCCCCACTTCCACAAGCGCTTTCGGGCGGTCATTGGTTAAAGGACGAAGTCGGGTGCCAAGGCCGGCAGCGAAGATCATAGCTTTCATGATAATTCTGTTATTTTAGCCGCTATGATACAAAAACAACTTGTACAGATTCTACTCGCCCCCTTTTCTTTGCTGTACGGCATCGGTGTCAGTGCGCGGGACTTCCTGTACAAGCAGGGGCTGCTCAAGGGGGTGGAGTTCAATCTTCCGGTCATCTCCGTTGGCAATTTATCGGTTGGGGGGGCAGGCAAAAGCCCTCATATCGAGTATCTCATCCGTTTGTTGAAAGACTACATCGACATCGCTACCCTAAGCCGGGGCTATGGCCGCAAGACCAAGGGCTACCTGGAAGTACACGCCGACATGACTGCCGAGCAGGCCGGTGACGAGCCCCTGCAGTTTAAGCGCAAGTTCCCGGAGATCATGGTCACCGTTTGTGAAAGCCGCACCTTTGCCATCCCCAAAATCATGATGGCGCGTCCCGATACCAAAGCGATACTGCTGGACGATGCCTTTCAGCACCGGTCGGTAAAGCCCGGCATGAATATCCTGCTCACCGAATACAGCCACCCCTTTACCCGGGACTACCTTTTGCCTGCAGGCCGGCTCCGGGAATGGCGTTCGGCCTATGAGCGGGCGGATATCATTATTGTCAGTAAGTGCCCGCCGCAGCTATCGGAGGAGGAACGGCAGGCCTTTACAGCCGAAATCTCCCCCCTGCCCCATCAGAAATTGTACTTTTCTTATTACGATTACGGGCAGCCTTATTTCATTCTGAACCCGCGCTACCGGCTGGAGTTTACGCCGGAACTGGAGGTGCTGCTGATTTCTGCTATTGCCCGAACGGACTACCTGCAGGCTTACCTGGAGGAGCAGGTTGAACATATCAAAGCGATGGAATACGAAGACCATCA
>CAZNHN010000337.1:0-5549 GCA_964572415.1 uncultured Phaeodactylibacter sp.
TCTCTCCCCGCTATCTGATTGTAAAAGACAACCGCCGCCTGGGGCTCATCAACTGGTGCGGGCAGGAAGTTTTTGCACCAACCTACAATGAGATTCAACCCTATACCCGCAACCACTTCCGGGTCAATCAGGATGGGCAGTGGGGCGTTGCCACTAAGGAAGGGCAAGTAATCATTCCCATGGCTTACGACTATATTGCGCCCCTGAAGGGCAAACGCTGTGTGGTAAAAAAAGCCGGGCTGTTTGGATTAGTGCATATTGACGGTACAGAGATCGTTGCGCCTACCTACAACCGTCTTGTGCTTGAACAACAGCAAGCCAGGGCTTACACCAAAAGCCCGAAAGGGGGCGAACAGCTTACCCTCCTTACTTTCGACACCGATGGCTACCTGCGGGACGCCAATCAGTTACAGCAACATTTTCAGGTGAAAATAGGGGGCGAATCAAAGCGTGGTTCAGAAGAAAATCTCGAAGTATCTCCCCATAACAGTCAGCTCCTGGAGCACTTTGAGTGGTTTTATGCGCCGGAGGAGGACCGCTGGGGACTGCGCCGCCTGAGTGACGGAGGCGTTCAGATTGAGCCTATGTTTTCCTACGTGCAGGTAGAACATGACCTGGGGCTCACTTTAGTGGGCATTCCTCAGTCTCACACCGTTGGCTTTGACCGTACGCGTTTCCGTTTTGACCGGACCTATGGTATTGTCAATAATGAGATTGGGCTAATGGTCACTGAGCTGGAGTTCCTGGACATCCGCCTGAATGATTTCAGGCAGGGCGGGACGCTGGCGCGCTGTGTTTTCAGCAATGGCAGACATGGCCTAATTGATCAGGCGGGACGGATTGCCCGGCGGGACCTGGCCTACATCGGGCGTTTTGTCAATGGCGTAGCTCGCTTCAGCTTTAGCGGGCAGCTATCTGGCAGTACAGATGCAGAGCTGCACCTCGGGCTCGTTCGCGACTACCTGAGAGCACTTTCTGCCCCTACTGTTATGCAGGATTACACCCAATTCGATATTGAGTTTAAGGCGCAAGCCAACCTGACCTGCGAAGGTTGCGAATGGGGGTATCTCGATCAGGAGGGGCAAGTCGTTGTGCCTCCGCAGTATACCTTCGCCAAGGACTTTGTCAATCAGGTTGGCATCGTCGCTTGCCACGGCAAATGGGGCATGATCGACCGGGAAGCTAAAATTATACTTCCTTGTCAGTACGACGGGGTACAGTTTATGGAAAATACTGACAACCAAATGGTCCGGGTATACATCAGAGAACCTAAATACGGGCTGGTTGACACCCTGGGGCAAATCACAGTCAGTGCCGTATACGATGAACTCGGGTACTTTAGCGAAGGCAGGCTGGCTGTGCGCCGCAACGGGCTCTGGGGCTTTGTAAATACCAATGGTACAGAAGTGATTCCCTGTCGTTTTCGGGAAGTACAAAACTTCAGTCAGGGACTGGCTGCCGTCCGCCTGGGGTCAGGCTGGGGTTTTGTGGATAAACAGGGCCGTATCATCATTGATTTGCAATACAGAAGAGTAGGGAGTTTCTCCAATGGGCTCGCCTGGGTCGCCACCGATGATGGCATGGGCTATATCAATGAAGCGGGCGCTATGGTAATCCAGCCGGATTTTGACCGGGCTTATGATTTTCAGAATGGCACGGCCCGGGTTATGGTGGATCAAAACTACGGGCTGATTGATATAAACGGGAGGTATATCCAAAGGCCTCGATTCACCCATATCGATGATTTTGACACCAACGGGCTTGCAATTGCCCAGAACGGTGGGCATTCGGTTTACTACGAACTTATTGATAAGCATGGCAATGCGGTAACCAAACAGAGATTCAAGTCAATCGAGCCTTTCCGGGAAGGGCTGGCCGTAGTAAAGACCAAAAACGGATATGGTTATATAGACATACGCGGAAATCTGGTCATAGAAGACCGCTTTTCAAAAGCCAGCCCATTTTCAGAGGGCCTGGCAGCAGTACAATTAGACGGGCAGTGTGGTTATATTGATGTTTCCGGGCATCTTGTTATTCCCTGTGCATTTTCGAAGTGGCTGGAATTCGAGTGCAATCGTGCTGTGTTATATAAAGGTATGCGGAAAGCCGGGCTGATCGACCGCGAAGGTAATATGGTTATTGAGCCCAGCCTGAACCGTCTGCTCAACTTTCAGGAGGGCCGTGGACTGGTGCGCGACGAACAATATCGGTTTTACTACATTACCGAACAAGCCAGTCCTTATAATGGCTTTTATGAGCAAGCCACAAAGTTTCAGCACGGTGTGGCTGTAGTCCAGGTTAATGGCAAATGGGGCATTATCAATCAGCGGGGCATCGAAATCATTCCACCCCGCTATGATAAAATTGAGTCTTTCCGGGATGGGTACGCCCGGGTACGCATACAAGGCTTCAATGGCCTGGCCAGTCTGGAGGGAGAACTCCTGATTCAACCTGATTACGAATATATCAGTTACGCCGGTGAAGGGCTCTACCGGGTGGAGAAAGGGGATAAAGTGGGATATTTTGATCAGTCCGGTCAATGGGTATGGGCACTGAACCGATGAGAAGCCCCGGAGTTCACAGCTATTAACCGGGAGTGCCTTACGTCCCGAAATGCCCCCCGGTTGATCTATTTTCTACCACCCTTGGCATAAGGTTATTGAAAAAAGCTGAGCAATGTCTTACTTTAGACGCCATGTTAATCCGGTTCCTCATACCGGGACAATTTTGAAAGTATTCCACCTATGAAGAAAAAGAACGTAGCAGGTTTTTTAGCGTTGATTTTTGGCTTTTTTGGCGTGCACCGGTTTTATCTGGGGCAGCGCGCTTTCGGTATTCTATACATGATAATTGCATTTTTTGCTATTGTAATTACCGCTGAAGAGGGCGTGCCTTTCGTCCTCGCTCCTGCCATACTAGCACTTGTGGATGCCGTTCTATTCTTCGCTATGCCCAGAGAGGACTTTGACCGCCGCTACAATAAAGATAAAGACCGCCATTGGTATGGCAGGCACTACCAAAACACCGACCGTTTCCCGGCACCAAACCGCCGCCGCAGAGTGCACCAATCTGAGTTTGAAATCGTAAAGCGGCGGGGCATCCAAAACTTTCGTGATTACTGCTTCGAGGCGGCAGCTGAGGACTTTGAGCAAGCGCTAAGCCTCGAGCCCGAAAATGCGGCCATCCACTACAACCTGGCGGCTACTTACTCCATGCTGGAGGATGAACAGCTTGCTTTCCAACACCTGGAAGAGGCGGTAGAATATGGCTTTGACCAGGTAGAAAAAATCCATAACCACGACGCCCTGGCTTTCTTGCGCTCCCGCCCGGCTTTTCAGGCTTTTGTAGACAACGGCTACCGGCTACCGGTACCTGGGCTGGAGCCACCTGAAGCATCAGAGGAACTGGAGTTGAAGGCTACCCGCCCCTCCCCTGTCTATAAAGATGCGGCAACGCCTCCCAGCGACAAACTGCTCGAACAAATTGTGGAATTGGGCAAGCTCCGCGACCGGGGCATCCTTACAAATGAAGAATTTGCTCAGCAAAAAGAAAAGCTGCTGATGAAGCAGCGTGGCTAACGGTCATTAAACAAAATAAAAACGGCCAGAAACACTGTGTTTTTGGCCGTTTTTATTTCGTCCTGACGTTCATATGTTAAAACCGGAACATCACCCCTGCCATGGCATTAATCCCGAAAATCGGGTAGCGGAACCAGCGCTCCCGGCGGTTGTTGGCGAGGTTGTTGATTTGAATAAACCCACCAAACTTTTCTGAAAAGAAAAAGTCTGCCCCAAGGCTAAGATCAAACAGGCCATTCAGATTGTCTGCTTCCATTGTCTCTGGATTTAGGTAAGGCACGCCGTTTTCCAGGAAAAAGTCCCCTTTGACGGTCAGGCGGTCTTCCATCGTGGTATAGCGAAGCCCTGCATTAACAGAAAGCGCTGGCAAATGCCAGGGTTTCTGATCGTCCTCAAGCGTGTAGATATTTTGGCTGAAGGCCGCAATCGCTTTGAAGCCCTCGAAGATAGGAGCGGTAACCGAGCCTTTGATCGTTACAATGCTTCCATCCTGGTACAGGACATCAAATCTTGGCTGATCATCGAAAGGATCGAGCAACCGGAAAGTGGC
This sequence comes from uncultured Phaeodactylibacter sp., assembly GCA_964572415.1. Classification (GTDB taxonomy): domain Bacteria; phylum Bacteroidota; class Bacteroidia; order Chitinophagales; family Saprospiraceae; genus Phaeodactylibacter. Next base: position 4,129 of record CAZNHN010000337.1, read on the forward strand.
CAGGTCATCCACGGCCTGATAGCCGACCTGAAAATCATAATCTATACCTTCTACATTGCCCCGGGCACCACCGTAATAGTTGTAATTCAGCGTGTTCCGGATGCGCAGGGGAGATCCCACAAATGGATTATAGGTGGCCAGGCTGCGAAAGTTGTTTTTTTGAAGCGTACCATCAGCGCCCACGTAGGCGTTCACGATGCCTTCTAAAATGACCGCTGTGGCCTCAATATCCGGGAAGAAAGTGAAGTTATCGTCATTGGAAGCCAGGTTGAAGCCAAGCTTTACGCGAAAGCGGTCGGCATGGTAGGTGTAGTTCGGCCGCAGAAAGAAGTTGTTCAGGCTTTGGTCGCCTTCCAAGTCATCGTAGCTGGTGAAGTCGGTCTGTATTTCCACCGAAAGCGGGTGGGTATCGTCAAACCACTTGGTGCCACGGAAAACCAGATCGAAGCCATTCTCACGGGAAGGGGAATAGCTGTCGTTCATCAGGTAGGTTTTGAAGCCTGCGTAGTAGTTGAAGTCGGCCTCAGTTCGTGCACTGTTGTAAATACTGGCTTCCCCATCGAAAATAGAAAAGCGTTGCCGCACCTCCTCCGGGTCGAAGGTAATCACCTGATCCAGCGCCTCGGCCACTTCATTGTAGCCGTAGTAATATACAGTATTCGAGGTGTATTCAAGGTGGGCATTGACGGCAAAGCCCTGATCGAAGTGGTAGGTCCCGTCTACCCCGCCGTTGCTGTTGCTGAAACGCTGATTTTCCACATTTTGCCCGTTGTTGGCAGAATGGTGGTTGGCAAAGAGGTCAATACTCAGGTTGTCGTTATTGTTAATGTTGTAGTACCCTTGTCCGAATAAAGCCGCCGGGAAACCACCGCCTGCTTTGATGTAGCCGTCGTAGCCTTCCTCTTCCTTCTCCCGCCGCATGGCAAGAGGGCGGATTTTTGGGGGCAGGTACTCGACGGGCAATGTGCCGGAAAATACATCGTACTCCAGCCGACGGGCGGAGGTGTCCAGGGGGGGCAATTCCGGGTCTACCCGAAACCGCTCCGCATCGCCCAGGCGGGCATCGAAGCTTTTGATGATGTCAATTTCGCCGGAAGGCAGGTCATCCGGGTCCTGTGCCAGGGCGGGCTGGGCAAAGGCAAATCCAATCAGCAGGAAAAATATAAACTTACAGTATTTCATCGGGCTATGCGCTGTTTTTGGTCTGAGGAATAAGGTTTAGTGCCCTGCCTTTAGTCTGACAGGGCATTAAGGATTTTGTTACTGGCCACCATCTGTGTCCATGAAGCCATCATCTTCCGGGCTGGTATTCAGGCGGCTCGACTGATTGATGAGGCTGTTGATGGTTTGGAGCTTTTCTCTCGCCTCGCTAACCAGTTTTTGGTCGCCGTCATAATTTTCCAGCAACGCTTCCAGTGCGG
>CAZNHN010000337.1:5559-6061 GCA_964572415.1 uncultured Phaeodactylibacter sp.
TGTAAAGATCTCCCTTTTCCCGGAGGATATCCGAAAGCAGGATCACGCTTTTCGCTACCCAAAACGGATACCCCGAACTCTCCTTGTTGGCATTAATGCAAATCTCCTGTGCCCGTTCCAAATCGCGCCGCAGGTAGAAGATGTAGGCTTTGAGGTAGCGGGCTTCCGCCGTTTGCTCATTATCGCTCAGGCGGATGACTTCGTTGAAAGCCGTAAGGGCATTTTCATAATCCTGACGATCGTAGGCCATCTTTCCCAGGTAGAAATTCGCAGTGGCGATCTGTAGCTGCGAGGCATTGGGGTTGGTGGCTACTTTGCGGGCCAGAGAATAGACCGCATCGTTTTTGCCCACCCGATAGGCTGAGCGCAGGGCGCCCAGCTGAGCTTCAAACCGCTGCTCCGGAGATTGAGCCACTTCCTCCAGCTCCGTGTAGAGATCATACGCCATGAGGAAGTCTTTATCGTGGTTGTAGGCAATCAGCGCTGCTTTTTCCAATGCCTT
>CAZNHN010000338.1:0-597 GCA_964572415.1 uncultured Phaeodactylibacter sp.
TTTACCTGACCCAACCGGTGCTATTGTGTTTATGGAAGATGTTGGGGAGGCGCCCTACCGGGTGGACCGCATGCTCACCCAGCTACGGCAGGCCTGGCCGCTGAATGCCGCTAACGGGATCGCTTTAGGCGTTTTTGCCGACTGTGCCAAAAAGGAAGGTAGTGATTCACTGACCTTGTCAGAAACCCTAAACGAGCAGCTCCGGCCCACCGATACGCCTACTGCTTATGGTTTCCCATTTGGCCATATTGACCATCAATGTACTTTCCCGGTGGGCGTACGAGCACGGATAGATGCATCGGAGCGGTCCATCATTTTACTGGAAGCGGGCGTGCGGTAAGTACAAGAAAGACCTGATAAAAAATACTTATGCTTAGTTTAGAAGACTTTGAATTTTCCGTTTCCTCTCATATCAAAGAAAGAGGATGGACCTATTTCCACCACGGTGCAGTGAAAGACCTGCAGCAGATTGGGGAAGGGCACTGGCATGCCATTGTATTTGGGAGTGCAGAATATGAGGTGTCGGTTCAAATGACAGGTACAAACATTAATGCTATGCACTGCGACTGCCCCTATGACTATGGACCGGTATGCAAG
>CAZNHN010000338.1:607-5997 GCA_964572415.1 uncultured Phaeodactylibacter sp.
GCCACCTGCGTGGTTATCAGCCACGACATCGAATCAACATTCAAGATTGCGCATCAGGTAGCCATGTTGTATGGCATCAAAGCAGCTTTGGATGCAGGACCGGGGGCTGTCACTGAAAACTCGCCGCGAGCTGCGCTGAACGCCTCAGACCAACTGGAACGTATAACCAATGAAGAACTCCGCGCATTTGTAAAACACCTGATTGAGCAAGACTGGGAATTCAAAAACCGCTTTATGCTGTACTTTGCTGACTCAGGCCGTGCTACCGACATCCGGACGAATTATAAGAAAGCCGTACGCAGATTAATAGGCAATCAGGCCAGCAACCGGAAGGAGTACCGAGACCTGGCGGTGCTACTCCTCAAAGTAAAGACCGATATTGTAAACAGCCAGCCGGCAATAGACGAGCTGGCTGGCAAATTACTGGAACGATATCCCCGAAGAAAGGCTATGAAAGAGGAATTAGGCGTTGTTCTACGTACTTCCTGAACCTGTTAAACTACAACTTTGCTTCTCAGGTAGACTGATTGACCTAACCCCACATTTGCCCTACCTGCATAAGTGCCAGGAGCAGGAACAATCCACTCAGCCCGGCATTCAGCCTTTGGTAGAAAGCCGGGCCGGTTTGTTCAATACGACGGGCGGCCAGGATGTAGAGCGACAGCATGGCGAAGGCACCTACCGCCGTTCCCGCCACGTAGAAAAACCGGTAAGGCGATGCAAAGATGAGTAAATCCCGCGCCCGCAATACGGTAGTCAGCGCGAACATGCCCGGGATATTAACCAGGTTGAATAAGGAAACAAAAAAGCCTTTCAGCAACGGCTGCCCTTTCTGCTCACTTGCCTGAATGGTTTGCTTCCGCAAAGCCTGCAGGCCGAAAAAAGCACTTAGTGCCAGAAACAGCAGTATGGCACCCTGCCGCAGATAGTTGAGGTAGGCCGGTTCCCGGGCCAGCAGCCCGGCAAAGACAATAGCGATATAGGCATGGATAAACACAGCGACTGAAGCACCGAGATTAAAGCGCAAGGCTGCACGGGCACCCCGCCGCAGGTATTCCCGGGCAGCGGTTAAGTTTACCATACCGGGCAGCAGCATCGCGAGCATGGTCATCACAAACCCCAATAAGCTATGGTTCAGGTAGGTCATGGGGAGTAAAGGTAGGGAAAAAGTAAAAGGCACCACCCTCCTGTATTCTTCTTCCCTGCTGCTACGCATTAGAGCGATTGTACGGAAAGTACTGCCTTTTATAGTTAAAGCCTCGCCGTCCGTACGGATGCCTGCGTTTTTCGCCTTGCGAACGAAAAAAATACCTGTGTCAACTTTGCACAAATCCTGCCTTGGAGAGCTATAGCTCCCCATACCGGATTGCGAGCCTTAACACAAAAGCCTCTGGTACAAAAGAAGCGTGCCGTCCCCGGACTTACACGGAAACGGCACGCTGCTCACCATACATTCAGAAACAAGCGCTGATTTAACGCTTAACGAACTTCATCGTCTTCTGCCCTTCCGCAACCTGTACGCGGATCAGGTAAGTTCCGGCGACCAGGCTGGAAACGTCGATATTGTTGTTATTCGCCTGCCCCATCAATACGGTCTGTCCTGTGATGGTTGCAACCTCATAGGCTTGAATAGGGGATTTGCTTTCAATCAGGAGCAAGTCGGTAGCAGGGTTAGGGTACACCCGGATACTGCTTTCCAGCTTATCCATGTCATCAACAGACACGACACCAGAAGTAATGACAACACTACCTAACTCTGCTTCATTATCAGGGTTAGCATTTCTGCCCATCACACTAAAGCCACACTGAATGATCAATCCGGCAGGCAACTGATCACCCGAAATCGTAACGGAAAATGTACCGCTTTCAGGCATATCCATCACTCCAGCACCTGCCAGCGCATCAGCGAAACCAGCATTAGGGTCAAGTGCCTTAATAAAGTATTTGACTTCGTAGGATTCGTCCAGGGTATTAGAAACTATGGAGCCTGAAAAAGTGAGGTCTTCCCCGTTGAAGGTTTCTCCCGGCTCAAGGAAAGTTGATGCTTCCATCGTTTTGTTGCCCGCTCCGGTAGACTGATCAACCCAATACTCATCGCCCGGGTTTTCGGCGTAAGTATTGAAGTTAGGTTGTAAGGTAATCGTATTTTCTTCAGCATCCAGGACCGTTTTTAAAACGGGGATTTCCCATGCACTTCCGAAAGCGAAGTTACCATCCAGGAAGAACACATTCATATACCCCAGCCAATTATCAGATGCATTTACGTCAATGGTATTTTGCCCGAATAGCGTTGGCAAGGTAAAAATCGTCAATACAACACTGGTAAAAATTGATCTCATAACTTAGTTTTTGTTTAGATGAATGAAAAAATGGCTATTTATGCCGGGCTGATAAATGGACTACCTGGTAAATCAGACCGATGCCGTAACCAAACTGACGTACACACAAATCCTGTGAGCCCAAATAACTGCGGTTGACAAATCTATATCTCATCCGGTGATTTTTTGGCTTTTCAAACCACAACAAAACCTCAACAGCACCACAACAAAACCTCAACAGCGCTATTACAAAACCTCAACAGCACCGCAATAAAATCTCAATAAAAACAAGGGTCTTGAATAAAAATTAACTCTCAGATCTGTATCACCAGATCATGAAAACCTCAAAGAATAGGAACAGTAGAAAAGCGATTACGTCCAGCGCATTACTCCGTGTGAAAGATAATGGCTCCTATTGTCACCACGCTGTCTCGTTGCAAAAAACCACTATACATATAAGGCTTTTTACCTTCTTTCTTTTGATACTATGCCTTTTGCTGCTCCAGCCGATCCTGCCTATCGGCTGTCAGGAAATTCATGGTTCAATCCTCTTTATTGGTTTTGCCGGCACACCACCGAAGACCGTATTCGCCGGCACATCCTGATGGACGACCGCCCCGGCAGCCACCACGGCATTTTCGCCCACCGTCACGCCGGGCAGGATCGTGGCGCCTGCCCCAATCCAGGATTCAACCCATAAGCCAGTTTCGAATTGATGGAGCGGGCGGAGACTTTGCGCTGCAGCGCCAGCATGGTGTTATTGTTGGAAGGGATTTCATTGGGCCGGTCTTCATCAGTTTGGAAACTCAGGAAGCCCGGGTGCCAGTTTTAGTCCAGTTTGCCGCTCAGGCGTGCCCCGCCGATAATACGATTTTGGATGAGGTTGCCAGCCGTATCCCGGGCCAGTCCGATGCGGCGCGAGAAGAAGGGCGAAGCATCGTTGTAAATGCTGCCATAGGAATTAAACAAGTCACTGTTGTCGATAAAGAACTGCCGGCGCTCCGGCAGCAGGACCTCGAAGCGGGTCAGGTTGGTGAAAATGGCATCCACTTCGACATTGGAAAAATCGGGATTGACGGTAATGTCCAGGTTCATGCCGTTGCCGATGGACAGCTTGGCATCGCCGCCTACCTTGAGGTCAAGGTCAGAAGTACCCGCTACCCCATTTTGCTGTCCCAGTATGTTGATGTAGGGAATGATGGCGAAGGGTGTCCGTGATTTGCCCAGAGGCTCTTCGAATTCCAAATCGCCCATAAAAGCCAGATTGGACAGCAACTGATTCTGTGGCACCCGCGCCCAGGCACTATGCTCCTGTGCCTGATAGTCGAACCGGTAGGCCTGAAACTGCCACCGACGCTCGCCTTCCGGGAATTTCATGGACGTCAGTGGGATGATCATTTCTGCGGTGAAGTAGCCGTCAAAGCGTTGAACCTCTACCCGCCATTTCATATCCCAGGCGGGATTGAAGCCCCTTGATATGCCCCCTTCCGAGATCAGTACCTCCCGCTGTACACCGTAGGGCGTGACCCCAAACAGGAAAGCATTCGCCCCGTCGCTAAAGGTATCGAAGAGGACAGAGACGTTATCGTTACTCGCTCCGCTAAAATCGCGTTGCAGACTTGTGGCGACGTAGTTATCCGCAGCAGAAACGGCATAGATACCCACGTAGATATTTTCATCATCGTATAAGATTTTTACCTGCGTGGATTGACGGGCGCGTACAGAATCGGAAGGAAAGTACTGCCAAAAGCCAGTGATTTGATCCGCTGTTTCCCAAACGGCCTCTTCCAGTGCCTCGTCCAGCGTAATATCCTGATCAATGCGGCGGACCTGCAGGGTACCGGGGTGGTCCTGTGCAAAGCCATTTGTAAATGCTAGTGCGAATAGGGCAAAAATGAAGTGCTTTTTCATAAAGCTGTCTCCTGATGATTTGATACACCAAAGGTTAGGGGAAAGGGGCTTAGTGCCTTATACTTGCCAAACGGATCGTTATGAAAATCAAACAGGAGCGGTTGACTTTTAATCAACTTACTTCTTGTAACTTAGCAAAGTTAGGTATACGAGAAGTAAAAGCAATCCATGCAACGATTATTGGGAGTATTTTTTTGTGTAATACTTGCGATAGCCGGCACCAGCCAGCAGCCTGATACCGAGTTGTTTTTTGACCACCTCACCATCAGTGACGGTTTGTCTCATAATACGGTGCATTGCCTGCTTCAGGACCGATATGGCTATATATGGGCAGGCACCCAGCACGGGCTTAATAAATATGATGGCTACAACTTTGAAGTTGTTCGGTCCCTCAACGAAAAGGAAGAAAACCTGGGATTATTCGGTGCGAAAATCACTGCCTTGTATGAGGACCGCAAAGGCAATTTATGGGTGGGGACGAGTAAGAATGGCATCTACTATCGGCCGGTTCACAATGACCGATTTATCAGCCTAAATCAGGACTCTGCTTTTATATTTATTGCAGACCACGAGATTACCTCATTCCTGGAAGATCGGGAAGGCCAGATCTGGATCACAACGATTGAAGGCGGGTTGCTTCGGTACACCCCTTCAGACGGCATGACCCGCCATTATACTCAAGCCAATAGCGGACTCTCCAGCGATGTCGTTTTTGATATCAAAGAAGACAAGTACGGTACAATTTGGGTCGCTACGGCCGGTGGGGGACTCAACATACTGGGTAAAGACCATCAGTTCCAGTTGAGCCACCCTATGTTGCCCAATCATCCGAATATGAGCGGCTACCGGAAAAAGCTATTGCTGGACGATGAGTATTTATGGGTAGGTACTGAAGGTACAGGCTTATACCGGATGGACATCCGGGACCGTTCCTATATTCATTTTGCCCCTGGCCTTGAAGAACGCCCACTCAGCTCTAACGGCGTGAGAGACATCTGCAAAATGCCAGATGGCACTGTTTTCATTGCCACAGATGGGGGGGGACTTAATGTTTATAGTCCTGATACAGAAGAAATAACTGAATACAGATATCAGATAAAAAACAAAACGGGGCTGAACAGTGACGCGCTATATTGTATAGAAAAAGACCGGACGGGAAAT
>CAZNHN010000339.1:0-3906 GCA_964572415.1 uncultured Phaeodactylibacter sp.
TACCCGGCTATCAGCAAAGTGCGGTCGCCGAAGTTCTTCGAAGCCCAACCGACCAGTCCGCCCTGAACGATGGCCGTGATGACACCCAGGAAAGCAAAGGTATACCCCACCTGCTCTTCATTCAGCCCGTAGTGTTCCTCCCACAGCAGGGTGACCGAAACCGTCATGAGCGAAAAAGCCGTGATGAAGATGAAATTAATGATCAGCAGCTCATTGACCACCGGTTTTTTTAATCCATAGCGGAAATCAGACAGCGGGTTCTCGAATAGCGGGCCCGTCTCAGATTTAGGTTCCTCGAGGCTTTCTGACAACAGGAAATAAGCCATTAGCAAATTGATGGCTGAAAGCCCGGCTGCAACATAGCCCACGTATTCAATCCCAAAGTTACTTTTCAGAAAACCACCCAGGGGCGGCCCGAAAATAAAGCCCAGCCCAAAGGCTGCACCGATAATCCCAAAGGCCTTCGCCCGCTTATCGGGCGGTGTGATATCACTGATGTAAGCCTGGGCGGTGGAAATATTTGCCGAGCCAATACCCGCAATAATACGAGCGGCAAAAAGCAGAAAAAGGCTGGCAGCGTGCGCAAAGATCACATACCCCAATCCGGTGATAAAAATACTGATGAGCAGGATGGGCTTCCGGCCTTTGCGGTCGCTCAGATTACCCCAAAAGGGAGCCACCAGAAACTGCATAAAGGAAAAACTCGCCGCCACCAGCCCAATCACCGTACCGGAAGCGCCCAGCTCATTGGCATAAATTGGCAGGATAGGAATGATCAGCCCGAAGCCCAGCAAATCAATAAAAATGGTAACAAACAAAACGAGTAGTGGCGATTGCTTCATGCATTTCCCTTTTTGGGAAAGGTACACAATTTGAGGCCCATTTGTTGTTCATCCATATTGAAAACCACCCCTCGCCCGGGCGGGCGAGGGGTGGTTAGATAGGTTTGACACAGTCGTGGCAAAAAATGCCTTTAGGAACGTTAAAAAAATAGATTCGACATTTTGAGTCGGTTATTCTTGTGCTGGGCAAGGCGCGAAGAAGGAAGATAGCCAAAGCTACCTGACTGATAAGCAACGCAGGCCGGCGCAAGAAGAAGCAGTCATAAATGGTGAAGTTGTTATTTAAACGTTCCTTACGTTAATCCTGTACCAGGAACCGTATACTGCGCTGTGATTGTCCACTTGAGACCACCACCACATACATACCTGCGGGAAGCTGATGGGTGGGTAATGCCTGTACCTCTTCCGGATGTTGAACATCGCGTTGCAATGCAGACATCATGGGTCGACCGGTGATGTCAACAATCTGAATCTGTACCGATTGTCCCTCGTACCCCCGCAGCACCAGCTGAGCATCCTGATCTTTTACAGGAGATGGGTAAACTGATAGCGGCTTCACTTTCCGTATGGGTGCAGAAACGCTTACCGTAGTGGTATCAAATTCCTGTACAAATAATGGTGCATCCAGTCCCGGGTCATCGGCCTCGAAGGTAACCATCACCATGCTGTGGCGGGGCACATGGACTAGCATACCATCGCTTATGTCAGCCCCATCTTCCATATCAATGGTGACGGATTCCGAATCAAAGCTTTCTCCGGTTAGTGTGGTGATACGACCATTGCTTATATTCCCTATACCGTCCGGGAGATTCAGCCTGGCAATAAAGTCATTTTCAAAGTCCCGGCTGAAATACATCACCGTGTATTCATTGCCTCGGTTGACGGCATGAATGCCCACTGGAATCATCCCGTATTGCGTACCACTCGGCAGCTCCAGGCGACGTACGGTAGACCGGTTGGTTTGCAGCAAAATACCATCACGCGCCCTTTGATTAGCCATAGCCATGACCTCAAAAATGGGCCGTTTGGTGTAGGTGCCATCCGCGTTCTGATTGATAATGCGCCACTGCCCTCCGGTGAGATGGAAGACGGAATACAGGAACCCACCGCGTCTGATGTATTCAAAGCCATAATCAATCGCCAGGAGCCCCTGCCCCAGGCTACCGTGATAGGTCGTCTGAGTGGAGTTAGACTCGTAGGGGTAAAATGGCCAGGTGCGCCCGGTGGCATCAAGGGCGACGTTGTTGATATTGCTGAGGTTATTCAGGTAATTGAACATCACATTGTAGCTCTCCTTGTGGTAAGCCAGGCGGTTGTTGGTGATGCTGCCAAAATCTTCGCCTTCGTCCATAATGTTACCCCCAACGTAGCCGGATAGCCCCAGCGCATATGGAAAAGTATCGTTAAGAATAGGCCCGTGCGCATTAAAAATCGTATTCTGGAAAGCTGGGAAGCGCGGGCTTCGGGCACTGATCACAATTTGCATCCGGTCTGGATCGTAGTAAGGCGAGTTGGTGATAATATCGGTCACCTGCTGTACCCAGGGCAGATACCCTGAGATATAACTGGACCCGATCGGGCTATCGTGTGCATCTGCTCCCCAAACCTCGTTGCCCAGCTCAATCAAAATCTGATCAAACTGTTCCGTGAAGGGTTCCGTGAAGCCTTCCGCTACCCGTCGCGCGCCGCCATCGGTGGAACCATCGCCGCCAAGGTATTCCAGGAACTGCATAAAGGCAACAGTAGGGTTCGTAATGTAATCTTCATTTTCTCCCGGACCGACCGTTAGGGCTACGTATTTCCCACCTGCGTCCAGGGAAGCCTGGGCAAATTCGCCGTAAGTCACCCATTCCGGGTTCGTCCCGGTCGCTTCCGAAAAGCTTGTGGAGTTAGCGGTGATGGCTCCAAACCGAAAACCTGCGGGTTGGAGGTCTGCCATCAGGCTGTCAAATGCGGGTTTGTCTTGTTTGACCAGGGCATTATTGGGATTAATGGTAAAATTGAGCATCATCCCGGTAGACTTCACTAGTGGCTCCAGGGTAACTTCGCTATCGATCAGGTACACGTCCTCATCCGGGTTGGAAGCATCGAAAGCTCCGGTGGTCACCGACAGCGTGGTACCAGGAGTAGATTCAAGCAGGCTCACATTGAGGCTGCGCAGCTCCAGTTCGTAGGTGATCTCCGGCTGCAGCCCACGCACCACAAAGGTATCGGCTGTGATGAATTGCTCGTTGACCTGAGTGCCATCTACATAGATATTGTAGCCCAGGGCGCCTGAAACCTCCTCCCAGCTCACTTCTGCTTTAAAGGCAGTGACCAGGTCTGCCTGAAAGTTACCGGGTGCGGCGAGCGGTTCATTGGAGGGTGCAGCGGTGACGAGGCGCAGAATATCGGAAGGGAAAGAATGATTACCAAAGGCATCCACTGCTACCACTGCAAACTCGTAGGGCGTGTCCCCTGTCAGGTCTTCCACCAAAAAGTTCTGGGCGGTTAGTAGGCCTTCATTGATCCTTGATCCGTTTAGAAAAACATGGTACCCCGTTACTGCGTCATTGTCAGTGCTGGCTTCCCAGTTAAGCTGGGCGATGGTTTCCCCTACCGTGCCGGTCAGTGCGGTGGGCGCAGCGGGCAATTCCGTATCTACGAATTGGGCAACGTCTTCGTTTGTCAGACGGCGCAGCACCGGGTTGTCAGGTGTACTCCACAGTACCTCGATTTCCCAGTCATTGACAATCTGTCGGTGGTGCCCTTCGAAGTAATAGGCTTTGCCGGCTTCCAGCATGATGCTGCCGGGCGTATTCTCAAAAGCTACATAATTGGAGGGCGAGAGGGGATTAGACTCGTTGGGAAAATTACCATAGTCCAGCCCTTCGGCCAGCCACAAGGTGTGTTCCCCTTCACCGTCTCCACTGATTTCAAAATTATAGTTGCCTGTTTCTTTGGGAATAATGATGCCCGACATAATGCCGTGGAAGAAATAGTTGGCATCTGTTTCGGCCTGCCCCGGTTTTTGTAAATTGCATTTGTGGCAAGCAACACAATAATGATAATGAATGAATTGACC
>CAZNHN010000339.1:3916-5946 GCA_964572415.1 uncultured Phaeodactylibacter sp.
AGCCGCCATTCGATATAGCTTTCATCCAGAAGAACCGGATAGCCCGTTTTGGCTGTGACCACTTGTTTGTAGGGTCGGGGCTGCCAGTGGGCCACATCAGAAGCCACATACTGAATGCCCCCGTTTTCCGGACCAATCTGACTGCCCGCCTGTATATCAAAAGACTGTCCGGCTACAACAGAACCGTTGTCGCTAATCTCCACGGACAGGGTAGCCAGACCGGATGCGCCGCCCTGAAATTCGACTATCAATGTATGGTCACCCGGCTGATAGATGGCAGTAGGGTTCCCCGCTACTTCCGGATTACTGCTGGTGAATTCAAAGCTTAGGTTGTCGCTAAACAAGCTGGAGTCTCCAAGCAGCAGATGGACTGGTAAAAGCAATTGATGCTCCGGCACCAGTTCAAAAATCTCGGGTAAGTAAGCAGGGGGCGCATTGCCCTGTTCAAAGTTCGCAGTAATGACCAGGCTGCTATCCATAACCACTTGCAGCGGGTTGGCAGCACCGGTGGCATCACCTTCCCAACCTGTAAATTCGAAGCCAAGTGCCGGATTAGCAGTAAGCAAGACAGTATCTCCTAAATCGTAAAAATTCCTGGCTGGTTCAGCGGTAATCTGCCCATTGGCTGCGGAAAGGTCAAGGGAAAGATTACCGGGTGGCGTTACGGAAGCGTAGCTTGACCCAAAGCGGATTTCGTCCATTGTTCCTCCGCCGGGAGATTGGTAGGGTACAAAGGTAAGCTGCCGAAACTCGAATGTACCCTCGTAGGTCACGCTGACATCAGGAGAAGCTGGTGCACTCCCGCCGAGCTCCGTTGGGTTGACATACAGCTCCAGATTGGTCGTGTTTTCATCCACAAACTCCATTTTCAGCACCACCAGAGCGGCCTGATTAATTTCAACCGGTTGGGTTCCCGGATAGACGACTTCATCAATCTCCAGGTTCCAGGTGTTGCCGTCCTCCCCTTTAATGGTGCAAAAATCGCTGGCCGTACCCGGTCCCAACGCCAGCGTAAAACGGGTATTCCCCGCTGCCTCATTCCGGCAAAGCGCACTCATCCAAAGCGTCTCTGACGTACTGCCGTTGTAGCCAATCTGACCACTTGGTGTGGTGTAATCAATGTCTCCCTGTGCAAAAAGCCCATTCCATTGAGTAGGCAGCCGTATGCCTGACCACTGAAAAGCATCGCCCCCTGAGGCGTAGTTGGGCGAAGAAGCCAACCCAGGATAAATTAATGGCACATCATCCAGTACCAGGTAGCCATCAGTACTATTATTCTGCACCCGCCAGTCCTCAGTTGCAAAATCACCACTGGGGTACTCATGTAAATTTGAGCCCGCAGTGCCGGTTTCAAAATCTTCGTGGGTAATGAGTTGCGCTTTGAGCGGTAGGGCTGTCCAGGAGAGGCAGAAGACCAGCAGACCTGAACAAAGAGATCGAAAAGTCATCCGGATCATAATTATTTTTTTTGTTGGAAGTTGAACATGCAATCCTTTTGCATGAATGATCGGTCATAATGAATTTAAAAAAATGCAATGCCAGGGCTCTCCTGTGGTGTCTGTAGAGAACCGATAAGGCACCCATCAAACTTATTTCATTGGTATTTATTTTTAGTCATTATGTCCGCCTTTCCTCAATAGTAAGCACTAAACAAAATCCACTCTTTTTTCTTGCTTTTTTCCGGAAAGCAGTACAATTTGACCCCGATTTGCGTGATCAATGCGCAAATGATAACAATGAACAGAAAACTAAGCGTGCTGGTCCTCACCGATCACCGCAACCACACGGAGCATAATTCCGTCTACGCGCTATGCAGCGCCCTTCGCCGGCAATCGGGCATTGCTCACGTACACGTGGCCAGCCGGGGCAATTCGGCTAATGCTGCTTTCTTCACCGATTACACTTCCACTCAGGTCCGCGCCTGGGCACTAGACGGGGAGATGCACTTTGACCATGCGGCCTACCGGTTCCAGCAAGAGACCGTTCCTGCCGACCTCCACGACTATGACTGGATATGGCTGCGGCTGCCC
>CAZNHN010000340.1:0-5926 GCA_964572415.1 uncultured Phaeodactylibacter sp.
GTAGAAAGACTCCTGAAAGCCATTTTTACGGTCCATGTGGTAGAACGGGCGGGTCATGCGGGCCTCATAGGGCAATGCCACTTCTCCCCTTGCAATCTTCGAAATAATGGTATTGGGCCGGTAGTTCGTTGTCGCCTGATGCACCGTAGTCACTGCTTCCGACATATCGCGGCTGACGTCATCGAAATAGCCCCAGAACAGCTTTTCCATTTTGTCGGGCTCGCCTTTCGGCAAATAGCCACGCTTCATCCCACCAGCGATATGCCCGTCTACCAGCTTCAGGGCAGTGGTGGCAAAGTAGTAGTCGAGGGTGAATTTCGCCAGTGCCCGGTCCTCCGGCTTTTGGGCAAAATCATAGAGGTTCATATACCCTTCGATGGAGTATGGGTAGTAAATCTGTGAATCGTACTCTCCGTTACCGGTTTGCAGCATGCGTTCGGCATATTCGGTGAGAAAAGCCCGCACCCTCGTCTCTGCATCCGGCAGATCGTAGCCGGAAATTTTGGTCCCGTCGGGCATCCACTGACTATACACCAGGCAGGAAGTACGCCACATGGTTTTGTGGTTTTCCGTCCCCCCATCGATGGTATTGCCGCCGAGCAGAGTCCCCTCCTCTCCTACCAAATCATGGGGATGGCTCATGGGTGCATACTCCCGGTTGCCATCGGAGGGACGGCGGGTTTCCTGGTAGTTGGCTACGGCTTTGTGGAAACGGGCTTTCCAGTCCTCCCCCATTTCATCAGCCAGGTACGGATAGAACCGCGCCCAGTTGTTGCAGGCAAAGTGGTACTGCTGCCGAAGATTGCCGGGAATGCTTAGAAATCCATGGGCCAGGGCATCATTGGGATGGAGCAGCAACTGCGCCGTGGCGGATTGCAATTCATATTTGAGCGGGTCGCCTCCGAAGGCAGAAATTTCGCCGTCTTCATTACGTGCCTTGGGGCCGAAGTAGCCGGTATCTCCCTGTTGGTAGGCCCTGCCCGTGTAAGGAGAGTAAATCGTTTCGCCCTTTACCGCCCAGGTTTTTACCGGCAATCCGGTATCGGGGCATTTGGAATTAGCCAGACTGCGTTGGGCAAAACCCTCCGCTGCAATCCGGGGCAACATGGGGGCCATGCGCATCTGTAGCCCGGGTTCATCCGGGTAACTGTCAACAGACCAGATAGGGGATTGTGCAGTCAGGAGGCTGCCCGCTGCAATCAGCAGGCATAAGCTGAGTAGAATTGGTTTTGTCATGATAATTATGGTGTCTTCCTGGCTTGTAAAAATCGTTTGATGAGATAGGCGTAGGCGTATTCAGTATCCTGCCCTGCTTCCGCTAGCATATTTTGGGCATCTGGCGGAATAGCCCGGTCTTCCCAAAAGGACAGGTAGGCTTTCAGCTGATTTTTAGTCAGTACATGCAGGTGAGGCAACAGGCGAAGTGCGGCATTTTCCCCGGCTTTTTCCAATCCGGAAATGAGCAGGGTTCTGGTATTGACATCCAGTTGATTGAAAGAGCCGTAAAGCTTTTCCTGCCAAACAGCTTCGCCCCAGTAGGGATCCGGCAACTGCTTGAGCAATTTTGTCCGGAACAGCGGGTTGCTTTCAGCAAACAACTGCAGCAGACGGGTAGAGTAAGTAGCGTAAGCCGAATCCGGTAGTTGCCTAAGCGCGTGAAATTGATAATCGTCCCGCTCTGCATACAGGAAGCGGTGCAACAGTTCCTCATCCCACAGGTCCGGCAACTGTACCTTGATGCTGTCATCAGCGGTACCATGCACTACCTGCCAAATTGTATAGCAGGAATATAGGGCCCCTTCCACAACAGCATCTTTAATGGCCTTTTTGGTCGCCCCACTGACGGCATCCACTTCTTCGCCTTTGTAAGTGACCTGCTTCTCCGGCTCGGCATTCGGGTCGAAAAGATCAGACAGTTTTTTCCTGCGGAATACCGCATTTTTATTGAGGAGCAATTCGTGCAGTTTTTGGTAATCGGCTTCCTCAAACAGATCGTGGTCGTATTTGGTAAGAGGGTCACCATCGTACAGCCCGTAGCCGATGTAAGCCCCCAGCAAGTTCCAGTAAACCGCAATGCGAACGGGCTTGCAAATCCCATCAATACAGACCGGGGTTTGCAGGTCTGCGTAGTACAGGCGAGGGGCGCCATCGGCATCCCGGCATAGTTGAACAGGGTGTTCCAGTTCATGCTGTGGGTCGAAAACACTGAATGCCTCTTCCGTTGACCGGATGCCTTCGAAGGCTTGCGGCATGCTGGTATGCACGGCAACGGGCAGTGGGCCCGGAGTCAAAGACACACCCGACCACAACAGGCAATAAAGCAGAAAGAAAATCAAGGCCTTGTCCATTGCTGCGATTCGATTAAGTCCCATAATTCCTGCAGGTGATCGGTGTAGATCGCTCTGGGCTTCACTTCGTGTTTGATGCAAAGAGCAGCCGCGTGGCCTACTGCTGCGCCCATTTGCCCGGTGGTCCGCATAACACGGGGGCCGCCCAACCCAATATGAGAACAGCTAAAGCAGCGGCCAGCCATAAACAGGTTGTCAATATTTCTGGAGTACAAACTCCGGTAGGGAATGTAGTACCGGTCGGTCCGGTAAAAAAGAGCTTCGGATAGAAAATCCGGCTTCTCTTCGTCCCTCAGGTTCCGCTGATAATGCACGTCCACAGCCCGGTCTTCCATCACTACGGAGTCAGGGAAGGGCGTATTATTGACCACATCCTGAAAGGTGAAAATATGATCGCCCAGCAACCGGCGGGATTCCCGTTTGCCCAGCAGATAGGACACCCAGGTCAGCTGATAGTGGCTGTTTTCCGGGAGTGCCTTGGCATTGGCAAAGGAGCCGTAAATGGCTTTCAGCAAATGATCGCGGATTTCTTCCCCGTCTTCGATTTGGTGCAGGTCATTGCGGGAGAATTCCCAGTACCACTCCCCGGCTGTAGCTTTGTGTTCCCGGGCTACGGCAACAGCCCAGGGCTGTTGAGGAAAGTCGGTCGCCTCCTCTCCCTGATGGGTTTGCCAGAGTATGGAAGAGCCCATGACAAAATTGTCAGCTTCTTCCGGGCTCCACAGTTCGCCCCACTCGTCCCATTCTTCACCGTATTTGTGGACGCTTTCCCGGCCGTAGGAATACTCCGCCCCCGCCCAGTAGCCGATCCAGCCATCGCCGGTGGCATCAACAAACAGGGGGGCACGGAAACGCATACGCTCATTGGTCGCCGTATGCCGGGCATCCACATATTGAATGGTGCTGTCTTCAGATACGGCGTCATAGGCGCGCCAGTTGAGAAAGAGGTCGATATTCTTATAGGCTTTGACGTTTTTGTCCCGCTTCTCCTGATCCTTTTTAGCTTCCGCAGAGCCATTCGGGTAGTGCTCGGTGTCCAGCAGGCGAAGTATGCGTTCGAATTTCCCGTAAATCCCCAGGGTGTGCACCCGGATTTCGCTGCTTGCATTGCCCCCCAGCACGGGGCGGTCATGTATAAGGGCAACTTTTAAGCCTTGTTCCGCCGCGCCAATAGCAGCGGCACAGCCCGCGATGCCCCCGCCGGTCACCACCAGATCGTAGGTTTTTTCTGTTTCCGGAGCCAGAGGTTCCTGATGCATTTGGCGGCGCCATTCGGCTAGCTTTTTGCCGTAGTCGGGCGGTGGCACCTCGCCCAAGCTTAGGAATAGGGCATCGCAGCGCCCGTTGAAGCCAGTCAGATCGATTAATTCCAGCGTGGTTGTCCCGGTTGCCAGATTGGCTTTGCCGGCGTACGCCCAGCCCCAACCGGGGTTTCTCCCCAAAGTATCGGGCAGAGCTGCGCCATTTACTTTAACGAGGAATTGACCGGGTGGTGCCCAATTGCCGGGTGCCCAGTTCTTGGTGCGCGCCCAGATATGGTAGGTTCCGGGTTGTTCAATTTCCACTTCGGTGCGGGCAGAGCTCACTGGCTGCCCCATGCCATGCGCCATCAGATACGGAGAGCCCATTTGCTGCACGAACTGCGGGTCAACCACCCAGCCACCGGGAAACAAAAAGCTTTCGGCTTCCAGTAAAATGCCTTTCTGGGCTATCCCCCGAATGGCGCTTCCACACAACAACAGTACAATTACCCAGTATTGATATCCGTTTTTCATCATTCCATTTTCAACTTCTTAATCCCTTCAGTGTACGCTCATCCACTTCGCGTAGCAGCCCCTGATCGCTGGGCCCAACGTTGAGCAGCAGATTGGCTTTCATTTTTTGGGCAACGCCCAGGTATTGCAGGATTTTTTCTTTTTCCAGGACGGATTTGTCCCAATCGTGCCAGAACCAGTTGCCCGAGGGGAATTTTTTGTCACCTTTGGTGGACATCGTGGTCTCGATCTGAAGGGGCAGGTAGCGGTCTTTGCCCAGCCAGTTCCAGACTTTCTGATCATCAGCCACTTCGGTGTACTTTTCCCCACTGCGGATGTCAACCGGGTGCAGGGGAACGCCGGGGTAAGCGGTGGTGGAGTTATTCATGACCAGGCAATCCGGCTGCAGGCTTTTGATGAACTGATAGACATGGTCCATCTGCCAGCGGTAAGCGCCTTCCATACGCCAGGCCTCAATAAATTTTTGATTGCGGGCGGCGTTAAAGGCTTGCTTTTCGGCCTCGCCTTCCAGTTCCTTGTTTTTCTTGGACCAGCCGGTCTGTTGTTTTTTCCAAAAGCCGTCAAACCACATTTCCACGATGGGCCCATAACCCGTCAGCAGTTCTTCCAACTGCCGCTTCATGAAGTCGATGTAGGCCCACTCATCTGTATCGTGGCTTTTTTCGTGCCGGTCCCAGAGGGAGTAGTAAAAGCCAACCTTCAGCCCGTGTTTTTCGGCGGAATTGACGACTTCTGCCACCAGGTCGCCCTTCCAGGGGGTAGCGCTGACGGAATATTTGGTTTGCTTCGTAGGCCACAGGCAAAAGCCATCGTGGTGCTTAGTGATGAGCACGACGTACTTCATGCCCGCTGCCTTGGCCGTGGCACACCACTGATCGGTATCCAGCTTGGTGGGATTGAACTTCACCGGGTCCAGGGTGCCGTCGCTCCACTCCGTATCGTAGTAAGTATTGATACCGAAGTGGATGAAGAGACCGAAGCCCATGTCCATCCAGGCCTGCTGTGCTGCGGTGGGCTGTACCTCCGCATCAGTGGTTGAAAGGGGAAAAGTAGGGTTCGTTTGCCCATTCACCCAGACCGGGAGCGCCATCGCCCCAAGTCCGGAGACCGCTATTTTTTCCAGGAATGATCTTCTTTCCATTACTTCATTTTGAAAGGTTAGGCGGCTACTGCAAAGTTTCTCTCAGTAGCAGCAACTCTACAGGCCCATCGTTTTGACCAATAAGCAGACCTGTTTTACCCTGCCATTGCAAAGGGGCCAGCGCTTTGACATCACCGGGCAGGAAGATGCCGCTTTCGGTAATAGGCTTTGGCTCGAAATGGCCCTGCCCGTCCCCTAGCATCAACAGGCCGTTGCCGGCATCGGCGCGGGCGGTCCGGTATTCAAAGCCGTAGAGGTTGCCTGCTATGATTATGTCCATCGAACCATCCCCATTGTAATCGTCTACGGCCATATCCATTATTGGGCTGACCTGTGCGGGGCGGGGCAAAGGGCGGGCTTCAAACTGACCATCACCTTTATTTTCGAGGTAAAGGCTGGCAAAGGTTTGGGCTTCCGCTTTTTGGGCTTTCGCCAATGCCGGGGCGGTGAAGATGTCCTGCACCGTGGCCCGGGCGTAGTCGGTATAGGAAGGATAGGCTTTTTTCACGCTAACCAGCTGATCCTGCATCACGCTCCGCCCGTAGAGGGGGTATTCTTTACTGTCGTAGTGGTAGGTGGGGACCATATCCAGGGTGCCATTCTCATCAAAATCGGCAGCATAGATGGCAAAGGGCGCCTCGGGAGTCGCCTTGAAGCGGTGG
>CAZNHN010000341.1:0-611 GCA_964572415.1 uncultured Phaeodactylibacter sp.
TCCCGGCCGTAAGCGTTGCCACCGCCCACAGAACAGTAGTAAGGCCCCTGTGGCCGCGGATAACCGTTGGCAGGGAAGCCCAGTGGTTTGTTCGTCTCCAGGTCCCAGAGGAAGTATTCCTGTTCGAAGCCAAACCAGAAGTCGGCATCATCATCATTAATTGTTGCCCGGCCGTTAGTGGGGTGCGGTGTACCATCAGCATTAAGCACCTCGCACATTACCAGAAAGCCCGCCCGGCGGTCGGGATCCGGAAAAATTGCGACCGGCTTGAGCAGACAATCGGAAGCACCGCCCTCCGCCTGATTGGTGGAGCTGCCGTCGAAGGACCACATTGGGCAGTCCTCCAGCGCACCACTAAATTCTTTTACAATTTTAGTTTTGGACCGTAGGCCCTGCGTGGGCTCTGATCCGTCCAGCCAAATGTATTCCAGTTTTGATTTCGCCATGATTTATTTGAGTTTTGTGGTCAATTTTTGATCGTTTCTTCTGGGCTTAGGGGACCACTGGGAGGTTGAGGTTGAGGTCGAGGTTTAAGAGTCCTGTCGAGGTCTTCCGGGCGGCGACCGCAGAACGGTCGCTTCCTGCGGAGGATCCTGATCGGTCTCAACCTT
>CAZNHN010000341.1:627-5925 GCA_964572415.1 uncultured Phaeodactylibacter sp.
GCTGCCCCCCCGGCCCTTATCGTTTTTTCATACTAATCCAAAAACCAATTCTTCTTAATCCATTAGCTGATACCCCGGCTCTGTCACTGTGCCCGGCTCATAAGCTTCCATATCGTGCTCTGCAACGTCCAGCCCACGCTCTTCTTCTTCCTCGCTGACACGGATACCGATGGTCTTTTTTAGCAAATACATCAGCCCAAAAGCGAAGGCGAAGGTGAAGACGCCCACCGACAGGGTGCCGTACAGTTGAATCCACAGCTGCCCCAGCCCGGCTTTCGCACCAAAAATGCCGACCGCCAGCGTGCCCCAGAGCCCGCACATCAGGTGGACCGAAGTAGCACCTACAGGGTCATCAATTTTAATACGGTCGAAAAAGACAACAGATACCGGGATGATCAGTCCGGCAATGCCACCGATCATGATAGCCTCCATCGGGCTCATCAGGTCGGCGCCGGCAGTGATACCGACCAGGCCGCCCAGGATACCGTTGAGGACCATGGAAAGGTCGTGCGACTTGAAGAGGAAGTAGGACAAAAAGAAAGCCCCTACCGCTCCTGCCGAAGCCGCCAGAGATGTCGTCACAAAGACCAGAGACACCGCCACCGGATCTGCCGACAGCACCGAGCCGCCGTTGAAGCCGAACCAGCCGAACCACAGGAGGAATACGCCAATAGCCGCTAAAGGCATGCTGTGCCCCGGGATAGGCTTAATCCCGCCATTCTTCAGGTACTTGCCCCGGCGCGCGCCCAGCAGCAATACGGCTGCCAATGCGCCCCAGCCACCTACCGCGTGGACCAACGTAGAGCCCGCAAAGTCGTAGAAGCCTGCCGCATCCAGCCAGCCCGCACCCCATTTCCACATCCCGGTAATGGGATAGCTGATCGCTACGAATAAGGTCGCAAAAATCAGGAAAGCATTGAGCTTGATCCGCTCCGCTACCGCACCGGAAACGATGGTTGCCGCTGTAGCCGCAAACATCCCCTGAAAGATAAAGTCCGTGTAGTAAGTATAGCCGCCATCCGCATAAGCAATCGCGCCCGCGTCCCCTGCCGGCATCGACAGCCCAAAGCCGCCAAAGCCAAAGAAGCCGCCTTCATTCACACCCGGGTACATCAGGTTGAAGCCTACAATAAAGTAGGTTAGCAGCCCAATCGAAATGATCATCGCATTCTTGAAGAGAATGTTGACCGTGTTCTTTTTCTGTACAAAGCCAGCTTCCAGAGCCGAAAAGCCCAGGTGCATCACAAAGACCAGCACCGTCGAAACCAACATCCATACATTATTTGCCGTGAATAATGCCTGATCCATAAACGTAGTCGTTAAAGTAGTTCTTCAAATAGTTCCTCACACAGAATACTCCGCCGGCTTTCGCCAAACAGCGGTTACTGCACTGCCAGATGGCAGACAGTCATTTCTTACAGCTTAATTTGGTTATTGGTAAGACAGGGCTAATACATCAGATCAGCCTCAACAGGAGGCAAACCTGACCTCAGCAATAGGAAGTTAAAATAAGATTGTGCAGTAGCAGCGTAGTAAATAGGTTAAGTGCACGTTTAGGCTGTCTGTGTCAAAGCGCCTCCGCATTGGTCTCTCCCGTGCGGATGCGGACGACGTGCTTTACATCATAGACAATGATTTTACCATCCCCCACCTCGCCGGTCCGGCCGGACTCGCTGATGGTTTGGACAATTGCATCGACTTTTTCGTCCTCGCACAGAATATCAAGTTGTAAGCGGGCAATATAGTCGGCATCATAAGTGCTGCCCCGGTAAGTCATCTTAGGACCAACCTGCAAGCCAAACCCCTTGACTTCCGTCAGGGTAAAAAAACGCACCCCAATACCTGCCAGCGCATCCCGGATTTGCTCAAAACGGGACAACCTGATGATCGCTTCTATCTTTTTCATTTTGTCAATCCTTTAAAAAGTGTTGTCGACTTTTGGCTGGGCTTACGGAACTGTATTCTGTGTTCGCCTCGCAGAACTTCGTCGTAGGAATGTCTCACATTGAGAAGAGAAAAGGAACCACCCTAGGCCGTTTCCCCTGATCGTGCCGTTAGGTACAAACGTGGGTAACTCAAGGCAAAAGCAAGCTATCTCCGTGCCGTTAGGTACGGAATGTGCCCACTCACTTCCTAACTTTCAATCCTGACCTAAGTCCCGTTTGACTTAATTACAAATGTAGCGCCTAATACTCCCTCAATATAGCTACTTTTGTTTTTTGATGTGATGCCTAAAACCAATCCAAAAATTACAACTGCCTGTTTTTCAGAACTATAAAATCCGTTTAATGTGCCACTAAACACCAAACGCGACCACCTCCACCACCTCGTTCAGTCCATGACCCGGGCCGAAAAACGCAACTTCAAGCTCTACGCCAGCCGCTATCAGGGCGACGCCACCTTTGTGCAGCTCTTCGACCTCCTCAATCAGATGGACAACTACGACGACAAGGCCATCCTCGATGCCCTGCCCATCTCCCCTCGCAACCTCGCCAACCACAAACGCCACCTCTACCAGCAGCTCCTCAAGAGCCTCCGCCTGCTCTACATCAGGCGCGATATTGAGATTTTCATCCATGAGCAGATCGACTTCGCCCGCATCCTCTACAGCAAAGGCATGTACATGCAGGCCCTGCGCACCCTCGAAAGCGTCAAAAACAAAGCCGAAGCCCACCATCAGGACGTCCTCCACCTCGAGATCATCGAATTCCAGAAGCTCATCGAAGCCCGGCACATTACCCGCAGCCGCCGTGTGGCCAACAAGATGGAAGGGCTCCTCGAGGAAGCCAGCCACCGCAGCCGCATCGCCCACTCCAGCAACCTTTTCTCCAACTTCAACATACAAATACAAGGCTGGTACATCGAGCACGGCCATGTGAAGTCCGAAAGCGAAGTCGCCAACGTACAAGCCTTCTTTGAAGCCCATATCCCCCAGGAACACCTCAACGGTCCCCTCACCTTTTTTGAGAAAGCCAACCTCTACCAGGGCTATATGTGGCACCAGTACATCCTGCTCAACTTCGACGCCGCCCTGATCTACGCCCAACGGTGGGCCGCCCTGTTCCGCGAAGACCCCCAGATGCAGGAAAAGGACCCCACTCTATACATCCGCGCCCTCTACTATAATATGGTGTTGCACTATATGCTCGACGATGCCGGTGCCCTGCGCGACTGCCTCACCGGCTTCGAAGCCTTTTACCACGCCAGCGCCCCTGCCCTTGACGCCACCGCCCGCTCCACCGCCCGCGTTTACCTCCACCTCAGCCGCCTCAACCTCGCCTTCGTCAGCCGGCAGTACCAGGATGGCATACAGCTTATCCCCACCCTCAAAAAAGAGCTCCGCCTCCTCGAAGCCCAAACCGACGTCCACCGTATCCTCCTCTTCTACTACAAATTTGCCTACCTCCACTTCTGCGACGGGCAGTACGAAGCCGCCCTCGACTACCTCAACGAGATCATCCACCTCAAGGCCGGCTCTCTGCGCGAGGACCTCCTCCACAATACCCGCATGCTCCACCTGTTGTGCCACTACGAGCTCGGCAACTACCGCCTGCTCGACTACCTCCTGCGTGCCGTGCAGCGCCTGTTCGCCAAAGCGACCGACCTCAGCCCTATGCTCGCCCGTACCCTCCGCTTCCTTGCTGAGCTGACCAATAAGCCTCTGTCTGATCATACCGATGCTTTCCGGCAGTTCCATACCACTCTGCAGCCCTTCCGCGAGAGCCCCTTTGAGCGCAAAGCTATTCACTACCTTGATGTGCCGGCCTGGGTGGAGGGCAAGGTGGGGCGACGGGGGTGAAATATTTAGCCACGGAGGTGGGGAGGCGAGGGTATGCTCAGGTTGAGGGTGAGGGTGAGGTTGAGGTTGAGGTTGAGGCTTAGGTTGAGGGTGAGGTTGAGGGGCTGATAGCCACCCACTGGGGGCACGGCCGCTTTGCGACCGCCTTCTGACGACCTACCGACCGGCAACGCTCGCCACTTTTACATTTCACAGTTTTACATTTCCGAAGCGCAGCAAGGCCCGTATGAGTACATTTCCATTCAGCACAGCTCGAAGCCAGGGCACGCCCCAACCCCGAACTTTATCCGCCTCCCCACCGTTATCTTGAAATAAAGTAAATCTATGTCGACGCTGGAACAAGTAACCGCCCTAATTGATGGGCTCACACCAGATGAGCGCAGCAAAGTCCTCGCCCACATCGTAGAAATGATGAATATCAGGGAATTAGGCATTCGGCATACGCCAGGCGTTTGCGGAGGACGCGCCCGTATCCGGGATACCAGAATACCTGTCTGGATTATTGTTGAAGCGAAAAAAGCAGGAGCCAGCGACCTGGACATCCTCCGCAACTTCCCAAGCCTTACGGCCGAAGACCTAACCAATGCATGGCGCTATTATCAGGGTCACCGCCCGGAAATTGACCAGGACTTGAAAGAGCAGGAACAAGAAGAAGTATAATGGCTGCCCACCCCTTACTCCTGGCCGATGAAAATTTCAGCAGAGAAGCTGGTACCCATCTTCAGAATCTGGGGTATGACTTAATCACCTTAACTGACCTTGGGCTAGCTCAAATCGGTATGCCTGATCCTGAGGTCCTAAAAAAGGCAACAGCATTAAACAGGTGCGTTATAACATTCAACCGGCTCGATTTCATCAAGTTGCACAAAGCCAGTAACCAACACGCAGGCATCATCGTCTGCACCTATAACCCGGACAATAAACAGTTGGCAGAGAAGATTCACCATTCTATACAGCAATTCAATTCTCTCCATAATCGTTTAATCCGGATATATCGGGATTAGAATTTTATCAATACCAACCGGCAGCGCTCGTAGCCATAGAACCAAAATACCATAACACCTGACCTGCCGCAGCCCGGTATATCCCGAGAGAGGGTGAGGGTGAGGGTGAGGGTGAGGGTGAGGGGCAGATAGCCACCCACTGGGGGCACGACCGCTTTGCGACCGCCTTCCGGAAGGCCCGCTCCAGCCAATGCCCCGTTAGGGGCTAAATGTCGGTAACCTCCAAGGCTGCCCGTCGCCTCGTGCCGTAGGTACGAAATGTGAAAACCCGGAGGCCCACCGACCGGCAACCGCCCACGCTGCCCCCTGACCCCCTAACGCCTTCGCATCAGCTTCGGCGCTCAGAGAAAGGGGGAACCGCCGCCCGCACTAAAACCCGATTACCCACTTTAAAACCATTTCCCATTTTGGAAAGAAACCTTTACTGACAGCGAAGCGGCCAAAACAGACACTAAGACACCATGACACTGAGCACCACTGAGGTAATTGCTCCGT
>CAZNHN010000342.1:0-5878 GCA_964572415.1 uncultured Phaeodactylibacter sp.
GGATCTGCTTTAGGAACTCTTCTTCCGAACGCTCTGCCACCCCCAGGATGTAGGTTGTCACTGCGCTGACTTTTTCTTTCCCGTCCGTCCCTTCAAAGATAAGCTGAAGGTACTTGAATATCAAGTGCTGCCGGTGGCGGAAAGCCATAGTCATCAGCACGCTGCGGAAGTAGCTCAGGTCAAGCTGCAGCAGCTCCTCCGGGCTGAGGCGGGTAGCGTCCTGAAATAGAAAACGGAAGTTGGGGATATAGGGTTCCAAAGCAGTGTAATGCGGATGCTTCTGAAATAGCTCGCTCAGCGTTTGCGGCATCCATTTCTCCTTACCGTTATAAAAAATGAGGGGCAGTATGGGCTCCAATTCCCGGCCCTGCTTTTTCACCATACTGGACAGGAGTTCCATGAGGTACAGCCCAACTTGCACTGCAATGTACTTATCGGGCTTGGACTTGTGCTCAAATAGCAAACAGAAATAGAAGTGATCATCTGCCTCTCCCTGAAACCGGCAGCGGTATACCGACGATAAAGTGGTTTGCCACGGCAAACCGACTTGATGTCGGCATAAACGCTGGAAAGTGGTCTGCGCCTGTCCTGACAAGCTACGCTTCGTCAGTGGCCGATGTCGCAAACCACTTTGTTAAGCGTATAAATGACGTCCGCCTCGAACCGCTTCAGGTTGGGGCGCAGACTGACACTGTTTTCCAGCTTCAAGCTTGCAAGATCTGCAATAGCAGCAATATTAGGATAGAAATACTGAAGATAAGCTTTGACCACCTCCGGGTCGCTCATAGCCGACTTGAAGAAGCGGTCATCTGGTTGATGGACATTTATGTTTTGGGGCATGATACAGAGATTACGTCTGCCCTAAAAATACAAAACTTGTTTAAATAAAATAGATTTTAACTCAAAATGTATTTAATTGATTTATGCATCCGCCCCTTCCTTCATGCGCTCGGCATTTTCCGTCACCTTTAGCTGCTCGATGATGGGATCGAGGTCGCCTTCAATGATGGTTTGCAGTGGGAAATTCTTGTGCTCCCCTTCGAGGCGGTGGTCGGTGACGCGGTTTTGCGGGTAGTTATAGGTACGGATTTTACCCGCCCGGTCGCCCGAGCCAACGAGAGATTTCCGCTTGGCGGCCTGCTCTGATTCGTACTCCTGCCGGCGGACTTCCATAATCTTTACATAAAGGCGGTTCAGGGCAATTTCGCGGTTCTTAATCTGCGAGCGTCCGTCCTGGCTTTCCGAGACAATACCGGTAGGCAAGTGGGTAATCCGTACTGCAGATTCTGTCTTGTTGACGTGCTGCCCACCCGCACCGCTGGAACGGTAAGTGTCGATTTTAAGGTCGGCTTTGTTGATGTCTACATCTTCCATTTCCAGCTTGGGCATCACGACCACAGTGGCCGCAGAAGTATGTACCCGGCCCTGAGACTCTGTTTGGGGAATGCGCTGTACCCGGTGGGCACCAGATTCGAACTTCAGCAAACCGTACACATCTTCACCGCTGACTTCCAGGACGATTTTGTTGTAGCCGCCCACGGTGCCTTCGTTAACGCTAACGGTTTCTGTCTTGAGCCCCTTGGTGTCAAAGTAGCGGGAATACATGCGGTAGAGATCGCCGGCAAACAGGCTGGCTTCGTCCCCTCCCGTACCGGAGCGGATCTCGAAGATCACATCCTTGGTGTCTTCCGGGTCTTTTGGGATGAGGAGCATCTTGATTTCCTCTTCCATCTCTTCCCTTTGTGGCAGGAGCTCTTCCAGCTCCATCTTGGCCATCTCCTTCATTTCGCCATCTTCCTCTTTAATCATTTCCTGGGCCGTCTCAATATTGCCGAGCAACTCCGCGTAGGCGTCGTGGGCTTCCACGATGGGCTTAAGGTCTTTATATTCTTTGCCGATTTTGGTGTAGCGGTCCATATCTGAAATGACTTCCGGGTCGGCCATCTGTTCTTCCAGGTAGAGGTAACGGTCTTTTATGGCTTCGAGCTTATCCAGCATGATTCTTGTCGTTTGTTAAAGAGGGTGGAAAAGAAAAAAGGAGAGGGGGTAGTGCGGTACACTACGCTACATGAACTGATACGGAATGCTGTTGATGAGGTTCATTCTGCTTCAATTAGGACGGCAAAGTTAACACCTGTACCGCACAGACAAAACAAAAAGGAGCGGAATTTGAGTTCCCTGCCCGGGCTTTCTTACTTTTGCACGTCAATATGGCTAGAATACTCCACATAGAAACAGCGACAGATATCTGCTCCATCGCAGTCAGTGATGGGTTGCAACTGCTCAGCGTGCAAACGGCAGATGGTGTCCGGCAGCACGCGGCGCAGATCACCCTGCTGATTCAATCGGTGCTTGGACAGGCCCGCCTCTCCCTGTCGGAATTGGATGCGGTTAGTGTGAGCAGTGGGCCGGGATCCTACACGTCCCTGCGGGTGGGCACTTCAACTGCCAAAGGTATCTGCTACACACTGGATAAGCCTCTGATTGCGGTAGACACTTTACAGTCTCTCGCCCTGGCCAGCCTGAACACGGAGCGGGAAGAAGGGCTCTATCTGCCCATGATTGATGCCCGCCGCATGGAGGTCTACACCGCTCGCTTCGATGCCACCAATGAACGGCTCACTGAAGCCGCCCCGCTTATCGTAGCAGCGGAGACCTTTCAGGAGGAGCTGGACAAGGGCATCCCATTGATCCTTTCTGGTAACGGTGCAGAAAAATGCAAAAAGGTACTTCCGGCATCCGGGGTCATCTACAGCCCGGTGGTTTGCTCCGCTGCGCACCTGATCCCCCTTGCTCTACAGCGGTATGAAGCCGGACAGTTTGAAGATGTGGCCTACTACAGCCCTTTCTACCTCAAGCCGCCGAATGTCACCAAGTCGAAGAAAAAGTTGCTTTAATTCTAGTGTTTCAATACCCTTAATGCACGGATTGCCCCAAGTTCATTTTGCACCCGCAATACATACCAGCCTTTCGGCAAATGGGAGAGGTCGACCGGCATATTTGCGTAAGCGGGTGGCTGAACGCGCTGCCCCATGGCGTTGAAGATAGAAACCGTAGCCTCCATAGGAATATTTGCCAATCGCACCTCGCCTTTTGTAGGGTTGGGGAATGCCACGATCGGGGCTGCCTCCGGTTCTGAACCCATTGGGATTGGAGATAGAAGATCGCTCAGCCGCCCCCAGAAGCCGCTATTGGGGCCACTGCTCGGAATCGTTTCACCGTTGAAAGCGCCCGTATTCCCAAAACTGCCCCCGGCATATAATTGCTGATCACTGGAGAAAGCCAGGCACTCGATCAGGCCGAAGTCATTGGTAGGAAGCGTACGCAGCCACCGGGCATCGCCATCAGGTGTAAAGGCGGCAATCAGCCCCCAGATGATGCCGTCCTCGCCTACGTCAGCACTCAGCCCATCCCAGCCAATGCTACCCTGAAAGCCACCACCAATGACAACGAAGTCGCGTTGCACAGCGATACTTAGCCCGTCCTGCACATCGGGGCCGCCGAGGGCCCTGCCCCAGAGTGGTGTGCCATCAGCACTGTATTTGACCAGGAAGCAGTCGTCGTTGCCATTGCTGCTTTCTATGCTAATGTCGCCAGACAGATTCATGACACCGATGATGTTGCCCGTAGCATAGAGGTTTCCGGCGGTGTCAATGGCAACGTCCTGCAGGTTGTCGTCGATTACGCCCCCCAGGTCGCGTGCCCAGAGCGGTATGCCGGTAGGGGAGAAGGCTGCGACAAACACATCCTGATTGAAAAAGCCGGCATCGAGCGTAGTGCCAGCCAGTTGAGAAACGCCGTTGAAATTGCCGCCAACGCCGATTTGTCCTTCCGGGCCGACTGCCATGGCTGTAATGCGCAGGTCATCTTCCCCTCCGGCCTGAGTCACCCAGCGTAGTTGGCCATCGGGTGCATAGGCCGCGACAAAAAGAGAGGTGCTGCCTGGTTGCGCTTCAGTCATAAGTGTGCTGTCTCCAAGCTCCAGCGTATTGCGGAAGAAACCGGCTATGACAATTGAGCTGTCGGGCAAGATACCTACATCAGCAATGTCTTTCAGCCCATCGCCGCTCAGGCGCTTTGCCCAAGCCAAATGGCCTTGTGGCGTAAACCGGGCCAGAAATAAAGATCGTACGCTGCTGCCGGTTGTCAGTACGGTATCTCCAAGTGGGAGGTTGAACCAGTAGCTGCCGGCTATTGCGATATCGCCATTCGGAAGTTCGGCCAGCCCACTTACCGTTTCGTTTTCCTGATCGCCGCCCTCCAGGAACCAGTTCAGATCGCCATTTGCATCGTAACCCGCCAAAAACAGATCTGCTTTTCCGGAGCTGGGCGTGCCGTCAGGAAAGGCAGAAGAGCCAAAGTACGTCCCGGCGATGATGGTGCCCCCGTCCCGAAGTGGCAGCAAGTCATCCACGGATTCAAAGTTGTCCCCATCCAGGGTCCGTAGCAGCGGCCAGGTTTGTGAAAAGACCAACACCGGGCCAAACAGAAGGAGAAGGCATAGCGTTTTCATGCGGAATGAAGTTTTCGTGACAACTGCGAATGCAGCATCCGTTCTTGAAGAACCGGTAAAATAACTAACTTCGCGCATCTTAATTGTAATCAACGTTACATACTCTATGAAAGCTAAAATGTTTTTCCCCTTTCTCACACTGCTGGCGGCTTTGGCCATTAATGCCTGTGGCGGCGGCACCCAGGAGCAGGGGCAAAGTGGTGAGCCTGAGCTTGGGCAGACGGGCAATCCGACGATCGACGGCCTGACACAGGCGATTGCTGCTGATCAGACTGATCCTGAGCTATACGTGCAGCGGGGCGATGTGTTTTATGAAAACCGCGGCTACGATGAAGCTATCCGCGACTATACCAAGGCTATTCAGCTGGACACCACACAGCCGGTTTACTACCATAAGCTGGCCGATGCTTACCTGGACTATTTCAAATCGCGCCAGGCTGTTGAAATTCTTAAGCGTGCCGCAGAGCGCTTTCCGGAAGACATTCCCACACTGCTGAAGCTGAGCGAATACCACCTCATTCTCACTCAGTATGAGGAGTCCATGAAGGCCATTGACCGGGTGCTCAAGATTGACCCGCAGAACGCAGAAGCTTACTTCATGTTCGGGATGAACTTCGAGGAACGGCAGGATACGGTACGTGCCATCAACAGTTATCAAAAGGCAGTGGAGCTCGATGCGAACATCATTGATGGCTGGATCAACCTGGGGCAGCTTTATGCCGGTTTGGGCGATCCGCTGGCCTTGCGTTATTTTGATAATGCCACCCGTATCGCACCAAACGATATCACCGCGCTGCATGCCAAAGCGGATTACTTGACTGCAACGAGTGATTTGGAAGGCGCAGTGGAGTTATACCGAAAAATTATTACAGTTGACCCGCAGTACGATGAGGCTTACTTCAATTCAGGCCTTTTGTATCTTGATATGGACTCGGTGGCCAAAGCGGAACAACAATTCGACCTGACCGTCAAAACATCGCCCACCCACATCAGGGGGTACTACTTCCGGGGCCTTAGCCGGGAAATGCAGGGCAAGGCAGCTGAAGCTAAAGCGGACTACGAGCAGGCCCTGCGGATGGCACCGGACTACGAGCAGGCGCAGGAACGGCTGGATGCACTAAAGGAAGCGGGCTGACCATAATTGAGTAAGGCAAAAAGAGGGATTAAATGATAAGGAGGCACACCTCAATAGCACGCAAAGGAAAGGAGGGCATTTATAAATAAATCTGCCTGCTTCCCACCAAAATCTCTTTAATTTGAATCTTTACCTTTGCAGTGTTGATAGAAAATAAATGGACTACATGAGGCTGATAGACACACACGCGCATTTATATTCCCGAAAATTCGACAGCGACCGATCAGAAA
>CAZNHN010000343.1:0-1825 GCA_964572415.1 uncultured Phaeodactylibacter sp.
CTTTTTTGATCCGGGGGGTGCTGCCTTGCGTTTCCACATCGACGACCTGTGCCACGTAACTGTTGTGGCAGTAGTAAGCCGAAACGCCACGGTGCAGGCCCGGTGTGGGCTTGCCCCAGCCTGCCTTTTCCTTCACCAGCTTTAGTACGCCGGCATAGCGGGCAGCATCGTAGTCGTTGTTTTCCCCAACCGGCGACTGCTGTGCTTTTTCAAACAGCTGCAAACGGAAATCAATGGGGTCCTGCCCGGTGACTTCCGCTATCTCATCGATAAACGCCTGCTCAGCGTAGGCCATAAAGTTGGAACGGGGCGCCCGCCAGGCACCGGTGGAGATATTGGAGCCCAGGTCGTGGTGCTCTGCCAGATAGTGGGCTACGGCACCGGCAGGAAAACGGTTTTCGAAGACCGGGCTGCCATGCACCCCTGCCCCACGCACGTGGAAGGCCAACAGGTTATTGTCCGCATCGAGCGCCGCACGGTACTTCACTTTGTAGGCCGGGCGGTAGGTGCCCTGCGTCATATCATCCTCACGGGTGTACACGAGCTTGACCGGTACGCCGGCTTTTTGGGAAATCAGCGCAGCTTCAGAACCAAAGTT
Source organism: uncultured Phaeodactylibacter sp. (assembly GCA_964572415.1). Lineage (GTDB taxonomy): Bacteria > Bacteroidota > Bacteroidia > Chitinophagales > Saprospiraceae > Phaeodactylibacter. The sequence continues at coordinate 599 of CAZNHN010000343.1, forward strand.
GCCGTACAGGCGCCGGCCAAAACCACCACCCATCCGGGTCAGCATTATGGAGACCTGTGCTTCTTCCATGCCCAACAGCGCCGCTACGGTCTTGCGCAGGGAAGCCGGGGTTTGGATAGGGCCTTCGAGTTCGGCCTTGTCAGCCGTCACATTAGCGTAGAAGTTCATCGGCTCCAGGGTATTGTGCGCCAGGAATGGTGCGGCGTAGGTCCGCTCAATCACTTTGGCAGCGCCCTGAAAAGCTTTGCCCGGATCACCATCGCGGCGGGCGGGCTCATCGGCGGCTTTGTCCATGAGCTCAGACAGGGCGGCTTCGTGGTCAGCGGAAGACTCCGGAGATTCCACCGTTTCCCACTCTACGCTGAGGGCTTTCTTCGCCTGCATGACCTCCCAGGTAGAGCGGCCGACAATAGCCACCAGTTCCGGGAAAGCGTTGGTATCCGACCATTGCAGTTCGACCCCCTGCGGAGCGGCATTAATGGCAAAGACCTGCTCCACACCAGGCATATTGAGGACCTCCTCCGCATTAAACGATTTGAGCTTTTGCCCAAAAGCCGGCGGATGGGCAATCATGGCGATGCGCATGCCTTCTTTCTGTACATCCAGACCGAAGAGCGGCTTACCGGTCACGATTTCGTGGGCGTCCACGTTTTTGCGGCTTGTGCCTATGATTTTGAAATCCTTTGGGTCTTTCAATTCCACCTCTTCAGGTACCTCCAAAGTAGCTGCTGCAGTTGCCACCGCACCGTAACCAATGGATTGGCCACTGCTTTTGTGGTGAATGGTGCCCTGCTCAGTGGTCAGTTCGGATACCGGTACATCCCATTCTTTGGCGGCGGCTTCCATAAGCATACGCCGGGCAGTCGCACCGGCAGTGCGAAGGCTTTTCCAGCTTTGGCGGATGGATTGGCTGCCGCCCGCCACCTGACGGGTGAATTTTTCGGTATCCAGCCCGGCTTGTTCCACCACGACTTTTTGCCAGTCCACATCAAGTTCCTCCGCCACAATCATGGGCATGGAGGTCTTGACATTCTGGCCGATTTCCGGATTGGGCGACATGATGGTGACGATGCCGGTATCGCCGATCTTGAGGTAGCCGTTGATGTCGAACCATTCGGAAGGAAGGGCGATGGTCTCTTCCTGGGGGGCGCAGCCGGTCAGCCAGCTGAAGCCGAGCGCCATGCCGCCGCCGGCCGCCGCGGATACTTTCAGGAAAGAGCGGCGGTT
>CAZNHN010000343.1:1835-5834 GCA_964572415.1 uncultured Phaeodactylibacter sp.
GGCGACATGATGGTCACCACGCCATTATCCCCGATTTTCATGAACGCGTTGATATCGGTCCAGGATTCCGGGATTTCCAGTCCGGTTTCGGGCTCGCGGGCGCAGGAAGACAGCCAGCCAAAGCCCAGGAGCATGCCCCCGCCGGCAGCAGCGGAGACTTTCAGGAAGGATCTGCGATTAACCGCAGTTTTTATAGTAGACATAATGTGAAGTTCGATTTAGGAATAAGGTTGAAGGTGCAGGTCATTAGCCCATTTTGGCGGAAGCCGTTTTGACCGCTGCTTTCACGCGGGTGTAGGTACCGCACCGGCAGAGATTGCCGTTCATAGCCGCTTCGATTTGCGCATCGGTGGGCTTGGGCGTATTGGCGAGGAAAGCAGAGGCCGTCATAATCTGGCCCGCCTGGCAATAACCACACTGCGGCACATCGTGCTCGAGCCATGCCTGCTGCACCGGGTGATCGCCCTTTTCGGAAAGCCCTTCGATGGTCGTGATGGCCTTGTCGCCCACCGCTGATACCGGCAAAGAGCAAGACCGCATAGCCGTGCCATTGAGGTGAACGGTGCAAGCGCCGCACTGACCAATGCCGCAACCGTACTTCGTGCCGGTCATTTGGAGATGGTCGCGCAATACCCAAAGCAGTGGTGTTTCAGGTGCCACCTCTACCGTTTGAGGTTTGCCGTTAATTTGGAGTGTAAAGCTAGCCATTGGAAGGAGTTTTGGTTACAACTGGTAAGGTAACGAAAAAACGCCGGAATGGATGTGGGCGGGAGGGGCTTTTGATTTTTTATCGTTGAGCTTTTTCCTTAGAGCAAAAGCCCGCACCTCATTGAGGCGCGGGCCAGGCATATCCCAAAATGCTAATGCTTAAAATTCCTGTATCGCGAAGGTTTCCATCATATGGTCAAGGGTACTGCGCTGCCCTTCCTGATTGCTTAGGGCAATGAACAGCCCATCAGATTCAGGGAACAAGGCAATGAGCGAAGTGAAGCCGTCCACATCTCCGCCGTGGAAATAAACCAGCTCTCCTTGTATACGGATGGCAAACCAGCCCAGCCCAATGGAGGTGGCATCATCCTGTGCGGGAGCAGGGAAGACGGCTGCCTCCTCCAGGCCGGTGAGCAAATCGCCCATCCAGGCATCGCCCCATTTTTCCATATCTCCTATCGTACTCGCCCAGTCGCCCGCACCGAAGGCAACCGACATGGGGTAGGGCTCCACCGGTGCACCGTTCAGGTAGCCCACCGCTTCATCTATGGTGCCGAAGTCGTTGGCGCTGGGATAAGTGTCTGACATATTCAGGTACTCCAGTGCGGTAGATTGCAGGTACTCGTGGTAGGGCTGGCCTGAAAGTGCTTCCACAAGTGTGGCCAGAAGCAGGTAATTGGCGTTGCAATAGTGGAAATTGCTGCCGGGTTCAAAGAGCAATTCTTCTTCCAGCAGGGCTTCTGTATAGGCATCCACGATATCCTCTGGTGTAAGGAAGGTATTTTGTTGCTCGTACAATTTCTCAAAGGTCGCGACGTGGTCCGGCAATCCGGAGGTGTGCGCCATCAGGTGCCGCAGGGTGATCTGACTGCCATAGGGGAACTCAGGTGCGAATGCACTGATGGTTTGGTCGAGACTTTCGATCAGCCCTGTTCTTTGCAGCTGCAAAATACCCAACACGGTGAATGCCTTAGACATGGAGCCAATACGGAATTTGGTGTCGGTGGCATTCATAATGCCTTCCCCTGCCCTTGCCTCTCCGAAGCCCTGCCGGATGAGGTCTTCATCGCCCCTGCGCAGCAGCATGCTGCCCTGAAACCCAGAGGCATGGGCGTAGTCCAGCGCATTGGTATATGAAGGAGTGGGCGTAGGCGCCACCGTATCATCGTCTCCACAGGAGGTAAACAAAATGACAATGGACAAGAGAATCGGAAAAAAGAAAAGTAGGTTTTTCATAGGTGACTTCAATTTTGTCGGGTGTAAAAAGTGGGTGATTTCTTAAAAACGGGTGATTTCTAAATCATTTGAAACTAACAACAGCACAAAGATGCAGGGCACTGCGCGGTCAATCGTCCGGAAATGAAATCCTGAACGTGTGTGATAAATCCGAACTTTGAGGTGGCAAGAATAGAATCTATGGAAAGGGAACAGGCTGTCGGCTGTTAATCAGGCTTTTGGTAATGACAGGCAGGGTACCCGGTTGGGGTGGGGGCACCCAGTGAGGTTATCGCCGGGGCCATCTTCTCGCCCGGCGCTCTCCTTTCGCCGGGCGCGCTGACCAAGAGCCAACGAAAAGCGCACCGGGTGAATGCCCCGGCAATGGCTGGGCGTAGTGCACCCGGTGAGGCTGCCTCGCCGGGCGCGCTCTCCGTCCGACGTAGTTTGGGAACGAAGTCGGTACTTTCGCCCGGCGTACTGCTATGAGCACACGAAATGCGCACCGGGTGAATACCCCAGCAACGGCTTGGCTTAGTGCAACCGGTGAGTACACAACAGCCTCCAGCCAACAAAATCCCGTTGATTAAAACCTAAAGGCAGATAGACAAGGCAAAGACATCTACACCCCCCACTCCACAACAGTCCCCGCATAGGAAAGTCCACCGCCGAAACCGAGCAGCATCACTTTATCGCCATTGTTGACCTTGCCCGCTTTAATGCCTTCATGCAGCGCGAGGGGGATGGACGCCGAGGATGTATTCCCGTAAATCGATATGCTCTCCAGCGCCTTTTCGACCGGTATACCAATACCCTTGCAAAGGGCTTCGATGATACGCATATTAGCGCTATGGGGCACGAACCAGTCGATGTCATCGATCGCCATATTATTTTTCGCCAATAGCACTTTGGCTTGTTCAGTCATGCGGTTAACCGCCCATTTGAAAACTTTGCGGCCATTTTGGTAAATTTTGCCACTGGCTTTGATGAGCTCGCCGTTGACCATAGTGGACTGACTCGACATGTAGAGATCCTGCCCGCCGCTGCCTTCCGCTCCGGTAATGCAAGCCCCAACATTCCCTTTTTCAGCAGCTTCCACCAGGACCGCCCCTGCCCCATCGCCGAAGAGAATGCAGGAAGTCCGGTCAGAAAAATCAGTAACTTTGGAAAGGACTTCAGCCCCGATGACCAGTACCTTGCGGTGCATACCCGACTCGATCATACCCTTGGCAAGAGACAGCCCATAACCAAACCCGGCACAGGCCGCAGAAATATCAAGCGCCCCGGCTTTCAGTATCTGAAGCCGGTGTTGCAAGATGGCGGCCATACTTGGCATAATGTGGTCGGGAGACACGGTGGCTACCAAAATGAAGTCTACGTCAGACAGGTCTTTATTATAAGCTTCTGCTAAATCCAGTGCCGCTTTTTCACTGATATCGCTGGTATATTCATTGAGGCGGGCATAGCGGCGGGTTTTGATGCCGGTACGAGACTGAATCCACTCATCAGAGGTCTCAATAAAATCTTCAAAATAGTGGTTGTCAATAATTTGCCTGGGAACATAGGTGCCAATTGCGGTAATTTTCGCTTGCATATATAGGGTATTATCGTCTGAGACTCTGATTATTAAAGCCGTTTCACGCTGCAAAAATAGATTTTATTCGCTATTTGCCAAGTTTAAAGTAATATACGACAAATAGTCCCCATTTACTTTTTTTTACGATTCATTGAACTAATGGCACGCATCAGGATGTTATGGAGATAGTTCTTTGAAAGCTGAAAGATTCAGTTTTCCCTTGACAAAATGTCAAAACTGCTGATGGTGCCGCTGGCACTTCAGCAAAAATCAGCCGGGGCTTAACAATCTCGGCTATCAAAGGTCTCCGTCGCTCTGTGAGCTATGGCGACCAGAGGGGGACGTACTGGAATCGACAGGGAAGTAAACTGGTAAGTAAGCATGCCGGAGCACGATAGTTCACTCCGTTAACAAATGGCTATTTACAATTCTACATGGCAATACACAGTATGCCATGGCTGCCTAAGACTAGGTCTTAGAAAGCCTTTGTGCCGTACGCT
>CAZNHN010000344.1:0-2245 GCA_964572415.1 uncultured Phaeodactylibacter sp.
GGTATTGGTAAACAAGGCACTTTGTGCCGCCAACCTGTCAACATTTGGGGTTGCGGCTCTAATGCTTCCCCCCATACAGCCCACGTAGTCATTCAGGTCATCAATGGCGATGAAGAGGATGTTGGGTTTTTGCTGGGCATTTGCCAGAAAGGCAGAGATCAGGAAAAAGGGGAGTAGCAGGGCAATTCTTTTCATCCGTTTTGATTTAGGTTAGGGCTTGAGGCCTGCACGATGACGGGCAGGCTGGCTCTCTTTGTCTGTCGCTTCACTTTTTCAATTTCGTTGCTTACAGCATGGCATCATCGTTTACCCGCTGCTGCCAGTCAATAATTAAGTTGCGCAGGCTGTCTCTTTTAGCCTGGTAAGCTTCCTCGTAGTAGAGGTTATGTACTTCACCGGGATCATCGTTTAGGTTGAAGAGTTGCGAAAGATCGCTGTCCCCTACACTCTGGCATAGTTTATAGCCATCCGGTGTGATAATGGTTCGGATCATTTGCTGGGCGGCGCGCAGGCATTCTGCCTCATCCACGTCATCCGGACATCGTTCGATCTGATTTTTTACGCCACGATAGCTGGAGTGCCATTCCACAAATACGTTGCCAGCATGGTCCTGTTCAAGGTAGGGCAAAAGGCTTTTGCCAGGTAGATTCGGAGGAATTTCCCGGCTCATAGCCGCTAGTAGGGTAGGGACCAAATCAATCTGGCTCACCGGGTAGCTTATTTTTTTAGCCTCCACGCCAGGGACTTTAAGAAAAAAGGGTACACGGGCGGCAGGATCGTACAGGACACTTTTACCGGTAAGGCCAAACTTGCCCATCATTTTACCATGCTCACTGGTATATACGATGATGGTCTTGTCATACAGGCCCAGTTCTTTTAGCTTAGCAACGATAGCCCCTACGCTCAGGTCAACCTGGTGAACCAGACCCCAATATTTGGCCATTTCTTCCTGTAGTATTTTTTCTTTAAGCTCCTCTTTATTCGGCTTTCGCTTGAGCTGGTATCGGAGCGGTTCATCTTCTGGCACAAAGTCCCCGTAAGTCGAATCCAGGACAATGGCTGAAGGGTCATGCAGGTCGTCGAAGGGGCCAAAATTCGGGGTGTGTGGCTCTAGAAAGGAGAGGTACAAGGCAAAAGGCTTATCTTGGTTTTTTTTCAGAAACTCCAAAGCCTTTCCCTCCATGTATTTGGACTTGGTATGTTCCAGCGGCAGTCGGTTGCAAAACCCACGGGAAAACGTTTTCCAAAGTTCTACATCAGGCTGATAGCCTTTTTCCAGCAGCCAGTGGTGGTAGTCGCTGTACCGGGTGGTATCCGTTGCGGTATAGCCATCTTCTGTGCTGATTCTTTCATCAAATCCAGATCGTACATCTAATTCCGAGCCCAGGTGCCACTTTCCAATATAGCTGGGAGCGGGATATTATTGGAGGTTACTGTCGTGTAATGTGGGTAATGGCCCGTCATGATGGACGAACGAGCCGGTGAACAGACCGGCTGGGTAACATAGGCTTTTTCGAAAACCACCGCTTCCTGTCCTAATGCATTGAGGTGGGGCGTCTTGATTTGTGGGTTACCATAGGGCAGTGACGTATCAAACCGGTGCTCATCAGTGAGGATGAATAGGAGGTTGTATTGGCTCGGTTCTTGTTCGTCTGGTGCGCAGGACACCAAGGTTGCCAAAAATAGAAGCCTGAATAACCACTTGATTTCGTTTTTCATTTCTCCAGTTCTTTTACCCAGTCCACGGTTTTCTAAATTAGGTTGAGCAATCTAAATAATAGCCCCAAGCGTATTCCAATTTACGAAGCCGGGGTGGGTAAGCCCTTTCCCCGTTTCGGGATCGTAGTATTCGTGCAGATGATTGTTTTCCTGTATGTCTTTCGTCAGGGTTTGTCGGATGCGGGAAGCAACGGCCTCCGCTTCTTTTTCAAATCCATAAGCCCGCAGCCCTTCGCAGACCATGAAATTGTTGACGACCCAGACCGGGCCCCGCCAGCAGGAGGGATTGGAGCTGACTTTGATTTCGTAGGCAGGCTCATTCCTGGCAAGCGATCGCATACCTGCAGGAGCCAAAAGTTTTGATTCATCCATGAGATGCCGCTTCACCATCATGCCGGCCCGCTCCGGGGAGGCGGCACCCGCCCAGATAGGCATCAGGGAAGTCCAGGATTTAAACTTCAACGGTGTGACCCAGGTCACTTCCTGATTGACTTTTCCAGGATGATGGTAGCCGACATCAAGGTTG
>CAZNHN010000344.1:2255-5831 GCA_964572415.1 uncultured Phaeodactylibacter sp.
GGGTCCCAAAGATGAGTTTCCATACGCTCCTGAAGAGCAGTGGCTTTGTCTGCCCAAAGGGTGGTATCGTCAGGTCGTACCCGTTTTGCGATAGCCTCCATAGTCCGGTACTCTTTGAACATCATACTATTCAGGTATACATCCACCGAGGAGTTGAGTGGGCGGCAGTAGACGCCGGGATGATCATCCACCCCACTGCCGCGGTGCGACCGGAAGGTGAGCAACCCCAATTCAGTACCCTGGCTCTCCTCCCAGTGTATACAGTGCTTTTTCAGGTCCTCGTAGCTCTCAGCCAGCAAGCTTTCTTTCCCATTGTACTCAAAGGCCATCAAAGCGAATTGTGCCATCAGAGGTTTGGCGCTGTTTTTATCGCTATCAGGAGGGCGTGTGGCTCCGTTTTCTTTTTTGCTCCATTTGGTAATGGCATACGGAATGGAGCCATCAGCCCGCTGGAAGTCGAGAAAGTTACGGATACAGCCTTCGGCTACTCCACCGGCTTTTTCTTTCCAGGGCTGAAGGCCGCGGAGGGAGAAGTAGGCATCCCAGTCCCATAAAATGCCCTTATAAGCGGCACCGGGATCGATAAAAGGGTGTTGCATAGCGCCAACCGGTGGGTGGATACGGTCGGGAAAAGATTGCTCGATAAAGTCACGGATAACTTTCCTGTTTTGGTTGTCTTCGATCTGACCGGGATCAGGCCATGGTAGCGGAAGCATGACGATACTATCTGCGGTGGCAGCTTTATTTAAAAAATTTCTTCTGGTCATATTGGATGGTGTTTATCGGTATGGGCCTTACTGACCTGCATGGATTGACCATTCAGAATAGCTTCCAGGTCACCGGCAGTCAATCAACACATGAATACTCTCGCGGTCTGATTTGTCATCCCGCAGCGCAAAAGCTTCTCCCACTTTTTCCAGCGGGAAGCGATGGGTGACCATTTCCACGGTGTTGACGAGCCCGTCCTCAACCAACTGAAGTCCTTCCTGCCAGAACCGGCGCATGTCAATATCGCGCTTGGGTTCGGTGGAGTAGATATCCACGCGCTTTTTGTGCATCTTGAAAAAATCAAAGGGCTCCTCGCAGGGGCCAATACAGCCGTACATCACAATATGACCGCCGAAGGCACAGGCATCAAGCGCATCCACCATGCCCGCACCTTCCAACAGGCAAGGGATGACCACGTCGAATCCATCTGGGAAGTCCTTCCCAACGATATCCATCGTGGGGGTGTCCTCGGACGGGATCTGATACGTATGGGTAGCACCGTACTTTTTTGCCAGTTCCAGCTTGGCCGGATTGAGATCGGTGACGACCAGGTGTTTGGGGCTGAACAGGCTGATGACCTGTGTCATGACCAGCCCGCTAACGCCCTGACCGGTGATGAGCACACTGGTATTAGCCTGAATGTTGGACAGCTCCGCAGCGTGCAGAATACCAGGGAGCACTTCCAGAGAACTGATTTCTTCGTCCGGAAAATTATCGGGTACGACCTTCACGTTGAAGGGCGTACAAACGATGTATTCCGCGAAAGCGCCCCACACATAGCGGCAGGAAACCCGTTGCCCAACCTTTAAGGTATGCACATTTGCCCCTACCTTATCAATCACCCCGGACACCTCGTGCCCGAGCCTGCCCGGAAAGGACACAAACTCTGGTCGCCGGATGCCCCGGTAGGTTTCTATATCCGAACCGCAGATGCCGACATAGTGCATGCGGATACGGATTTCCTCTGGCCCGGGTTCCGGGATCTCTGCGTAGGCCATTTCGATTTGTCCGGGTTCTTTTAAGACGGCAACCCGTTGCGCATTGGGGTGGCTGGCCTCCACGAATGAAAGGTCCGCCAGTTGCATTTTAGATGCCATGGGTTCTTATTTTTTTACCGTGATGGTTGTTGAAAATGGGCCGGCTTGTTTCGCGTAGTCCACCGCTCTTACCTTAAATTGCCAACTTTCGGCTTCTTCTGTAGGGTAGGCAAAGCCTTTGCCCAGCAGGTGGGTGGGGTTCACTTTTTCAAACCCGGATGCGCCCGGTGCCTTACCGTAGACCTCGTAGGTCAGTAAATTGCGGTGAGGCTGCTCGTCTTCCCACAGCAGCATGACCATGTCTTCGCCGTTGTTGCCTTTGTAGAGGTTGTAATTCAGTTGGTTGGGTGCATTGGGCCCGGTTTTGGATTCCGGGGCCAGAATGATGACACTAATGCCGCTCGATGGGAAGTCAATGGACTTGGAGAATTTGCCGCCACTTGTTTTGACCTTTTCGTTTTCGGTAATTGCCGGCTCCATAGTGGCAGCCATTTCCAGGTATTGCTCAGTGGTGGGGTTCTCCGGGCTGCCCATTGCGGTCCAGGTGCCGTAGGGGTTGGTATGCTCATCATCCACCCGGTAATGAACCATTTGGTAGTCTTTTCCGGTGAGGCCTTCAAGTTGTAAGGTTAACCGGGCACCCTGATTGTTTAAGGCTTCCTGATGTTCCGGAGTGGGCTCCATGGTGGGCTTCCAGTTCAGTGCTTTCAGGTCAAGCTCGGGTTTGTTGAACAGCATCGCAATGACGGTACCATCAGCTCGTTTAGTCACCATTCCACCAAGGTTGGGATATTGCTCATCATCAATGCCCTGCACATCGTAGCGGGTTTCGCCCAGCAGCTGCATAAGCGTCATGACGGTAAGAGAGGGTTGCTTGATGAGGAAGAATTGCTCAACCGGCGTCCGCTCATCTTCTTCCTGACCGACTACCCTGGCCCCGCCCTGACGCGCGCTGCCCCGGGTGTCCTGATCATTGTCGCCGGGCAGAAAGCGGGCGAGTTGCGTGCGTTTGCCCCAGCTTCCGAGAAAACCATGGTCATTGCTCAGAATGGCATAGTCAATATCCAGTGAATCGATGATCAACCGGTTATGGAGTTCTACAGTCTGCGCTATGAACGCGCCGTACCAGGGCCCCGTCCGCCAATGATAAGGGATACCCCATCCGGCTATAGGGTCTGATTCATCGTTGAAGACCGGGATGCGCTCCCGGAACTGTGGGTAGTCGTTTTCAAAGTAGCGCCAGTTTTTCAGCTCGTCTTCTATCATTTTATGAGGCGTATTTTTCCGGTGAGTCGATACAAAATCAATGCGCACGCCCTGCTCACCGGTGAAGTAGTTTTTGCCGTAAGCGCAGTGCTCCAGCAGAAGTTTGAACCAGGGCTTAACGCCTCTGGCATTGCCTGGGCCACCAAACTTGATATCTGGATCTGCTTCCCGCAGCCCTTCGCTGCAGGCATCATAATAATGCAGGAATTTGACGTACCCCTGGTTCCAGAAGTGCCAGACATCGGGCTCATTTGTATTTTCAAACCACCAGCTTTCCACGGTTTCCTCCCCATATCGGTCGATGAGGTGGCGGGCCAGATCACGGACAAAGTTTTTCCAGCCATACAAATCCTTGGGGTCACCAAAGTCCAACTCCCGTTCCGTGGGGTTGCCCATCAATTCAAAGATGAGGCGGAACCCCCGGTTGACCATAACATCCAGCTTACTGTCCAGCCCGCTCCAGTCATAGGTGGGGCGGGGTGTGCCAAAACCTTCCACCTTTACG
>CAZNHN010000345.1:0-1797 GCA_964572415.1 uncultured Phaeodactylibacter sp.
CAGCCAGAAATCAAGGACCTTGAAGATCGCTCTCTTTACTTCAGGGTTCTCGAAATTGAGATCGGGCTGGTGGGAGTAGAACCGATGCCAGTAGTACAGTCCCGCTTCTTCGTCAAAGGTCCAGTTTGAGGCTTCAGTATCCAGAAAGATAATTTCGGGTTTGAAATTGAGCGTAAGACCGCGTTGGCCCAGTGGTTTACTGTTGAGGCTTGCGGATATAGCCAGGCGCTGGTACATGGGTACGCCTATGAATTCATTTGCTGGTTGATGGCCAAACTGACGTGCATTGATTTCAAAGGAAGTACGCTGTAGCCATTTGTTGTTCAAGTGAAAAAAGTTATACCGTAATCCAAGTAGGCCCACAATCGTTTGGCCTTTAGTACTGTAAAATGGCATCACCATCCACTCCAGTTTTTGAGCCAGCGGAGATACATTATGCAACAATAGCCCCGCCATACCCTGATCGTAATAGTTGTACCCGAGCAGGGGGCTCCAGAAAAGCGTAGGTCGCTCATCATCGGGTACACCAGCCAGCCACTTGAAATGGAAAGGCCGGGCAAAGTTAGCGGTACGGCTGCGGTTGTACATGGGGATGCGCCGTTCCGGGTCGAGCATAAGACCCTGACCGCGGTTGGGCAGCCGAAAAGTCTTAGTGCCGGTGAAGCCTTCTTTCCAGATGATCTGACTGATGCTGTCCCGCCCCGTACCCAGGCCTATGGGCAGGGGTGTCGCAATTTGCCCTTTGTTACGCACGGTCAGGCTGATAGACCTGCCGGTGGAGGAGATGCTCTTTATTTTGTAGCGCACCTTTGCATTAGAGCCGATCAGCCCGTCGAACAGCCAACTTAGGTCGGTTTGGCTTTCTGCTTCCAGCACTTTGCGTAAATCTCCGGGCTGCGGATGCCGGAATTGCCAGGTACGATAGTAGGATTGCATGGCACGGTCGAAGGTGGGGTTACCGAGAAAACCTTCCAGCAGCTGAAAGCTCTGCGCCGGCTTTTGGTAGGCTCCAATGTAGTAATTGACCGGGCTGAATGCCTCTGCAGGCGTATCGGGAGCCTGATCCTGCCCGCGCCGCGCCTGCATCAGATAGGGCAGTTCTTCTTCAGGAATACCGGAATTGCCCATCAACAGCCGGGGCAGCTGCCTTTCCGGCTCAGGGTAAAATGCCAGGCGGTACCGCGCTTCATAATAACTGTTCAGCCCCTCGTCCATCCAGGCGTGGTCGCGCTCATTGGAGGCCAGGATGCCGTAGAACCAGTTGTGCCCCACCTCGTGGGTGATGACCATGTCCAGCGACTGGGCACTGCTCACCCCGCCAATATTGGTGACCATCGGGTACTCCATGCCGCCGCCTGCGCCGAGGGTGGTCTGCACCGCCGTAGCCTGCGGATAGGGGTATTCCCCAACTTTTTCGGAGTAAAACTCCAGCGCCCGCTTGACATAGAATGCTCCTTTGTCCCAGTAGTTTTGGTCTTCGGCTGCGAAAAACGCCCAGGCCTCTACGGTTTTGCCGGAAGGCAGGGTAGCTGTATCGTGGCGCACCTGAAAGCGCTTGTCGGCAAACCAGGCGAAGTCGTGCACCTTTTCTGCCGTGTACATCAGGGTTTTGAAGGCTTCTGCTGAGGGTGGGAATGCCTCACTCTCGTCTTCGGGCAAGGGTTGCCGGCTGAGTGCAAGCAGGCGCTGCCGTTCTGCCTCATTTTGCAAAGTGCCGGTGGCGCCTACCTGATAGTTTTCGGGTAGGGTGATGCTGACTTCGTAGTTGCCAAATTCGGAATAAAACTCGCCCATATC
>CAZNHN010000345.1:1897-5825 GCA_964572415.1 uncultured Phaeodactylibacter sp.
TGCTGATTGCGGTAGGCATTGGGCCAGAGGTGGAAGTAGAGGGTGTCGAGTGCCTCCGGGGCATTATTGTGGTAAATGAGGTTGAGGTGCCCGTGCAGGATATGCGCCTGATCATCGAGGCGGACATCAATGCGGTAGTCGGCCTGCTGTTGGAAGTAGGGGGCTTGGGCAAAGCTGCTAAAGGTGCCAACGAGCAGGATCGGGAGCAGGAAGTTGAGATGCATACGTTATCTTGTGGGCGTTAAATAATGAATGATGAAGATAGCGAAACCAATCAGTACTGTTTTATTCTTCCTTGCGTTTTGTCAGCCGCTTGCTGCTCAGGAGTCGCCAGACAGCCTGGGGCTCCCTGAAGAATGGGTGGGTAAATGGGCGGGCACGCTGGAAATCTACAGCTTGCAGGGGAAACAGCAGGAGCTGCCGATGGAACTGCACATCCTGCCCCGGGATTCCTTTTATACTTACAGCATCATTTACGGGCCGGACAAAGAAGAAGGGTTGCGGGACTACCTGCTCAAGCCGGTCCGCCCGGAAATGGGCTGGTATAAAATCGATGAGCAGAATACCATTGAAATGGATGTATACCTGCTCAATGGCAAAATGTACAGCCGGTTTGATGTCATGGGCAGCTTATTGCTGAGCACCGCCGAAGTCAAAGAGGGCGTGATGACCTACGAGATCATCTCCGGAAAGCTCGAGCCTGTCCGCACTACCGGCAACGAAACCTTCGAGGGCGAAGACATCCCGGAGGTCAATGCCTTTCCTATACAGGTACGGCAGGTCGCTTACCTGCGGCGGCTCTGATTTGCGCCCGGATTTTTTCGGCAAAGGGGTGGAAATGGACCTCCAGGCTGTGTCGCCGGGCTTGTTTGAACTCCTGTTCGATTTCATCACACTCGGCTTCTGCAAGTTGTTCCAGATTGTCCGGCAACGGCCATCTGCCTGTGATGTGCAAGGCTGCCAGTTGCGCCTGTAAATCAGACAAGGGCCAGATGCACCCCTGCGGCTGCACCAGCCCAATGAAAAAGACATTGGGGTGACCGGGCGCCATCATGCGCAGGTAGAGCGGAATGCGGTAGGCATCTTCAAAGTCGAATAACCCCGGCTCGAAAAACGGGAAGGCAATTTTATACCCTGTCGCGGCTATAACCGTATCAAAATCAGCGCTGCTGCCATCAGAGAAGTGGACGGTTTGGCCTTCGAAGCGCTCCACACCGGCTTTGGGGCTTACCCGCCCGTGCCGGATGCGGTAGAGGAGCTCTGAATTCAGCGTAGGATGGCAGGCGGTAATTGGATAATCGGGGGTCTTCAGCCCGTAGCGCTCGTACTTTCCGATCTGCAATTGCAGGCTGAGCTTTTGCATAGGTGCCCGCAGGAACGCAGGGATACGCTGCAATAAGGCATTATAAGTGTCGGTCGGCTTCCCCATCAGGAATTTGGGGATGATGTAAGTGGGGCGGCGCAGGCTGATGGCGGTGGATTCGGTGACCCGGCTGGCTTCCACGGCACAGTCGCAGCCCGAGTTGCCGGCCCCGATGACCAGCACCCGCTTTCCCGCAAAGGGCGTATTGGTCTTGAAGCTGTGGGAATGCAGGTATTCGCCGGTAAAAGTACCCGGTATGTCGGGCCAGCGGGGTACGGAGTGGTGTCCGTTGGCGACCAGGAGGTAGTCAAAGGTACGTTCGCTGCCATCGCTAAGGGTGAGGTGCCAACGGTGGTCGGGCAGCTCGGTAGCCTGGGTTACGGCGGTATTGAACTGTATGTATTGTTCCAGGTTGAAAGCCCGGGCATAATCCTGAAAGTAAGCCAGCACCTGCTTATGCGAAGGGTAGTCCGGATAATGGTCGGGCATAGGGAAGCCCTCGAAAGCAGAAAGTTCTTTTGAAGAAATGATGTGGGTGGTTTCGCAAACGCTGGAGTGGGATTCCCCGGCGGTGAAGACCCAGTTGCCGCCGATTTGATCGTTCTTTTCGTAGCAGATGATGTCCGTCAGACCGGCATCCTGCATGTTTTTGATGGCAGCCAGGCCCGAACAGCCTGCTCCGATAATCGCTACACTTTTTGGCATAGTGCCTGGTTTTTGACGGTTAATATAAGCAGAATTTGAAGACTGAAATGGGAATATACCGTAGCTTTGTGGCTACAAACGCGGAAAGGACTATGAAACAACTGCTCTGCTTTTTTCTGTTATTCCCATTGTTGATCTCTGCCCAGAATGCAGGTACGGTTTGGTACTTTGGTGCAGCTGCCGGGCTTGACTTTTCTAGCGGCAATCCCGTACAGGTGCCTGGGGGCGCGATGGAAGCCTTTGAAGGCTGCGCTATTGTCTCGGATGCGGAAGGCAGTGTGCTCTTCTACACCAATGGTGGCGGCCGGGACCCGGAGCAATCGGGGCAGACCTCCGGAAAAATCTGGAACCGCAATGACGAAGTAATGTACGATATGGGCGGCACCGAGGGCGGAGGGTTTAGTGCAATGCAGTCGGCCCTGATTCTGCCTAAGCCCGGTGTACCAGAAGTATACTATTTATTCACGATGGAGGAATCAGAGTTTAATATCGGCGGTAGTGTGCCGGGGCAGCCTCAGGGTCGGGGCTTGTCCTACTTTGAGGTAGATATGTCGCTCAATGGCGGGCTGGGCGGTGTCACCGTGGCCGACCAACGGCTGTACGTACCTGCTTTTGAAGGCCTTACGGGGACTATTCACCAAAATGGGGCCGATTATTGGATGGTGATCGTGGATGCGGTACCAGAGAATAACCGGCTGCTGGTCTTCCCGGTTACGAGTGAAGGTGTTACGGATACGCTTTCCTTCCCGTTTGACGGCACCATTACGGGACAGCTCGATATCTCGCCCAACGGGCAGTGGTTGTACTGTGGCGGCACGGTTTTTCCCTTCGATAATGGCACCGGGCAAATTGATACCGCAAATGTAATCGACCTGACACCGATGCCCGATCATAGCCAGGGCGCCGTTTCTTTTTCGCCAGGTAGCCAATTCCTCTATTTTGTGGAAAACACACCCGTTGGCCGCGTAATTGTGCAGTACGATTTAGAATCGGAGCAGGTGGAAGACAGCCGTTCAATAATCGCCAACCTTCCGGAGAACCGCCTGACCGGGCATATGCAAATGGCCGTGGATGGGAATCTTTACCTCTTAGAGCGCGCATTCTTTCCAATGGATGGTACAACTTTATCCATTCTGGAATGCCCGGATACACCGGAGCCGCTATTTTTGCCGGATGTTTTTATGCTGCCAGAAAGCGATAATATTCCCTACACCGGCCTGCCTAACTTTTCCGACCATATCTTTGCCACGCAGCCACTTGAATTCGCCTTTGAGCAGGACACGCTGACCCTTTGCGAAAACGAGCCTGTAGCCCTCTCCGTCCCGGAGTTCCCCAATGCGGCCTACGCCTGGTCTACCGGCGATACGACTACCGAGATTGAAGTGGGCCTGGACAGCCTGTACTCCCTGACCATCAGCACAGCCTGCGAGACGGTTGCGGATACCATCGCCATTGCGACCATAGACTGTGACACCAGTATCTGTAGGGTTGCGCTGCCCAATACCTTCACCCCAAACGGCGACAATACCAACGATACCTTTGGCCCGCTGAGCGACTGTGAAGAACCGGTCTTCCTGAACTTTCTGCTGCGCATTTACAACCGCTGGGGCAATCTGGTCTATGAAACTTCAGACGCCACCCTGCCCTGGGATGGCAAACAGGACGGGGAGCCTGCGCCCACGGAGGTCTATTTCTACCTCATGCAGTATCAGGTAGAGCGGCAGGAAGCGGTGCAGACTTTGCAGGGGGATGTGACGTTGGTGCGGTGAACAACGCCCGCCTTATTCCCTGTTTGTGCCATACCAACTCAGGCGGCGATTATGGAATCGCGGCCTGAGCATGCAAATGGGAACTTGCCTC
>CAZNHN010000346.1:0-5795 GCA_964572415.1 uncultured Phaeodactylibacter sp.
GAGGCCCGCTACCCGGTAGCGTCAGTAGCCGTACGATGACGATGGACTTTCATTTTCCGGTTTGGGTAGACAGCATACAGGTATTTGCTAATGATAATTTCCAATCTATTTACCTGCCCTTGCCCAATAATCCCGGTTCAGTACAGCTTGGTGATGGCATAACGATGAGCTTCGACTATAGCACGCCCGCTACAACGGGTAAGATAACTGTAGAGGGGCCTTTGGAAAGCTTTTACATCAGCCTCTTGCCTGACTATACGATGGTACTGGACAATCTGTGTTGGACATCGGTGACTGACGAAGCAGTCTGGCCCGGCGATGCCAATGCCGACAACCTTGCCCACCATATCGACTTGCTATCGATCGGTATAGGTTATGGCGCATCGACAGTACCTTTGCAGATGGCACCAACTACAAACATGCCGATTGCAATGGCGATGGCCTGATTGATGAGCTTGACCGGCTGGTACTCATCGATAACTACGGTCTGTCACATGGGGTCCCACAGCCCGTCACAGAGCTGCCAGGTACAGATTTAGACCCACCCGCTTTTATTGATTTCCCCGTAAACCAGCCGAATGGAACAACATTTCAGGCACCAATTTTAATCGGTGAAGCCAATGCACCGGTACAGAATGCCTACGGCGTAGCCTTCACGGTACAATTTGATCCTGAAGTAATCAGCCCGGATGAGATAGAGGTCGTTTATCCCACAAGCTGGTTTGGCGAGCCCGGGGTTAATACCCTCACAGTCGATAAAGTCTACCCGGATGGGCGTATTGAGATTGCCATGACCCGAATTGACCAGAACAACGTCTCCGGGCACGGGCAGGTTGCTTACATCATCGGGATTATTGATGATATTGCCGGGCTTACACAATCAAACGTATCAGTTGAGAAAACCTACTGTATTGATCTTGATGAGAACCGACTGCCTATTCAGGGTATGGAGACCACCTTTAAAGTCGTTTCCAGTAAGGAAGCGGAATTTGGAAAAGGTGTGTTTAAGCTTTTCCCAAACCCGGCGACCGATTGGGTGAATATTGTCAGCCCTCACGGCTTTCAGATTGATCAGGTACAGCTGCTGAACCTGAACGGGCAGGTGCTACCGGTGCAGGCGGAAAATAACCGCCGGATTTCACTAGCGAACTTACCATCGGGCGTTTATCTGGTGCGCATTGCTACCGGGAAGACGGTCGTGCATAAGCGGATTGTGAAGGAATAGCTTTCGGGACGTTAGGACACCGAAGCGTAATCCCCCAATCCAATGCGCAACACGCTCGTATACGAAAAGCGTCTCAGGGCCATGGTATAAGCAGTTGAGTGATCAATGATTTGTAAAAAGATATAAACCGGCATTTTCATGCAAGGCCATGAGATTCTAAGGTTGGCTCTACAAAATGTTTGTAATAAAGGTTCCGGGTGGTCCGGACAAGCAATACGAGTGATGCCTGTTTATGGAATTGCTGACTCAAGACAAAAAATGAGGCCTGATCTTTGATGTAAGTATCTATTCCATGAAGTAGCGCAAAAAATACCTCCGGGTGTTTTCAGTGGCACCCGGAGGCACTTAGACCTTCATTACATAAGAGGTGAACCTATCTTTGTTCCTGGTCTCTTCGGATAACTTCCTCTATCTGGTTGACCTTGATATTCTTGGCGATAATCTTTCGGTCGGGGCCGATGACATAGATTTCAGGTGTGATATCCACAAAGTATTTGCCATAAATGGAACGGTTGGAGGGGTCAAAAACATTAGTCCAGGTCATCCCTGTTTTTTTGATATAGTCCGTCCACTCTTTTTGGTCAGTATCCAATGCAATGCTGTAGACATCAACGCCTTTGTTCTTCCACTCCCTGTAAAAATTGACCAACTGTGGCGTTTGCTCCATGCAATGTTCGCAGGTTGGGTTGTACATATAAACGATAAGGTAAGGCGCTTTCAGGTCAAGCAGTGTTTTTTTGGAGCCATCGGGGGCAAAAGAGGTCACGTTTGGTGCTTTATTGCCGACGAGGCTACCTGCCATTTCATCGGCACGCTGCTGCAGGGCGTAAACATTCATGGAGTCTGACCAAAACGCCCGTTCTCTGGTAAAGTAATTTTGTACCATGAAGACAAACATGGCCTCTGCATCCATCAGTGAGGTTTTAGTGGGCTCGTATTTTAAGGTAATCCAGTTTGCAAAGAACTTAAAATACTCTTTGGTAGCTTCATTATCCACGACTTTATCCAACAGGTACTTTGTAGCAGCCTTAAGGGAATCCGGGTTTTGGGGGGTCATTTCAGTAATATAACGGTTAAGTTTGGTGGAAATGACGGGGGTCCGCAGCAGACGTTCGTCCGTAAAGTCTACCCCATCCCAGAAGTCCCGCCGGAAGTAGTACACCTGTGCTTCATTGTCGATGCTGCCATCCGGGCGTTTGGGCTCGCGCAGATCCGGGTTTTGGCCAGCACGCTTGAAGCTGGTAAAGAGGGTATTTGGATAGCTTTCAAAAAGGTCTTGCAAATGTGCTTTGCGTTCCTGTACCAGGGCGCTCCGTTCAGCAGTGATCCTTTCGTATTCGGCAGACCCCTTTTGAAGGCCTTTCAACTGACTGGAAATGGCATCAAACTTCGGCGATTGCTCCTGCTCAAACCGTAGATTTCGATATAAAATCTCATTTTCGAGATTTCCTTCTACCTGCATAGTACTGACTACATCTCCGGCATCCGCCGTAAGCTGCATCGTTTGGTCTTTATCGATCAGCAGTTGAACGACGGCTTGCTGAGGGACAAGGATGTAATAGAAGCCAGCCAAATACGGCTCTGATCTTTTAAAATGGATCACTCCGCCCGGGCCTACGGCTGTAGAGTCTGCCCTGAAGCGTTGGTCGTTGAGGTGCCCGATCAGTGAAGCCTGCCCACCAGCTTGAATACCGGAAAGTGTAAGCGTGATATCCGGTGCCTCCGCAGGTGAATTGTCACGGACCGCCATAGGTGTTGCAGGAGTTGAGGCACTGTCGTTCGTGGTGCTGTCTCCCTGAGAGGCGGGAGCATTACAGCTCATGATAAAAAGAGCCAGCGTGGCTACAAGTAATGGTTTCATATTGTGCGTGTTAAGACTTTCAACAATTTGCAGCGCAAAAGTAACAATATCCATTCAGTAAAACCCAATAAATAAGCCCCGGTAATGTGGCTTTACTACCGGGGCTTTTCAAGGCGTCCTTGGTTTACCTGGTTTTAACAATCCTTACCGGAGGGAAATTACGGTGAAGCGTATTGACCTGCAGGTAATAAATTCCAGGTGCCCAATCCGAAGTTTGACAGTCCATGAGTATCTCACCAGCAGCCATTGGCCATTTAGCCATAAGCTGGTCAAATTGGTTGAAGGCAAAAACCTCGGCTCTTTCAATCAGGGGCTTTTCTAACTCCAGGGTGAATTGCCCCCTCACAGGATTAGGGTAAACCACCGCCTCCCACGGGATGCTGGTATTCTGGCTCATCAGAGGTAACCCGGGGCTGCTTTGCGGCTCCTCTCCTCTGGTTTGTATCTCGGAGAATATAGCGTCCATTGGGTTATTGCCATTGGAGAATACGGCCAGGCCGACTGTTGATGGGTCAAAAGAGCAGGTCTGGGCATTGCCATCGTCGGAAATGCCCGACCCACTATAAATGCCTCCGGCAGGGCTGCCGCCGTTTTGGTCTTATGCCTGTCAAATTTTCAACTGCTGTCCGGCAGCTTTAGTATTTTTGTAGTTTTACGTCCAAACTTACCATTTTGAAGATGAAGCTAAAATATGTGTTTGTGATGCTTTTAGGCATTGCGCTGATCGCCTGCAACAAGGAGACCGACGACCGGCCTGATGAAGAGAAAATCCTGGACTTCCTCGCAGAGAACAACCTGACGGCTGACCGGCACGAGTCCGGCTTGTACTACCAAATTCAGACGCCAGGTTCGAGTGAACGGCCTGAGCTCACGGATTCTGTCACCGTGCGCTACAAAGGCACCCTGCTGGACGGGCACGTTTTTGATCAGACACCGGGCAGCAGTACTATTACTTTTCCGCTTAGAAACTTAATTCCCGCCTGGCAAATCGGCATCCCACTAGTAGGGAAAGGAGGGGAGGTCACCCTTTATTGCCCATCCAACCTTGGCTACGGCAACCGGGCTGTCGGGACTATCCCGGCCGGGTCTGTGCTGGTTTTTGAGATTGATCTTGTGGATTTTAATTAGCTCAACAACAGTCTTCCCGGCTTCTCGCCAGGGAAAATACCTTTGCAAGCAGAAAGCTATAAAAACAGGTGGACAAGGCTCAATTGCCCTGCCCACCTGTTCAATTT
This sequence comes from uncultured Phaeodactylibacter sp., assembly GCA_964572415.1. Classification (GTDB taxonomy): domain Bacteria; phylum Bacteroidota; class Bacteroidia; order Chitinophagales; family Saprospiraceae; genus Phaeodactylibacter. Next base: position 4,322 of record CAZNHN010000346.1, read on the forward strand.
TACGCGCTTTCCCAGCCTATTGTTTCAGCAACTTCAGCGTTTCCTGATACCCGGCACGAGTAGCGACCTGCAGGACGTGTAGCCCCGTAGGAAGCCCGCTCAGATGTCCACTGACTTCCATATCCCCTGGGTACAAGTCAAATACTCTTACCTGCTGACCTAACTCGTCAATTAATGCCGTACCGGTTGCTGTCATTGGGTTCGTTCACTCCGGAAGCGAAACCCCGGAAAGTGCTAACCGCTACCGCATGAGTACCACATCTCCCTTGAAGAGCTCGACAACGCCATCAACGTACTCTACTCTCGCAAACCAGGTAAAGACCGCTCCATTCATCAATTCGCCACGATAGTGGCCATCCCATCCAAAGACCGGATCATTGGGTGGCGCCCCAAATACGGTAAAGACGGGTTCACCCCACCGGTTGTAAATTTCAAAGGCTTCGATATTGACCACTTCCGGTCCTGCCTGAACGAAAAAGATGTCATTAGCCCCATCTCCGTTAGGAGAGAAAACATTGGGTACATATACCCGACGACTCTTATTGAGGATCAACTGTATTTGATCAGATGCGGTGCAGCCGTTAAGGTCCGTAATCTCTACCTGATAGGAACCGGAGGCAGAGGGCGTTACGAAGGTTACCGGGCAATCATAGCAGGACAGGCTGTCCGTTCCACGCCATAGGTACCGGGCAATTTCCCCGTCTTCCACATTAACAGCGGCAGTCAGGGTAGCAACCTCGCCCAACTCTACCTGAATCTGACCGTTGTGGTCTTGTTCAATAATTTCGACATTGAGATCATTCCCCTCTTCGAGCACAATCTCCGTTTCGTACTCGCAACCAATGGCGTCCTGAACAACCAGGCTGTAAACCCCGCCATCCAAACCGGTAAAGTTTGCCTGCTGATCAAAAGCCGCCCCGTTAAAACTGTAAAGATATGGGCTTGTACCCCCTTCCACTCCACCGATCAGGATGCTACCATTACCATCACCAAAGCAGGTTGGCCCGTTGGCAGTGGTCAGCAATGCAGTTGGCGCAGCCGCGACTTCAGAAACTTCAACGGTAGCCACACTCCGGCATTGATTGTCTTCATCCGTGACAATAAGAAAGTAGGTGCCGGCAGTATCGACTGATAAGGTAAGCCCTCCGCTAATCAGATTACTCTCCTGTCCAAAGGCCCACTGATGATTAATATCCGGACCAGTCTGCGATCCTGTCCCGTTAAGGGTGGCTATCGGGTTGATACAGTCAATCTGCTGAGGTTGCCCGGCATCAGCTACAGGCGCTTCAATATCCTGAGTAATGACAACTTCATCCTCGCTTTCACAACTGTTCCGGATATTCACCACCTGCAAAGTGTAGGTGCCCGGTGCATTGATCAGCACTGAATCTGTTGTGGCCAACGCAGCACCACCATCATCCAGCCAGGTGTAGGCAATATCCTCACCCTGTGTGGAGCCGGCAGCACTGAGCTG